>DATEVZ010000001.1:0-13698 GCA_035258265.1 Candidatus Acidiferrales bacterium
TCGGCGGTGTTAAACGGCACGCCGATCAAGCAGCATCAATACAACGACAATGAGCAGGATCGCTCCCAGCCCTCCGGTCGGGTAGTAACCCCAACCCGCGCTGTACGGCCACGTCGGCAAACTTCCTATGAGCGCTAGCACCAGAATGATCAGGAGAAGCGTACGCAACATGGGTTACCTCGCTGCATGAAGGATATCGGATGGGTGAAATCGCTCCATCGGGTGTTCGGAGTATTTCGCGGCGTTTTTCCCCAGAGACGGACTTCGGCAAGTAGAGCCTAACTTGGGATGCATGTTGAGACGCTGCATGGCCCGCGGGCTACCTGCCGCGGAGAACAATGACGCATTTCAGTAACATTGTATTTTTCTAACTCAGGTGATTCCTGTATTGCCGGAAGGATCGACTGTGGCAACCTCAAGAAGAATCTTTAACGCGGTGGAGCTTACTAGATGAGGCGCCTTTGAGACCAATACTAGCCCCGAATTTGGAACCATGCCTGGTTTGCGACAATCCCGACTGCGAGGCCCACGTCCTCGCCACTACCATCGCTCCTGAAAACAAGCGATTCAACCTAATGACGAACTCCCTCGAATTCACGTGCCCATCGTGCGACGAGTTGGTTTGTGTTCCGATATTTGAAATTCGCTGGCTCAACGTTGCGGAACAGAACGTGCGCAACGGTTCGCACACGCCCGCCGAATATTTCTTCCCGCGTTAGCCTGGCGCGCGATAGCTGCTACGGGGCCGTCGCTGTTGCTGTCCATACTCTGCCTTAGATTCTCCGCTCGTCGGAGTCCCTTCCAAGCTTGCCCACCGCGAAATCGCACCGTGCTCGCCGGCACATAAACATTTGCTCGCGGCTTTTCATGGGTGTAAGATGCGCGGCATCCAGCGAGTTCGTCCTCCCAGTCCGCGTGTCGCTGGAAGCGAAATTCACGGCTGTTGATGATTTATCACCGTAACTGCAGCAAACTCCACAATTGACGACAACCATGCCCAAGGGCGCCACAACGCGCCTTTGACCATTTGCAGTCACCCCAGAGGAGCCCCCCATGGCAGACGCGCGACTCGAGCAATTGAAGTCGAAGTATCAGTCCGTTTTGAATTTTATGCAGGCACAGAACGTCCGGCTGGAAAACCTCAACATGGCTGACAACAAACTCTATATTCGCGCGGAAGCGCCCTCACAAGATGTGAAAAACAAAGTGTGGGACCAGATCAAGCTTGTGGATCCCAGCTTTTCCGATCTTACCGCCGATATTGACGCGCCAGCAGCCGCCGCTGCAGCCGCGGCTTCGGCCGGAGGGTCGAGCTCTGCTGCGCGAACCTACACCGTGCAGCCCGGGGACAGTCTCTCCAAGATCAGCAAGCAGTTTTACGGCGACGCCAACAAGTACATGAAAATTTTCGAAGCCAACAAAGACAAGCTTTCTGATCCAGACAAAGTTCGCGCGGGTATGGATTTGGTGATTCCACAGTAGAAACAGCGGATCGTCTGGCGCGTGCACATTACGCCAGTCGAAAAACGCAGGCGGGCTTGTTCGCAATCAAGCCTAAGAGGAGGAACAACATGAGTTGGATGGATAAAGTAGGAGGGCTTTTGAAGCAGTACACATCGGGCAGCGGGGCCGCAGCGGCGCCGGCTCCTGACGTTCACGCACATTTCGATCAAGTGGCGGAAGCGGCGCCGACCTCCACGATCGCTGAAGGGCTCGCCGCGGCCTTTCATTCGGACCAGACCCCCGCGTTCGGGAATATGGTTTCGTCACTGTTTGCCAATTCCAATGGCGCGCAGAAGGCCGGCTTGCTTAACCAATTGATGGGATCAGTGAATCCCGCGATGCTCACGCAGTTGCTCGCCGGAACAGGACTTGCCAGCGTGTTGCAGGGCGGCGCCACGCAATTGACGCCGGAACAAGCGCAGCAAGTGACGCCGGAGATGGTCCAGCAGATGGCGGCGCACGCGGAAAAGGCCAATCCTTCGATCATCGAGTCCTGTAGCGCATTTTACGCGCAGCACGCGACGCTGGTGAAGACGCTGGGCGGAGCGGCACTTACCATCGCGATGGCGAAAGTCGCAGAGCGACAACACCAGGCCTAACGCAAGGCCACCGGGCTTTTTAGCTCCTGCTAACAAATCCAAACTATTGGTGTGCCCCACCGTGCTAAAATCGAGTTCCCCACACACAGAGGAGCATGCGAGCTTCGATTTTTGCTTTTTCGGTTTTCCTCGCGGCCACTTCCGCTAGTGGCCAAGTGATCGCCGCAAAGCACACCTGGGTGGCAGCTCGAGATGGTACGCGCGAAAGCTCCGACGAATCCGCGACGGCAGAGGCGCCCGCGCCTAAAATCATTGTGATTGGTTTTGTCGGCGGATACGTGCGCCACGATGATGCCGTGCATAGCGGCGTGCAGCTCGCCGCGCGCATTCGCGAGGATTACCCTTCCAGTGCGTACGTCAACACCTTTGAAAACCATCGTGGCGAGGTCGCGCACCAGGCCGTTCTGCACGCGCTCGATGCCAATCATGATGGCCGCCTTTCCGCCGACGAAAAGCGAAGCGCGCGGATCGTCATCTATGGGCACAGCTGGGGAGCTTCGGAAACCGTTGCGCTTGCCAACGCGCTGAATCGCGACGGGATTGCCGTCCTCCTGACAATCCAGGTGGACAGCGTCATGAAGCGCGGCGAAGACGACTCGCTGATTCCGCCAAACGTCGCGCAGGCCGCGAATTACTACCAGACCGACGGTCGGCTGCACGGGCGCAGCGAAATTCGCGCCGCCGACCCCGCGCGCACGCAGGTCATCGGAAATTTCCGGTTCGTTTACGGTAAAAAACCAATTGCGTGCGAAGCCGCCTACCCCTGGTGGGATCGCCTGGTGATGCAACCGCATATCGAAATCGAGTGCGATCCCAAAGTCTGGCAACAAGTGGAATCACTCATTCGCACCACCCTGCCCCCGCCGCCAGCCCACGCCGCGCCTGACCCGCACACCGCGAGCACGCTGCCCGTCACGCTGACGCGTAGTCCCGCGCAGTAACACGCCTGCGATGAGCATCACCCAGCGCGAGACTTCGTTCCTGAAATCGCAGCCATGCTGGAGCCTGCGCGCGAGCGTCCTCAGTCTCTACCTTACGGACTTCACCTTAAGTAAAGCTGCAAACCAAACTAGGGGATTCACCGTATGGCCCTAAGTGATGTCTGCTGAGTAAGGTATTTGGGTTACTTACCGTGAATGGGTTCATGGACTGAGGACAATTGCGATGCTAACCGTAGTTTTCGCTTTTCTTTCGATTGTAGCGCTGCTGGGAAGTCTGCCGCGCTGGCCAAAAAGCAAGCAGTTGAGCGAAAACCCGATGACCGGATTAGGGTTAATGGTCGTCGTGTTGATTCTTTTGATCGTGCTGGGTCGGTGAGGAGTTAGGGCGCGCGGTCCGCATCCATCGGATGAAGGGCTGATCGGTAAGACGTAGAGCGAATTTGTTGTCGCGTTTGGAAGTTGCTCTGGAGTTCGAGATGCTGATCGCAAGTCTCACGTTCGCCGCCGCCACCGTACTAGTCACGGCGTTCGTAGCCATCGCATTTGTGACCAACCGCAATACTCGGCGAATTCGCTGAACGAACGTCATGCGAAAAACAATGCAGCATTGCTCCTTGCTCTTCTTGTCAGGCGCTATCCTGTCCGGACTATTCGGTTTCTCGGGTATTGTGCTGGCAGCCGCAGCCTTTGCAAAACTGCTAGCCTGTCTGTTTCTAATTGCATTTGTCGTCCCGCTGATTCCGCCTCTGCCGCGCAAGCCGCAAACCTCCGAGCCCATATGGCTTCGGATGTCGCGCAAACACGCGCATAGCTGAATGCTTTCCCCAACCTAACCGACGATTCACAACGGATCGTTACAGCTGTGAGCGGCGGTCCCGGTCATGCAACGAACGAAACACCTGTACCGCTGTACAGGGTAACGCTGCGAGCGCAGGTGACTGCATTGCACACTTGTCGCCCTCGTGTGCCCGCTAGAATTGGTTATGGCTGAAAATTCATCGCCGGGGAACGCCGGAGGCATGCCGAAGGACGCGGCTACTGCCAAGAAAGGCACGGCCGCACAGTCCGTCGCGACTGGCCTCCCGCGTCCAAACGCGACTGTAGGTGTGGCGCAGCCACCGGCAGCCCTCGCTGATAAATCAATACCTCCTCGAACCGCCGTGAGCTCGTCGCCGGCGCCCAATTCGACGAACCCGTTATCGATGACGCCGGCGCAGCAGGCCACGGTGAAGTGTCCAAAGTGCGGCGCCACGGTGCGCGAAATTGCGCGTTTCTGCCAGCGCTGCCACAACACGATGCGCTACGAATGTCCTGCATGCCGCCACCAGCAACGCGCCGGCGGCAATTGCGAAAAATGCGGGGTCAATTTCATCAAGTACGTCACCGCGGTGGTCGTGGCGAAGCAAGCCGAAGCCGATCCGATCCACGATAAAATCGAGCAACGTTCGACGCTGATGAAAAACCTGCTCTTCATTCCATTTACCGGCGGCATTTCCCTGATCCGGCAGTTTTTCGTCGGCCGCAACCGCAAATCATAGGCGATGTCGCGGTGCCCTGCGTGCGGCCACGAAACCTCCGAAGACATGCAGTTCTGCGCGCAGTGCCACCACACCATGTATTACCGCTGCCCGAAGTGTTGGCATCACCAACAAACTCCACTCACGTGCGAAAAATGCGGCTTGAACATGGTGCTCTATTGGAAGACTCAGGTCGGCACGGCTCGCGCGGTTTTGGTGAAGGAAGAGGGCGAGAGCATGGAAAAGTCCGCCAATCAGGCCATTGGCGTGATCAACTCCATCGGCGCGGCCCTGGCGCACCCGATCACATTTCTAGGCTGGATTTTCGCACAATATGTTCTGGCCAAAGTGCGGCGAAGATAGCGCCGTTGCACTCTTCGAGGCTACGTCACGAATGAAAATACCGCGAAGGTGGGAACGAACCGCACCGCGAAAACTCCCGGCCCGTCGCGCGTTTGACCTTTTGGGCCCAATGGTCCAACGTGCCGTCGGCCACGCCCACCAGCTTGATCGTGTTCTTGTACTCCATTGTTTTTTTCTTTGTTTCGCTTCCAGCCGCCACTTACTCGCGTGCCCACGGTGTCAACCAACCCATCGCCCTCAAATGCCACACCAAACATAGCTTAAGTATTGCCGGAACCATCGGACGCGAGCCCTCGCGGAACATTGAGGTTTAGATGGGGTGTCGCAGTGAGCGCCGGTTGCTTGGCTCCCCCGCGGTGGGCTCATCGAATACCGGGCTGGGTCAACCTGCGGCAAGGTGGTGGCGGGCACGTCATGAACTACACAAAACTTTGGTTTCGCACCTTCGCGCACGAAGCCAGACGGGTTGGTGCGATGACATTTATGGCGCGTTTCAACTTTGGGACCAACTGTAAGGATGATTCGAGTATCCGACGTGATTACTGAGAGGTTGTGGTGCGCGGCGGCCACGATTCTAGAAGTTGTTCTTTGCGGTAGATTAAGGCGTTGATGTCGTAGGGGGCTAGCTCGATGCTATGGCCGTGGGTAATCGCGTCTGTGGGGCAGGCTTCTACGCAGTAGCCGCAGAAGATGCAGCGGGAGTAGTCAATGTTGTAGACCTTTGCGTAGCGTTCCCCTGCAGAGATGCGATTGGCCGCGGTATTTTCAGCTGCCTCAATATAAATACAGTTCGCTGGGCACGCGGCGGCGCAAAGAAAGCAGCCGACGCACTTTTCGTAGCCGTTCTCGTCGCGCTGAAGGACGTGTATGCCCCTGTAGCGCGGCTGGACGCTGGGCGGGACGTCGGGGAAGCTTTCCGTCGTGGTCTTGCGGAACATGGTGCGCAGCGTCACGCTGAAACCTTTGTAGAGCGTAACGAAGGTTTCGCCGACTTCCTGGATGATGGATGCCATCGGATTTCAACTTTAGCAGAGTTGGTGGAGGCAGGCAAACGGAGTGCGGTGAGTCGTTGATTTGTGATTTGCGATCCGTGACTCGTGCGCCCTCGAAAAAAAGACGATTAGGACCTAATGCGGTCGTTTGGTTTCTGTTGGTTACGGCGAATTCTAATAATCTTCAATGACCATTAGAAAGGACGTAGTTCGTGTTTGGTGATCTGTGACTCCTGAAAGGCAGGCGCGCTTTTAACATTGTAGTTCGCGGTCGAATTTCCTTCTTTTCGACACCTACTGCTCTTGCACATCGGCGGTGTGTGGATAAACATTTCTTGCTGCATGGGAAACATTTCGCGACGTTATTGCGTACAGACATGCAGACGTGAGTGGACACGACAGGCTTTTGCTCGACCCGGTATTGTGGCGCTGGTGACGGATACTCGGCGGGGAGGTATTGGGTTATGGCGATGTTTGGCGATCAGCTTCGGCAAGTTTTGCGACGGCTTGGACGGGCGCCGCTCTTTACGGTTATTACACTCATCACTCTGGCTGCAGGCGTTGGAGCGAATACCGTCATTTTTAGCGTACTGGAAGGCGTTTTGCTGAAACCTTTGCCTTATCCACATCCTGAACAATTGATTGGTGTGTGGCACACCGCGCCGGGCGTCGCAATCAAAGACCTGAACATGTCGCCGTCCATTTACATGATTGACCGCGAGCAGAACACCACGTTTCAGGATATCGGCGCTTACGACGGCGACTCGCTCAGCGTGACTGGAGCGGGAGAACCGGAACAGGTGCGGGGGCTGGATGTTACTGACGGGACGCTGCCTCTTTTGGGGGTGAAGCCGGCGTTGGGGCGGCTCTTCACACGCGAAGACGATTCCCCGGGCTCGCCGGACACCGTGCTGCTTTCTTATGGCTACTGGCACCAAAAATTCGGCGGAGCTTCTTCCGTGGTCGGGCGTTCGATCACTGTGGACGGAAAGCCTCACGAAATTATCGGGGTATTGCCGCAGGGTTTCCACTTTCTCGACTTCGAAGATGCTTCGCTGGTCATACCCTTCAAGTGGGACCGCAACAAGATCAAGCTGGGCAACTTCAGCTATGAAGCACTGGCACGGCTAAAACCCGGTGTGACGATGTCGCAAGCCAGCGCGGACGTGGCGCGCATGCTTCCAATCGTCAACCGCTCGTTCCCTGCTCCGGAGGGCTTCAGTGTGAAGCTTTTCGAGAAAGCGCAATTCGCGCCGAACCTGCGTCCCTTGAAGCAGGATGTCGTCGGCGATGTGGGCAAGGTTTTGTGGGTCCTGATGGGTTCGATTGGGATGGTGCTGCTGATAGCGTGCGCGAACGTGGCAAACCTGTTGCTGGTGCGGGTTGAGGGACGCCGTCAGGAATTGGCGATCCGCGCTGCGCTTGGCGCGGGGTGGGGACGAATCGCCGCTGAGCTTCTCTTTGAAAGCATTGTGCTCGGGCTGCTCGGCAGCCTGCTGGGATTGGCGCTTGCTTACGGGACGCTGCGCGTGCTGGTGGCGATGGCGCCGACCGGCCTGCCACGCATTCATGAAATTGGCATTGATGTGCCGGTTCTGCTATTCACGCTTGCCATTGCGCTTTTTTCCAGTCTGCTATTTGGCGCGATTCCGGTTTTCAAGTATGCCGGGGCGCATTTGAACACGGGCCTGCGCGAAGGAGGGCGGGCACTGAGCCAAAGCCTCCAGCAGCATCGCGCGCGCAATGTTCTGGTGGTGCTGCAGGTGGCACTTGCGCTTGTGCTGCTGATTGGGTCGGGGCTGATGATTCGCACTTTCCGCGCTTTGATGCACACGCCGCCGGGATTCGTCGGACCAGACGCGGTGCAAACTTTCCGCTTCTACATTCCCGAAACGGAGATTCCGGATTCCCAGGCCGAGCATGTAGTCCGCATGGAGCAGGACATTCTCAACAAGCTCGGGGCGCTTCCCGGCGTCTCTTCCGTCAGTTTCTCGAGTGCCATTCCCATGGATGGGTATAACTCGAACGACCTCGTTTTCGCCGAGGACCGTACCTACGGCGAAGGAGAATTGCCTCCGATACGCCGCTTCAAATTCGTTTCGCCAGGATTTTTGGCGACAATAGGCGCGCCGCTAGTGGCCGGCCGCGATATCAGCTGGACGGACACCTACCAGAAAATCCCTGTCGTACTCATTTCCGACAGTTTTGCGAGCGAATATTGGCATGACGCGCGCAACGCGTTGGGCAAGCGTATCCGCGTCGCTAGCACCGACGACTGGCGCGAAATTGTCGGCGTGGTTGCGGACATACATGACAGCGGTGTAGATCAGCCCGTACCGACGTCCGTGTACTGGCCCGTGATGATGAGCCGTTTCGAAGGTCAGAAAGAGGAATTGCATCGTGGCATCGCGTTCGTCATACGGAGCCCGCGCGCCGGGTCGGAAGCTTTCTTGAACGAAGTGCGGCAGACGGTGTGGTCGGTGGATCCAAATGTGCCGCTCGCGAATGCGCACACGCTCGGATACTTTTACACGAGATCCATGGCGCGGACTTCGTTCACGCTGGTGATGCTGGGAGTTGCTGGAGGCATGGCCTTGCTGCTCGGGATCGTGGGAATCTATGGCGTCATTGCTTACTCGGTGTCGCAACGGACGCGCGAGATCGGCATTCGCATGGCGCTGGGCGCACAGCGGCAGACGCTTACGGGTATGTTTGTGCGTCAGGGATTGCTACTGACCGGTATTGGCGTGGTGTGCGGGCTGGTGGTGGCGTTCGCTTCGATGCGTCTGATGTCGTCGCTATTGTTTAAAGTTAGCGCGGTGGATCCGATCACTTATGGGGCGATGACGCTGGGGGTTGTGCTCGTCGCATACTTGGCATGCTATCTGCCCTCGCGGCGAGCGGCTACGGTTGATCCAGTGGAGGCGTTGCGGGCGGAGTAAGCGAAGCTGGAGTTTGGGCCGCCTGCTGCGTTTCGCGTGCGTGGGCTAGAAGCTTCTTCAGTTTGCCTTCGATCGAACCGTCGCCGATGTGTTCGTCTTGCAGGACGCCGTCGGTGTCAATCGTGAAAGTATGCGGGATGGCCGTCACGCTGAATAATTTCGAGATCGGGGATGTAAAGCCGCCGTCGCGATATTGCGGCCAAGTCATTTCGTTCTTGGCGATGAAGTCCTTCCACTTCTGCTCGTCGGCATCGAGGCTCACGCTGAGGATTACAAGCGGCTGTCCTTGAAACTTCTTGGCGACGTCGCGCAGATGCGGCAGAGCCTCACGGCATGGTCCGCACCAGGTGGCCCAAAAATCCAGAAGCACAACCTTGCCTTGCAGGTCATCGAGCGAGATTCGTTGTCCGTCGAGCGTGGTCACGGCAAACGCCGGCGCCATCTTGGCGCGCGCGAGTTCGGGACGGTCGATGTATCGCAGCGCCCGTTGCCGATCAGGATCGTCTATGCCTTTCATTTTCACATACTGCGCGAATCGGGCCTTGGCGGCAGCGTCTTGTTGCAACAGCGCGAGTGTGCGGCCATCGAGGAAAACTGCTTCGGGAAAATTTGCGAAAGCATCGAGAGCCTTGGTGAGCTCCTCGTGAGCGCGCGCGTAGAACTCGTCCTTGTGTTTTTGGACTCCTTCCCTGGCGAGAACTACCGCAAATTGATAATGGGCAACAGCTGTGTCCCGAGTGCCCTCTGCTTCGGCCACCATTTCCTGCGATGCAAGTTCCACGGTTTTCCAGTCATCCAGATCTGCTCCATACTTGATCATTTGTCTTTGGCAGGCATAACACTTTCCGTCGTCCTGTTTGTCGGCCTTCTTGAATTCGCCGAGAGCTGCGACAGTCTGATGGTCGTGTAGGAACTCCATGGCCTGCTTGTAGGTCTTCTGCGCTTTTTCGTTTTTTGGCTCGCCGACCTTTTCCTGAGGAAAGGCGGGCGCGAGAAGGCACGCTAGTGCCGGGATGATCAGGATGCATCGGACAAATCGCACAGGGAACCTCCTTCACTTGAGACGCGGAATTAAACCGGTTTGAGGGGACCAACAAGCCGGTGCGACTGGCGTATTGCTATCACGTGGCTAGACAATGCGTCAAGTAGAACGTCGGATAATAAGGGAAGGCTTCAGTCTTTGATGCGTGGATCGAGGCGTCGCCACTAACTTCGTTTTTGGTTGTCTTTTGCGTGTTGCGCTGATAGTGGTCGCGATCGGGGATGACAAATCAAAGAAGGAGCACAGCCAAGAGTGGTTGTGGCACAAAGGCGTTCGTGGCGGCTTATTCGCCGGGAGGGGCCACTGGCTCGTGGTCTTTGAGTTTACCTTTGCCGGCTATGGCGGCGATGATTTGGCGGCCGTGGAAACGACCGTTCTCGATGAAGATTTTGGAGGTTTGCAGGCCGCCGACTACTACGCCCGCTAAATAAATTCCTGGGACGTTGCTTTCGAGTGTTTCGGGATCTAGCGCGGGACGTTTCGTTGTGCGATCGAGCTGAATGCCCTGCTTTTCGAGGAAACTGAAATCCGGGTGATAACCCGTCAGCGCGAAGACTTGCCTTGCGCGAATGGTTTCTTCGCTGCGGCCATTTTTGACGCGCACTTGCGTGGGCTCGATGGCGGTGACCTGGGTGTGAAACATAGCGCGAATTTCGCTCGCGCGGATGCGATTTTCGATGTCAGGCTTGACCCAATATTTTAGACCTTTATTCATTTCCGCGCCGCGATGGATGATGGTGACGTGCGCGCCGGCGCGGAAAAGATCGAGCGCGGCTTCGGCTGCGGAATTCCCTCCTCCGATGATTACGACTTCCTGATTCCAGTACGGGTGCGGCTCGGTGAAATAGTGCGAGACGTTCGGGAGGTTTTCGCCGGGAATCCCAAGGTAATTCGGATGATCGTAAAATCCGGTGGCGATTACGATTTTTCTTGCGCCGTATTGCTGCGCTTGCCCAAGGCGATCGGTGGTGTGCACAGTGAAGGCGTTGTCGTGGCCTGCGATGCGGTCCACTTTTTCGTATTGGTGGACTTCGATCTCGAAATGCTCGACGGCGCGCCGGTAATATTTCAGAGCTTCGGCGCGAGTGGGCTTAAGGTCGGCAATGGTCATCGGCAGATCACCGATTTCCATGCGCTCGGGCGTAGTGAAGAAATTCATATTCGTCGGATAGTGGAAGAGCGAGTTGCAGAGGCAGCCTTTATCGACGACTAGCGAGGTTAGGCCCTCGAATTTGGCTTCGATGGCGCAGGCGAGGCCAGTGGGACCGGCGCCTACGCAGATGACGTCGTATGAATTCATGTTGATAGTGTGCGATGGACGGGCGGTGAATTCAACTGCGGCGCTTGCTTGGGAGTTTGAAAAGCCGAAGATTTACCACATCAGAGGGTACTGAGAACTGCTGCGAGGCCACGGAGAAGGCGGCTTGTGAATTGCGAGTGCGGTTTTTTGGACTTGGTTAGACCTGCGGTAGCAGAGATTGGGATAGCTCGGCGGCGAAGGCGTTCAGCTCTGCTGTGCGAGCGCGTGTGGCTTCCAGTTTTTCCTTTTTCCAAACGAAATATTCTTGGCCGTTTTCTGTTACACGAACACTGAAATTGCCGCTTATTAGATATGCGGGCGTGCCATAAATATTAAAACCGCCGGATGCAATCGGGGCCAGCAATGCGGCGCAGTTCCCTTTTCTGATGCCCACGTAATTTGCGTACATGGGGAAGGCTACGATTTCGTGGCCGCTGCGGTGGAGACGTTCGAGGATTGCTAGCTGCGCGGGGGAGAGTTCCATCTAGATCAGGATAGCAGGGAGATTATGGATGGCGGAAGCGCTCGCCTTCTATAACGCGGAGCGCAAAAGCGGCGGCAAGCGGCCGCACTCCAAGAGATGCGAGCACGCATCGTTCAACCTTGCCGGCGGCTCTCGCAACGGGCAGGAGCGGCGTTGCAACAAACGGCGAACAGAGGTCCTTCGCAGCGCTCAGGATGACAGATTAAAACGTAAAGCTGTCAGGCGGCGGAGGAGGAGATGGATCCGGACTCGATTTCGCGCAGGATTTTCCGCAGGACCGAGGCTAGTTCCTCACGGGATATCTGGCTCTTGCGGAATTGCACGCGGAGGTGGAAGGAGTCGTCCTCGGCGCGATAATCGAAGAGATAGGGCTGGGGGCGCGGCGCGGACTCCGTTTCCTGCTGGCGTGCGCGTCGCGCCTCGTCCCGTGTGAGACCGCCTTGCGAGATGCGGTCTACCATCTCGATCATTTTGCGTTCGTTGGGCTGGCGCGCGACCTGGAGCAGCAACGATTTGGTGAGTACGCCGCGCTCGATGCAGGCTTTGCGCACCGGATCCGGAATCACGTGCAGAGACATTGTTTCGGTGACGCTGGAACGCGCGCGGCCGATTTTCTTGGCGATGTCGTCGTGGGTGTAATCGAAATGGTCGGCTAGGCGCTGCAGGCCATCCGCTTCTTCGAAGGGAGTCAAATCCTTGCGCTGGAGATTTTCGATGAGGCCGAGTTCGAGAGTTTCGGCATCGTCGGCAATTTTCTCGATGCACGGGAGTTCGTGCAGGCCGGCGGCTTTGGAGGCATGGTAGCGACGTTCACCCGAAATAATGTAATAGGTGTCTTCGCGCGGAAGGTACCGGACCAGCAGCGGCTCGAGCACGCCCTTTTCGCGGATGGAATCGGTGAGTTCGCGAAGGTCTCCGAGGGCTTTGCGCGGCTGATCGGGATTCGGGCGGATTTTGTCCGTCGGAATCATGCGGCCGACCGACGCGCCGCTGAAACTGGTCAGCGTTTCGACGTAATGCGCGTCATGCCGCATCTTGAGAGTGACGGGTAACCCGATCCTCTTGGACACGTTGTAATACCTCCTGGGCTAGCTTCTTATAGTCCTCTGCGCCAGACGATTTGGGCGCGAAGGAGAATACCGTTTCTTTGTACGCCGGACTTTCTTCGAGGCGCACGTTTTTGCTGATTCTGGTTTTGAAGAGCGCGTCGCCGAAGACGGCGCGGATTTGCTCGTGGGTGTCGCGCGAGATGTTGGTGCGCTTGTCGTAAAGCGTGATCACGACGCCGAGGACTTTTAGGTCTGGATTGGGGCGCGAACGGATGCGCGCGTAGGTTTCGAGCAAGTCGTCGGTGCCTTCGATGGCGAAATAGGCGGCCTGAATCGGGACCAGCAAGTGCGTGGACGCCACGAGCGCGTTGACGGTGAGGATGCCCAGCGCCGGCGGGGTGTCGAAAATCACGAATTCGTATTCTTTGAGGATAGGTGTGAGCGCGTCCTTCAATTTGTAGGGCGCATCAAATTGACCCGCGAGTTGCTGCTCTAGCCTTGCCAGGGCGAGTTTGCCCGGGGCGACGAAAAGGTTTTCGTCCTTGGTGGGACGGATTACTTTCGCGAGCTCGACCGGATGATCCGCGAAGACATCGTACATCGAGGTTTGCACCTCGGCCGAATCAAAGAAAGCGATGGTCGCGTTCGATTGCGGGTCGAGATCGATGAGGAGCGTTTTCTTTTTCTTCAGTGCGAGAGCGGCAGCGAGGTTGATGGAGGTGGTAGTTTTACCGACGCCGCCTTTTTGATTGGCAACTGCGATGACGCAAGTCAAGCTGTGCCCCTCGTTCCCCGTTTGGGCAACCATAGGCCCATATATGGCGGCCTTTGGACCCAGTCCTACCACGAGTAGGCCCACTGTACCCACTTAAACGCCCCCACTGCAAGGGAAAAATGCGCAGCAAGGGGGTATTTGGCCGATTCCGGGTCGGAAAGCTTGGCCCGAGCACCGCAGATCCACGGGGG
>DATEVZ010000002.1:0-9094 GCA_035258265.1 Candidatus Acidiferrales bacterium
CACGATTTTTCCTGGACCGCGAGCCCCAGCTTCACTGTCGTCGAAGACTCATGGACCGGCAGCCAAGGCCCCGTGCACATTCATGTGCTGATGTCGCCGGGGAATATGCCTTCAGCACCGCGTTACATCAAGGTCCTCAAAGGAACGCTCGCGCTTTTTGACCAGTGGTATGGCCCTTATCCTTACGACCGGATTACCGTAGTCGATCCTCCTCACGGCGGAGGCGATGCCGGCGGCATGGAGTATCCAACCCTGATCACTGCGGGGACCGCTTGGTGGATGCCCAACGGATTGCTCGCGCCGGAAATCGTCGTCGAGCACGAATTCGGACACCAATATTGGTACGGGATGGTCGCGACCAACGAATTCGAGGAAGCCTGGCTCGACGAAGGAATCAATAGCTACACCGAAGTGAAAGTGATGGATGCGCTGTATGGAAAAGATACGTCGGCCATCAATTTTCCGTTCGCTCATCTGGGAGAGACCCAACTCCAGCGGGTTTCATACCTTGGCGACCCGGACATGGATCCTATCTCGCGTTTCGCCTGGAAATTCATTGACAGCAATTCATACGGGGGCATCACCTACGGCAAGACGGCCACTATGCTCATTACCCTCGAAAAGGTCATCGGCGAAGATACACTCCGGAGCGCCCTGCACACCTACTTCATGCGTTACCGCTTCACCCATCCGACTGGCGAAGATTTCCTGAAAACGGTCGAGGAAGTTTCCGGAAAAGATCTTCGCTGGTATTTCAATCAGTCCGTCTATGGAACCAATGTTCTGGACTACGAAGTCGGAAACGCCCATTCCGATCCCTTGAAATGGTGGGAGAAACACTCCGACTCCGGCAAAAATAAGGACGAGGTGTACCGCACCTACGTCACCGTGCAGCGCAAGGGCGATTTTGTTTTCCCCGTTGACCTGCTGGTGAAATTCGATGACGACTCTACAGCCACCGAACACTGGGACGGCCAGGATCGCTGGGTGCGCTACCAATACGACCGGAAGGCCAAGATCAAATCCGCGCAAATTGATCCGCAAAATCAGATCACCATGGATCGCGATCTTTTTAATAACAGCTACCTGAAGAAATCGGACTCATACGCTGTGTACAAGTTGAGGAATATGTGGATCTTCGCCAGCGAATGGCTGTCGCAATTGCTCGCGTGGCTGACCTAGCGAAATCGAAGGAGTGAAGCGAATGTCTGGAAGGAGACCAAAAACATTTTTGGCGGGCGCCGCCTTGGTGTGGAGATGGCAGCGTCTGGTGTGGTGGATTTTCGCTGTCACATTGATTTTCGGCTTCCTCTCCACCCAGGGAATGGTGGACCGCGCGTCCGGGACGCTGAACCACAGCCTCGCCTCGCGACATCTCGTGGATGGTTGGGATCTCTCGGCCCTGATCGAGCTGGGCCAGCTGCAAAATTCGCCGATCGAGTTTCAGGGTCCGGCGGTGATCCATTTCTCCGTCGTCTTCGCGATCTTCATGCTGTTTGTGACGGGCGGCATTCTTGTGACGTACGTCCGCGACGAAAAGCCGCAGGCCTCTAGGTTCTTTGAGGGTTGCGGCCATTATTTCTGGCGCTTCGTTCGTCTTCTGATCTATTTCGCGATTGTGCTGCTTCCTATCGGTGCCATAGGTGCGGGTGTAGGCGCGCTTTACGACCACATTGAGGAGGTTTCAATCTCGCCGTTCCCTGCTGTGTATTTCTTTGTAGCATCAAGCGTGGTGATTCTCTTGCTGCTCGCAATCGTGCGTTTGTGGTTTGACTTGGCGGAAATCATCGCCGTCGCCGATGACGAAAGAAGAATGCACAAAGCGCTACGTCACGCGGCCCGCGTGCTTTGGCACAACTTTTTTTCGCTGCTGTGGCTCTACCTTCGCATCGCCATAATCGGCCTGCTTGTCTTTGCGATTGGCCTGCGCGTCTGGATGATGAATCTCAGTCCGCAGTCAAATATCCTTGCCTTCGTATTGAGTCAGTTGATGATCCTCGTGTGGATTGGAACGCGCTTGTGGCAAAGGGCGAGTGAAGCGCTCTGGTATCGCGAACATGCACAGACCAGCGTGAGTGAGCCCGTCTGGAGTCCCACACCATCACTGATCACGTCCTCTGTGATGACAAATCCCCAATCCTGAGAATGTGTTCGCTTCAGCATTTGTAGCGGCGCACTTTCGTCCGCCATTGACGCGAGCCTCAAAAGTGCTAGCGGTCTAAAAACCGCCGCTACGAAGGTCTTGCGTCAGCGCGGCTCATCTTGGAGTACGGGGGCTTGCCCCACAAGCGCTAACTTAAGCGGGGCGGGCTAGACGTTGACCCGCCGGCCGCTTTCTGGGCGGTAACTTCCAGTTAGTCGACAATTCGCCCGTGATGTGCGGGCGAATGCGACGCTTCTACACTACTTTCTCCTTGACAAGCCGGGAATGCGGGCTTAGTTTCATAAGTAGATTAGGATACTTGGATGCCCGAACACGCGCAGATTCTCCCCGGCACTCTCGATTTGCTCATTCTGAAAGCCGTCTCTCTGGGCCCGCTCTACGGCTACGGCATTCTGCTGCGCATCGAACAAATTTCACAGGGAGCGCTGCTGATCGAACAGGGGGCGCTCTACCCCGCGCTGTTTCGACTGGTGCGGCAGGGATTGCTGAAAGCTCACTGGGACACGTCGGAGAACAATCGACGGACCAAGTTCTACGAGCTGACGGCCGCCGGGCGGAAACGTTTGCGCCAGGAGGAGGACGGCTGGAACCGTCTAGTCGCCGCCATTGCCTCAGCGCTTAAGGCGCAGCCGGAGGAAACATGAGGGTCTTCGCCTCGCTCCGTTCTGTCCTCTCGGCGCTGTTCCACCGTTCCCTGGTCGAGAACGAGGTAGAAGAGGAGCTGCGTGCGCACATCCAGGATCGCGCCAATGATCTCGAGCGCTCGGGCGTTCCGCGCGCAGAGGCCAAGCGACGGGCCCGGCTCGAGTTCGGCGGCTACCAGAAGTTCAAGGAAGAATGCCGCGAAGCCCAAGGCACGCATTTCCTTGAAACCTTGATTCAAGACTTGCGCTTCGGTCTGCGCATGCTGCGAAAATCTCCTGGCTTCACCGCCGTCGCTATTCTCACTCTCGCGCTCGCCATCGGCGCCAACACCGCGATTTTTTCAATTGTGTATGGAGTGCTGCTGGCCCCACTGCCCTATCGCGACGCGTCGAAGCTGGTGGTCCTGAATGAAACGACGCCCAGAGTAGGCAACGTCAGCGTCTCGTATCCCAACTTTCTGGACTGGCGCGCGCAAAACCGCTCTTTCTCGCAAATGGCCTACGTCGCGCAAATGGGTTTCAACCTTGCGGGCGCAGGCGTCAGCCAGCCGGAGAACATAGCAGGCGACAGCGTCTCGCCGAATTTTCTCTCCATGATGGGCGTCCGTCCCGTGCTGGGCCGCGATTTCGAACCAGCGGAGGGAGAGTCCGGAACCCAGCGCGTCTTGCTGCTCAGCTATCAGCTATGGCAGTCGCACTTCGGCGCTGATCGCAACGTCATCGGGCGCTCGATTACGCTCGATGGAAACGATTTTGTGATCATCGGTGTGTTGCCGGCCGATTTCCGCCCGCTGGATAGGACTGATGTGATGCTGCCCATCGGCGTGTGGGCGACGAACAATCGGAGCGCGACGGAGAGAGGTGAACGCGGCGACAGCACGGTGGTGGGCCGCCTCGCGCCCGGCGCAGCGCTCACGCAAGCCCACGCCGAAATGGAAGGGATCACGGCAGGCCTGGCGAAGGAGTATCCCGCGGCGAATGACCAGTTCGGCGTCCGGCTGCGCCCGATTCGCGACGCGTTCGTCGGCAACTTGCAAACGGAGATTCTTGTCCTGTTCGCCGCAGTCATGTTTGTGCTGCTCATCGCAAGTGCAAACGTGGCGAATCTGTTCCTGATTCGTGGCGCGGCCCGCAGCAAGGAAATTGCGCTGCGCATCGCAGTCGGTGCCAGCCGGTGGCGCATCATCCGGCAGCTGCTGACGGAGAGCTTCGTCCTCGCATTTCTCGGAGGCGTTTTGGGACTGGGTTTTGCGTTTGCCGGAATTCGCCTCATGACGCGGCTGATTCCACAGGAAACGCTTGGAGGCGCCAGCATCGGCCTGAACGGCGCGGTGCTGCTGTTTACGGCAGGTGTGGTAGTGCTGGCTGCCGTAGTCTTCGGCATGGCCCCGGCAGCGCATTCGGCAAAGTGGGATGTGCAGGCCGAACTCAAGGAGGGAGGCAGAACCGCCGGCGTTGGCGCGGCGCAGAACCGCCTGCGCGGAATGCTCGCCGTCGCGGAGATCTCGCTTGCGCTGGTTCTTCTGGCTGGCGCAGGACTGATGCTGAAGAGTCTATATCGGCTGATCAACGTGAATCCGGGCTTTCAGCCCGATCGCGTCCTGACCATGGAAATGTATTTGAGTTCGCAGCGGTACTCCCAAGACCCAGCTGTTCTCAATTTTTGGCGGCAAGTACTCGACGGTGTGCGCTCGCTCCCGGGCGTGGAAAGCGCTGCGCTGGGAAACCATATTCCGCTGACAGGCGATCATGGCCGCACGGACATCACGATTGAAGGCATGGCGCTGCCAAAACCGGGAAGCTTCCCCCATCCGGATGTTCACACGGTCAGTCCGGACTATATTCGCACGCTCGGAATGGTGCTGCAGCGCGGCAGGACATTCACCGATGCCGACAACGCCACCGCTCCCCCGGTCGCGCTGGTGAACGAAAAACTCGCGCGGCAGTATTGGCCCAACGAGGATCCCGTCGGCAAACGATTCATGTGGGGACGCTTCGATCCCGCTTCCAAGGACGCGCACAAGTGGGTCACCGTGGTCGGCGTCGTTGACGACACGAAAATGTACGGATTGGCGAACCCCTCGCGTCTGGAAGTGTATGCTCCGCTGCTGCAAGAGGTTAACAACGACATGGATCTCGTTGTGAAATCGCGGCTCGATCCATCCGCGCTGACCTCGGAAATCCGCAGCGTGGTGGCCGCCGTCGACAAAGATCAGCCTATCTTCGCCATCGCCACCATGAACAAGATCATGAGCGACGATGTTGCCGCGCCACGCCTCACCTTGGTGCTCCTCGGACTGTTCAGCGCGCTCGCCGTGATGCTCGCGGCTATCGGAATCTATGGCGTTATTTCGTATTCCGTCGCGCAGCGGACCCACGAAATCGGCGTGCGCATGTCGCTCGGAGCACAGCCCCGCGACGTTCTTCGCATGGTGCTCGGCCAGGGAGGAAAAATCGCGCTCGTCGGGATTGCCATCGGAATCATCGCGGCCTTCGGACTTACTCGTTTGATGTCCGGCCTTCTTTTTTCCGTGAGCGCCAGCGACCCTGGGACGTTTGCCGCCGTGGCTGGTCTGCTTGTTTTCGTCGCGCTGGTCGCCTGCTACATACCGGCGCGCCGCGCGATGCGCGTGGATCCCATGGTTGCGCTGCGGTACGAATGAGGGCGGCAGGCGCTCGTGCTCCAGAAACGATTCGCCGCTTACCAAATCCTGCAGCGCGACGCCTCCGGACGCACCATCGCTGAATTCGCGCTGCAACTCCAGGCCTTGGCAAACAGCGGCATATTCGACAGCGGACCATTCGTCCTGAACCTATTCAGCGGATGCGGATTAGTCGCGACGATCATGCGCGCATATTCGGCTCGCTCGCTTCCGGCCCATATTTGGGCAAACGCCAGGAAGAAACGTTGCTCTGGCGTGAACTCGTCGATGGCAGGCGGCGCCGGCTTCCCTTCCATGGACTTCTGCAACGCGGCGTATGCAATCGTCAAGCCCCCTAGGTCCGCAATGCTCTCCCCTTCGACCAGCTTGCCGTTCTCGTGCAGCCCGGGCTCGACTTCGAAACTGTCGAATTGCTTCTGGATGCAATCGCCGCGCGTTTTGAAATTCGCGAGGTCCTCCGCCGTCCACCAGTTCTTCAGATTGCCCTGCGCGTCGAATTTCGCCCCTTGATCGTCGAAGCCGTGCGTCATCTCATGTCCGATTACAGCACCGATGCCGCCGTAATTCATCGCGTCGTCGCGATTGGGATCGTAAAACGGCGGTTGCAAAATTCCGGCGGGAAACACAATCTCGTTCATCGAAGAATTGTAATAGGCGTTCACCGTTGGAGGCGTCATCCCCCACTCGGTACGGTCCACGGGCTTCCCGATTTCAGACATGTCGTGCGCCACCGCGAATGCGCTGCCTCGCCGGACATTTTCAATGTACGGCCCGCGGTCTACGCGATACGCCGAATAATCGCGCCATTTGTCCGGGTAGCCGATCTTGATCATGATGGCGTCGAGTTTCGCGGTCGCCTGTTTCCGCGTTTCCGGGCTCATCCAATCCAGCGTCGCAAGATCATCGCGCAGCGCGGCCATCAGATTTTTGACCATCGCCACAGCCTTGGCTTTCGCTTCGGGCGGAAAAGCGCGTTGTACATAGAACTGCCCGAGCGCTTCGCCCAGTTGCTGGTCCGTGGATTGCACGCATCGGCGCCAGCGTGGAAGAATTTCCTCCGTGCCCTGTAGCTTGCGTCCATAGAAATTGAAGTTCTCGTCCACGAACTTCGATGAAAGCGCCGGGGCCGCATTGTGAATCAAGTGCCAGCGAAGATAGATCTTCCAATCGTCAAGCGGGACCGCAACGAGAACTGCGTCCATTTCCTTAAAGAAATCCGGCTGCGCGATATTGAGGTCCGCAACACGCGGTGCTCCGACGCCATCCAGGAACGACATCCAAGCGAAATGCGGCGTAATCTGAGAAGCCTCCGCAATCGGCATTTTGTGATACGTGTTGTCGGGGTTGCGCGATTCTACCCGCGTCATCGAGGATTTCGCGAGCGAAGTTTCGATGTCCATCACCGTCTTCGCTTCGGCCGCGGCGGTCGCGTCGCTGTCACCCAGAAGCTTGAACATGTTTGTCACATGCTGCAAATAATCGGCGCGTAGTTGTTTGGACTTTTCGTCATCCTTCGTGTAGTAATCGCGATCCGGCAAGCCTAATCCGCCCTGACGCGCCACCGCGATCACCTGAGCGCTGTCCTTGTAATCTTGGGCGGCGTCCAAACGGAAAAGCGCGCGCACGCCGACACGTTGCAGACGCGCAGCCTCGGCCTGCAGATCCTCCACATTCTTCAAGGCCGCGATGCGCTGAAATTCCGCATCCAATGGTTTCGCGCCGGCGGCCTCGATTCCTGTTTCGTCCATGCAGCTCGCATAGAAATCGCCAATCTTCTGCAGGTTCGACCCGGGCGCGGCAGTCTTGTCCTTCGCCGCCTCCTCGAGAATCTGATGCAGAATTTCTTCGTTATTGTCACGGAGCTGATCGAATGTTCCCCAACGCGGATAGGCCGGCGGAATAGGATGTGCCTTGATCCATCCGCCGTCGGCGAACTTGAAGAAGTTGTCGCAGGGCGATACCGAGCGATCCAGATTCGCCAGATCAAATCCGTGGCCGGTTTGTTCGTCGGTGCTCACGCCGGCAACACAGCCACCGCCCGACGACTCCGCCGCGATTGCCGGATGGCTCGAGTCGTCGGTCTGAGAGGCCAGCCCCAAAGGGAACAGCAGAGGAACGCACATCAAGAGAGCGAACGAAACGCGTCGAATCATTAAGTTTTGACCTCGAAGCTAGACGGCCCCGCCCAACCGCCTGCAATTTTCAAACTAAATCTCTATGGCCACAAAGCGCGCGCTTTCGTCCCCGTTCGCGCGCAGTTATTCTGATGACCGGAAGCGCCGCTGTCAACGCCGCTGACAGGCACCGCGGCTTCAGCGTATATTGAGCGGCGCACACCTGCCGGGAGGTCAGCGTCATGGATATTTATCGGAACGCTTCGGCGATTACTCGCTTTATGATTTGCGTTCTGGCGCTCGCCGTAACGCTTCTATCAGCCCACGGACAATCACAGGCGCATACGCAGCCACCTCCCGGTAATTTTCTCGACCTGGACGGCTCGAAAATTTACTACGAAGAATGTGGGACGGGCCCGGAAGCCGTTGTGCTGATTCATGACGGGATTGCACATTCTGCGGTGTGGGACGGCGTCTGGCCGACATTCTGCAAACAATTCCACACGATTCGCTACGATCGGCGAGGCTACGGCCGCTCGCCGCTGACCACGCCGCCATACTTCGAGACCGACGACCTGCAAGCACTGCTGCGCCACTTGCAGGTCAAACGCGCGATGCTGATTGGCAGTTCGCATGGAGGCGCAATAGCGATTAACTTCACTCTCGAGCGTCCGGCTCTGGTGGAGCAGCTGGTGCTGGTGGGCGCCGTCGTGGACGGCTACGGCTTTTCTGACCAATTCTTAATGCGAGGCATGAAGAACGAGGCACCGATGCAGAAGAATGATGTCCCGGGCCTAATCACGAACTGGGTAAACGACAAATACGTTCTCGCGCCCGATCATGCCGAAGCGAAGAAGAAGTTAAGTGAAATTTTGACCGCGAGCCCACAGGATCTGACGCATGACGACATGGCCAGACCAACACGCCCGGCTGTCGCGCGTCTCGGCGAGATCCGCGTTCCGACTCTGATCCTCGTCGGCGATCAGGACATCCCGGATGTCCATGCACATGCTGGAGTCATCGAGAACGGCATCCCTAACTCGCGGCGCGTTGTCGTTGAGGACGCCGGACACCTGATGTATCTGGAAAAGCCAGACGGGTTTACCCGCCTCGTGATTACGTTTCTGCAGGCAAACCACGACTGAATTCTTCCATCGCCTCTTTTGAAAGGCTAGTGTAACCAAATCGTCTGAAACTGTGCTGGCCGGCTCCGCCGGAAGTGTAGACTATGCAGCATTACGTGGGAGGGTGCATTTGTCGCAGCCGCGCGCCGAGTATGCGAAACGCTTGGAAGCTCACCGCGCAATGGCCCAAGCTAGGGATCATCTCCACGCGCGAATCGGCAATTCAAAGCTGGCAACAATGGTCGCCGGTATCGTTGTCGCGTGGCTTGCGCTGAAGGACCAGCTTTTTTCGGCCTATTGTCTGGCGCTTCCGGTCACTGCCTACGCCTGCCTGGCGCTCGCCCACGAATTCGTGCTGCGCGCTCGGGCGCGTGCTGCCACAGCC
>DATEVZ010000003.1:0-11752 GCA_035258265.1 Candidatus Acidiferrales bacterium
CATGAAGGCGACCAGGTGGTCATCGAAGTCTCCGACGACGGACGTGGCATCGAGCGCGAGAAAATTGTCCGTCGCGCTATCGAACGCGGCATTCTCAAGGCGGACGAAGTCGCGAGGATGAACGATTCCGAAATACACCATCTGATCTTCACTCCGGGTTTCAGCACCGCCAATGAAGTTACGGAAATCTCCGGCCGTGGCGTCGGCCTAGATGTAGTGAAGTCGGCACTGGACGCTCTGAAAGGGTCCATCGAAATCGAAAGCGAAGCTGGAAAAGGCACCACATTCCGGCTCATCGTGCCGCTCACGCTGGCGAGCATTCAAGCTCTCCTCTTCTACGTCGGCGGACGCCTATACGCGGTCCCGATCGCCTCCGTCGTGGAGATCAACCGCATCACTGAAGATGAAATTCATCGCGTGGACAATCACGAGGTTTTTCAGTTGCGCCAACAGGTCCTCACGCTCGTTCGCCTGCAGAGGCTGGAGGCACAACAGCTATCCGGACGAGCCAAACGCATTTTTGTGGTGATCATCGGCGCAGGCAGCCGCCGTTTTGGGTTGGCCGTGGATAGTCTCATGGGCGAAGAGGAACTGGTCATCAAGGCCCTCGAAGATCAATTGGTCACTTCTCCCCTGGTGAGCGGCGCTTCCATTTTGGGAGATGGCACGGTGGTATTGATTCTGAATATTCCTGCCGTGGTTTCGCACCTTGCTCGGATTCCCGCAGTGGGAGCGACCGCATGAGCGAAAAGATCCGCGTTCTGGTGGTGGATGATTCGGCGCTGATGCGTAAACTCATCCCGCAAGTGCTACAGCGCGATGCTTCGATCGAAGTGGTCGGGACAGCCATGGACGGCGCCATCGGGCTCAAGAAAATTACGGAACTTCATCCCCATGTCGTGACGCTTGATCTGGATATGCCGCGCATGGACGGCATCGAGATGCTTCGCCAGATCACTCGCAGGCACCGTGTTCCCGTGATTGTCTTCAGCGCGCAAACCGAGCGAGGCGCCTCTATCACGCTGAAGGCGCTTGCCCTGGGAGCCTTTGATTTCGTCACGAAACCGCCAGACGCGGCTTCAGGACGCATTGAGCAGATTGCAGCGGAGTTGGCCCTGAAAATCAAGGTGGCTGCCTCTTCGGGCGCACCGAAAATGATCATCACCATGCCGGCGTCCAAGCGCAAAGAGCGCCGCAGGACGTCGATGCCCCATTGGCCCTCGTCCATCGTGGCGATTGGCATCTCCACCGGTGGCCCCAACGCGCTCCAATACCTATTCTCGCAACTCCCAGAAGATTTCCCGGGATGCATCCTTGTCGTGCAGCACATGCCGGAAGGCTTCACCGAGATGTTCGCCCACCGCCTGGACGAATCGTCCGCGATCGAAGTCAAGGAAGCGCAATCGGGAGACCTGTTACTGGCAGGTCGCGCCTTAATCTGCCCCGGAAACCGCCACATGAAGGTTCGCAAGATGGAGCACGGCAACGTTGCGATTCTTGTGGATCAGCCTCGGGTCAATGGACACAGGCCGTCGGTTGACGTTCTATTCCAATCCGTCGCGCAAGAGTTCGGCCCCTCTTCGATTGGAGTATTAATGACGGGCATGGGCGACGACGGGGCGGCCGGACTCGGGGCTATTCAGTCCGCTGGCGGAATCACCATCGCTCAAAGCCCGGACACGTGCGTCGTGGACAGCATGCCGCGTTCCGCAATTGTGCGTGGTTTCGCCGGGCGCGTCGTGTCGCTTCCCAATCTTTCAAGCATTTTGCAGGCTAAGTGCGCTCCGGATCGGCCGCAAGCCGATCCTGGCGCCCAATTTTCCAACGCGGAAACCGTTGCCGGTGAACCAGGGTCACGGAGGAGATAGTCATGAAACAGTTTGAGCCACTGACGCGGAAGAAGGATAGCCAGGCCGTGCGTTACCTGATCGTCGACGATTCTGTCTTCGCTCGAAAGAGTCTGGCCAAGATGGTCGAATCCTTTGGCGGACAAGTCGTCGGAGAGGCTGGTGACGGGTGCACCGCCATCACCGAATACTCTCGAACGTCGCCTGATCTTGTTCTGATGGACATCACCATGCCTCAGATGGAAGGCATCGAAGCGGTCGAGCGCATTGTGCAGGAACACCCTGACGCGCGAATTGTCATGGTCTCCTCGGTCGGCTACCAGGACAACATCCTGGCTGCGTTGCAGAAGGGCGCACGCCACTTCGTGCAAAAGCCTGTGAAACCTGACGCGCTCTACGAAATCATCCGTTACGTCCTGAATGACGATGGCGTCACCGCACCTGTAGGCGCCGGGGAGAGCTCACGATGAGAATGGATCTGATCCAACCGTTTATCGGCTCGCTCGACGCTGTGCTCGCCGAAATGATGAACGTCCCCGCGAAAATTGTGGATCTCACGATGGAAGAGGAGGGCTATCGCCGCAAGGGAACCGCCGCATCCGTCTCTTTCAAAGGACAAATTGAGGGGCGCGTCATCCTCGATATGGAGCCCCGCGCCGCCGCTCAGGTCGCCGGTTTCCTCGCAGGCGGTGCAGTGGACCCTTCCGAATCCATCGTTCCGGAAACGGTCTGCGAACTCGCGAACATGGTGATTGGCAACGCCGTCACTCAGCTAAATGATGCAGGCTTTCAATTCAAAGTCTTGCCGCCTGAGATTCTTTCCCAGGAACAGTGCGAAAAAGCCGGGCAGGATTCGGAAGCCACGATTCTGTGTTTCGAAACTCCCAGCGGCAACGTGCACCTGAACATTGCGATGCAGTATCTGCAACGCCGCAGCAATGAACGAGCGCCAATCACAGTTCGCTAAGGCTTCCGCGGCAGGCGAAAGCCGGGATCTATCCCTGGAGCAGGCCAGGCCTGCGGTATTCCACTCCGTGCCGGAATAAACCAGCCTTGGGCATCTCTTCACAATAAATCACCCGCGCTGGAAGAAAGATATTCGCCGCTTCCGGCGAATATGGCACCGCGACGCTAATCGCAGTTTCGGCATTGTAGCGGCGCTTGCTTCGAAAACACATCCCCACCGGCGAAATGTCCTCGCAGACCGCTAGTTCATCATCCTCATTGGCCTGGCGAATGCAGGCGGTCAGCCGCGTCTTCATTCGCAATCGCTGGCGCTCTCGCTGCTCGCCGCCGGCAGGGATTTCTCCTGGCGCAGCCTGCCCACGTCGCCCGCGTGCAGCCCGCGATGCCAGTTTCTTTTCGTCCTCGTGTAGCGCCTGCGTCCAGATGCTGGGCACGCCGCAGGTCTTGCAATGGCGCGCTATTCCTCGCGTGATCTCGAAGCCGCGTAGCTCCAATTCGTTGAGATAAACGACCTCTCTGCCGCGGCAATACGTGCATTCCAGGAGCATCCGCGCGACGGCTTCTTCGGATTCCGCGATAGGAGGAAATTCGATGCCCCAAACGTCATTCTCTGGCTGCAAAATCTCGATTCCGTAAACGTAACCCTCTTTTTGACGCCCAAATTGGCCCACCACGCGCACTTTGCTTTGCCTGTGCGTCTCGCTTGCGGCTTTCCTCTTGATATTAATGTGCTGATCGGGACGCAGATCGCGGTCCAGCAGGATCACGGCGCCCGTCCGATTAATCTGCATCGTCCGAGCTGGGTCGGCAAACTCCTGGCCGTTGATGTCCGTGCCGGAAGCTTCCAGCAGTAATATCAGCGAAACGCGATCACTTCGACGCTGCGCTGCCGTCGCCATGCGATTCCTCCTCGAAAAAGGCCGGCCGTTGCCGGCAGCCAAGATAGCACACCGGCAGCGCTGATTCGCTTTCTGTACAATCAGCGTTCTTCTTTCGTTCACCCCATTTTAGCTGGGTTATCATACCCGCACATTTGTCTGCCGGAGAAATGTGGTTTGCTCAGATGGAGGAGCTTTGCTGTCTTTTGCGAGCGTTTGTGGCAGGCTCACGGTCGCCGCAGTTCGCGATTTCGCGGCGGCCATGTTCCTGTTCGGCGTGTTACTGCCACGCCCTATTCGAGCGCAACACATCCGCGTCGAGGGCGTCGTTCGCGATTCCAGCGGCGCCTCTGTGCCGGGCGCTCAAGTGGAGCTTCATGCGAAATCCACTGTGGTTTCAACGGTGACCGACACTTCCGGAGCCTTTGCCTTCGAAAATGTTCAGGAATCGTCTGGCTCACTGATGGTGACAGCCAAGGGATTTCAGTCAACCACCGCGCAATGGACTTCGTCTGCTGGGGTGCCTGCGCACATAGAGATCACGCTCACAGCATCACTCTTGAGCCAGAAAGTTGAAGTCACCGCTAACCGAGCTGCGACGCTTCTGACCGATGTTCCAGTCAGCGACATTCAAATCACGCGCGAAGACTTGCAAAATACTCCAGCCCTCACTTTGGATGATCGCCTTCGCCAGGTTCCCGGATTCAGCCTCTTTCGACGCTCCAGCAGCCGCACAGCGAATCCGACCACGCAAGGAGTTTCCTTGCGAGGTCTCGGCGCTAACGGAGCCAGCCGGGCACTTGTGCTCCAAGACGGCGTTCCACTAAACGACCCGTTCGGCGGGTGGGTCTATTGGGATCGCGTGCCTGCGGAGTCCATCGCAGATATTGAGATCGCGCAGGAGGGCGCGTCCAGCCTATACGGCAGTGACGCGCTCGGCGGCGTGGTGCAATTCGTTTCGCGTCCCGCAGAGCCTGCCGGTGTTTCGCTGGAAACCTCCTACGGCAACCAAAGCACTCCGAATCTTTCGCTCTGGGCAGGCGGCCAAAAAGGCCAATGGGAGTCCACGTTTAGTGGCGAAGTATTCAACACCGATGGCTACGTTCTAGTCCCGCAAGCGGATCGCGGCCCGGTGGACACCAAGGCCGGATCCGAGCACGGCACCGCCGATCTAATGGTCGGACGCAAGATCGGCGAGAAAAGCGAGATCTTCGCGCGCGGCTGGTATCTTGATGAAACCCGCGCAAACGGCACAGAGTTACAGAGGAATGACACGAAGTTAGGCCAGGGCGCGCTCGGCGCGAACCTCAATCTCGGCGGCTTCGGAGCGCTCACGCTGCGCTTCTATGCCGACGTGCAAACGTATCATCAGAGTTTTTCTTCGGTGACTTCCCTCGCCGCACAGCGCGACACCGAAACCCTGACCGATTTGCAGACCGTACCATCGCAAGGCGTGGGCGGTTCCGCGTTGTGGTCACGGCAAGTGGGAAAACGCCAAACCCTGGTCGCCGGTTTTGACGATCATGAAGAAATCGGCGCGAGCCACGACCTCCTTTTCACCAAAGGCGCGCCTTCGGCGAACCAGTCCTCCGGTGGCCGTCAGCGCACACTCGGATTTTTCGGTGAGGACTTGATACAGCTGGCCCCGCGCTGGTTTCTCTCGCTCAGTGCACGCCTTGATCACTGGAGCAATTTCGATGCGTCCACCATACGTATTCCCATTTCCACCGGTATCCCAGCAATTACCCAGTTCGCCGATCGCTCGCAAAATGCTTTCAGTCCCCGAGCGACTCTGCGGTATCAGATTAATTCCAACATTTCCTGGGACGCTGCGGTCTATCGTGCGTTCCGCGCACCAACTCTGAACGAACTCTACCGCTCATTTCGTCAGGGAAACTCGACCACCCAGGCCAACTCAAATTTGACCGCAGAACACCTGACCGGCGTTGATGCCGGGATTTCTGCGGACGGATTCGACCGTCGCCTCGAAATTCGCGGCACGTTCTTCTACAACCAGATCATAGACCCCGTTGCCAATGTCACGTGCATGCCGCCGCCGAATGCTCTGCCCGGATGCCCAGCTCCGGTGCCCAACGTGATCGCGCGCATCCGGGAAAATCTCGGCCGCATCAGCGCTCCGGGCTTCGACGCCGGGGCTACCGCGCACATCACACGCAGTCTCGATCTATCAGCCGGCTATCAGTTTGTGAATTCGAGAGTGGTGAGTTTTCCTGAGGGTACTTCGCTGGTCGGTCTGTGGGTTGCGCAAGTCCCGCACAATTCGTTTACTTTCCAAGTGCGCTATTCGAATCCCAGAATCCTGTTCATCTCTGTTGATGGTCGATTCATCGGCAAGCAATTCGACGACGACCAGAATCAGTTCCCGCTTGGCAATTTTTTCGTGCTGGATGCGATGGCGTCGCGGTCGATTGGCGCGGGCTTGGAAGTCTTCGGCGCCGCTGAGAATCTGTTCAACGAAAAATACGCGACCGCCGCGACTCCCGTTCCACAACTCGGCTTGCCTATTGCCGCACGCATTGGTCTGCGTTACCAATTCCCAAAGCGATAGATTCGCAGGGCATCAAGCGGCACTAATCAATGCGAAGCCAGGTCAGGCGGAGGATATTCCGGCAGTTTGGCGTTCTTCTTATCGGTTCTCTTAACTTCCAGTTCATCAAACAAAATCGAAGGGCTGACCACCGTCGTCGGCACGGCACCTTCGCGATTGCTGACGAGCGGGTCGTTGCCAGCAGCTACTAAATCGTTGCGCAGCGTGCGCGTATCCAACTCGTCGAAAACGGCGCCACGCACCAGTTCTTCACGGCCGTCGCTGACGTACACGCGATAGAGCAGACGTGGATTGTTCCCGACTAGCGTTTCCGCGTAATAGCCGTACGGCTTATTCTCCTGCTTGCACATGTCAATCAGCTTCTTCTTGAGTTCGTCGGGAGAACTCGAGTCCTTCGCCTGCAACATCAGGTTTCCAATACTAGGCGAAGGCGCTTGTCCGGGCGCCGCGCGGCCATGTCCGTTGGAATCGCCGAAGTCACGAATAGGCTCTCGCCCCAGAAGGTATTGCACCAGCATCCCATCTTTGATCACCGGAAGCGGCGCCACGCGCACGCCTTCTTCATCGATCTCGTAGCTTCCCACCAGGGTCTTTCCCTGGAAAGTCTTCATCGTCGGATCATCCACCACAGACAAAAATGCAGGCAGCACGCGGCCTTTGTAATTGGATGAGAACTCCCCGGTGGTGCGCGCCGACGCTCCGGGCTTCGGACGTATTCCCAAGACATTTTCGCCGATCATGGAGTCCAAAATATCGCTTGCCGCGTCATTCGAAAAAAGAACGGGCCCCCGGTAATCCTCTTCCACCATCGGTGCTTCGCGCAGAGCCTTCAGCGATTGCAGGGTTTTCGCGGTATCCGCCAGTAGTTTTTCCTTCGAAGGCAATTCGTTTGCGGTTGTGGCCACATAGTACGGTGACCGGCCCAGCTCCATCCCATCATCCGCCTGCGTCTCGGCGGAAAGATTGAGCGAGTATACTGCGTACCCTTGCCGGGTGCTGGTCCCTTCCGTGTTCACGAAGTATTGGTTCACGGCGCGAAATCTGAGGAACGCATTGAGCGACCGTATCTTCGGATCGCTGCGATAGAGATCGGTCGTCTTCTCCAACGCTACCTTCCACGGCTCGGGCTGGTAATCAAGCTTCGCAAGCGGCGCGATCAATTCGAGCGCCGGGGCGCGCGCGAAATCGTCGAACGGTTGGTCGGCCGTGTACTGGCTCAGCAACGCCTTCTTAGACGCCAGCGCTTCGCTGGCCATCTTGTAAGCCCGGTCCGTAGCAATCCATAATTCCCGCCGCAGTGCGATCGAGTCATCATCGAGCGGCGCAAAGGTCACGACTCCCGTGCCAGGCCCGTAATAGCTGTCTTGCTTGTAATCGCCAACCCGCACGACGACTCGTAGACTCCGCGCGTGCGCGCGCTGATCCTGACGTAGCGCGCCAAAGGCCGCCTCCGCGTCGTATTCATCCACATCCGACAATCGGTATTCGATGTAATAAGGCTTAGAGACATTCTCCATCTTGAGCTGAGATTTCGACCGATCGAGTTCCTCGCGCATCGCCTTCAAAATGGGATCCGCGGACACCGCGTCCGACGGTGCGGCAATCGCCGCTGCGGAGTTCTGCTGCGCAGGTAACGAGTTGGCGGAGCCCAAAAGAACAGTCAGAAGACCCATAGCCAACAGGAGACTGGCGAACGAGGAGCGCACCAATCTCAGCACAGTCACGCTCATGGCTTTGCTCCCGACGCAGCCGCTGTGCTAGCGCTTGCGTGTGACGGTGCCGATTCAGTTCCCGGTGGCGCCAGAATCGGAGGCCGCTCGGTGCCGCGACGCCGTTTTTGGACTTCAATTTCCGAGAAAAGCATCGCGGGAGCGGCGGCTGCCACGGGCACCTGCCCTGATTCCGCGCCGCAAACTCCGTTGAATACCTGCAGGGTGTCCCCGGTCAGAACGATGTTGTTCAGAGATAGCAGCGGTGTTCCCACGATGTCCACTCCGCGCACCAGTTCGTCCGGACGCCCATCGGCGTATACGCGATACACCATCACGGGAATCACCTGAAACGCCTGCGGCGCCGCGCGCTGCGTCAGCGTGAATCCCCCCTGAATATCATCGAAATAAAGCCCGTAGGGCTTACCCTGCTTCTTGATCTCTTCGATGAACTTCTGCCGCAGTTCGGCATCCTTCACCGTGTTGGTCGACGTCACGATCAGATTTCCCTGCCGTCCCGTCGGCATCAACCCCGGTTGTCTGCGACCGTGCCCATTCGATTGGCTGAAATTCTTGATGGGCATCCGCGACATCAGAAAATTCTTCAGAACCCCATTCTCAACGGCGTCCACACGCACGGCCGGAACGCCCTCGTCGTCGTAATCGTACTGCCCCGCAAGTTCCACGCCGTTCAGTTTCTTCATCGTCGGGTCGTCGGTAACGCTCAGGAACGCCGGCAGCACCAATTGATTTACTTTCTTCGTGAACGTCTGTCCTTCGTTCTCATCCCGCTGGCGATGCCCTTCCAGCCGGTGTCCGAGCACTTCGTGAAAGAACACTGCTGCGGCACGTCCTGATAGCATCGCAGGTCCTGCGTATGGCTCTGCGGACGGAGCGGCACGCAACGCCTTCAGGTCCGCCGCCATCTTTTCCACCTTGGGTATGATTTCCGCATCCAAAGGCAACTGATCCGCGGTCGCCGCTTGGAACGACTCCACGCGGAGCAACTCCGTACCGTCTTCGGCGCGTGTTTCAGCCTGAATCACCAGTCGTGCAATCGCGCTCGGGCGAATCAGCGCAGCTCCTTCACTAGTGGTCAAATACGACCGGTCGGCGGAAACCGTAAATGAAACAAATGACGAGTACACTTCCGGATATTTCAGGAAGTCCGCCGAAATGGCCCGCGTGCGCCTTTCCCACGCTTTCTGATCAAACGATGCACGCAATTGCGATGCGTCCAGGTGTTCCTGCGAGGCTTCCTTGGAAAAATCCGGCGACTTGTCTTCCTCTTCCGATTGCACCGCGTTGCTGGTCTTCACCTTGAGAAAAGCGGCGGATGCTTGTTCGTACTCGCGATCCGTAAGCTGCCACAAAACGCGCGCAATGGCGTTGGTGTCGTCGTTCAGGGGAAGCATGCCGGAAGTGATTCCCGACCCGCGGCTCTGGTTGTGCGTGTTGTCGAGCGCAACCGAACCCACACGCATCATCACGTCCGCCTGGCGCCGGTCCACGCTCGTCGAGAAAATCACACCGCCGTTCGAAGCAATCACCGCGGTGCCATTGACGTCCGTCACGGCATAGCTCAAGTAATAAGGCGCCGGATCAGTCTTCGCCAGCGACGTGGTCGCCCGCTTGAGTTCGCGCTGCATCGTCGTGAGCAGCACGTTTTCAGGCGCATTTGCCGAAAAAACGCCGAGCGGAATGGCACATGCTATCGATACAAGCGTAAGGCATGGAAGGACACGGGAGAGTTTTCGTCGCATTGGGCTGGTTGGCTCTCTTTTTAAGATATCAAATCTAACATACCCATCTTGTGTCCGCGAGACATCCCCAGCCGCAACGCTTCAAACAAATAAACAGCCAAAATTCGGTGCGCTGAACGTGTTCAGAATGAGCACCTGGTCTTCATTTTTCATGCAAACGTGTTTCATTTCATCGGTAAGCTGTAACCGCAGAACGCACGCACAGGGACCCATGGCCAAACTTAACTTTCTAGTCTCGATCCCAACCGAGGACAACGATTACCAGCAGGAACAAGCAGCGGCAGCCAAGGAAACGGGCCAGCGGCTCGGCGTGAACATTCGCGTGGTGCATGCGGATAACGATGCCATTAAGCAAAGCGATCAGATTTTGAAGGCGATACAAAGTCCCACTGCCGAGCGGCCCGACGCAATTCTGTTTGAGCCCCTTGGGAGCCACTGCATTGCCGCAAGTAGCTCGTGCTGCGGCAGCCGTCGGAATGGGATGGGTCGTTCTAAACCGCGATGCAGATTACCTAGCCGAATTCCGACGTGCCAATCGCGCGCCAGCCTTTTCAGTTAGCTCCGATCATCTCGAGATCGGCCGCATCCAGGGTCTGCAATTCGCGGCTCTATTGCCCCAAGGCGGCTCCGCTCTTTACGTTCAAGGCCCGTCGGAAAATTCCGCGGCCAAAGACCGCACCGTAGGGATGCAGCAGACCAAGCCCACCAACATCAAAGTTCACATGCTCAAAGGCCAATGGACGGAAGAAAGCTCCTACAAGGCCGTCTCTTCCTGGGTGCGCCTGCCGACTTCTCAAAAGCAAGTGATTGACCTTGTAGGCGCGCAAGACGATTCGATGGCCATCGGAGCCAGGAAAGCACTCCAGGAACAAGCCGACGAAGCAGTGCGCGCCAAGTGGCTGAGTGCCCGCTTCACCGGGTGCGATGGGCTCCCCACCACGGGCCAGGAATATGTACGCAGCGGTTTGCTCGCAGCAACTGTCATTGTGCCGCCAAACACCAAACTCGCGATTGAAATGCTCGTAGCTGCTATACAGCAAGGAAAGACGCCGGCGGAACTGGCATTGACTGTCCCCATTTCGTTCCCGACCATCGAAGAGCTGGCCAAAGCTTCAGCCAAAAAGCAGTAGGCTTTCTCAAGGGACTACCTTCAGGTGAATCGCGTGTGCTGCCGTTAGGCCACGATGTCAGTCAATTGGTAGCGGTACCGGGATTCGAACCCGGATTTCGGCCTTGAGAGGGCCGCGTGCTAACCCTTGCACCATACCGCCGATGTCGGTGGAAATGCAGGACTTCGATTTTCGCACGGGTCAAATGCACGCGCAAGGAGCACGAACCCCGTCCATGTCTCCGCCGAAAAAGCGACCAAAAGCCTTAGGACCTCGGAAAAGAAAAAAGCGTCCCAAAGCATCAGGACGCCTTTTTCTTTTCCGAAACCTTGGACAACAATCGAGGGAGGCGTTCTTCAACCTCCCTCGATATGAGGTCTATGGCAGGTAGTAACGGAACGAGGTGAACACCATGTTGTCGATGGCGTGGGGCGCCACGGTTCCGGCCGAACCCGCTGCACCAGAAGCTCCCGACCAGGTGTTCTTCACCACGTACGAATACTGTGGTCCCCATTGAAAGCGGCCCTTCGGACCTGTGTAGAAGCGATACCAGAATCCGACGGTGCCTTCGATGATGTTCCGCGCGTCGCCCGCGCAGTTGTTTAGCGCGCCAGGAATGAACCCGTTCGATCCCAGCACCGCAGTGGTGTTCGTGGTGGCCCCTGGCGCCGCGATGGGCAACGTTTCAATCGAACATCCATCGTTTCGGGTGAATTGGTTGCCGTAGCCATCATGGCCGGTGCTGCCGGTGATGGGATTGGTAAACGTGTATGCCGCGCGGCTGTCGTACTCTCCGCCGACGTTCATGTAAATATCGAGCTTCGGCGTCGGATGAAGTTCAATCGTTGCCAACGCCTGATAGCTGCGAAGCAAAGCCAGCGTGCCATCCGGACGGGCTGTCTCGTCAGGCA
>DATEVZ010000004.1:0-14209 GCA_035258265.1 Candidatus Acidiferrales bacterium
GATCAGGTAGTTGAGCTCGAACCCGGCGAACCTGCCGACGGCAATAAGATCGAAGCCGTCTGGGAACGCGCTCGCGCAGCCTATGGGCAAGCCGGATTTCTCGACGCGACTTTGAATCCGGAACCGCACTTCGACGACAAGGCCGCTCGCGTCATCTACTCGGTCACCATCACGGAAGGTCCGCAATACCGCATGGGCAGTCTGGTGCTGACGGGCCTCTCCCTCGAAGGCGAACGCCGCATCCGTAAAGCCTTCCCCATCGCGCAAGATGCAGTCTTCAACAAAGGTATGTACGAAAGCTTCGTTAACTCTGGCCTGAAGTCAGCTTTTGCCGGTCTGCCCGTGCACTACGACAAGATCGGACGCTTCCTGCAAGAAGATCAAACCGGCGCGAAGGTCGATGTGATGCTGGATTTCCAATAACGCGATATCAGCTATACTGGCTTGGCATGTCTCACACAGCGCCAACACCCAACGCCGCTGGCGCAGCTCCGGCGATAGATCCGGCGAGCGCGCTGGCGAAGCAGGAAAACCTGTTTCTTGCACTGTGCAAACTCGATTCGCTGCTCGTCGCTTTCTCCGGAGGTGCGGACTCCGCGTATCTCGCATGGGCCGCTCAGCAGACTCTGCAACACCGGGCGCTCGCGATCACCGCACTCTCCGCCAGCTTCTCGCGGCACGACCGCGAACAAGCCGAAAAGTTCGTTGCCGCCACGGGCTTGCGCCACGAATTTATCGAAACCAATGAATTCGATAATCCCCTTTACGTCGCCAACAACGCCGACCGCTGCTATCACTGCAAGGATGAACTCTTCGACCGAATGGATTTACTCGCGCGCGCACGTCATTTTCGCGCGGTCGCGTATGCAATCAATGCGGACGATACCCGCGATTTTCGCCCCGGTCACCGCGCCGCCCACGAGCATCACGTGCTTGCTCCGCTTCTCGATGCGGCGCTGCACAAATCCGAGATACGCTTCCTCTCGCGGCGTGCGGGCCTGATCACCTGGGACCGGCCTGCTTCGGCATGCCTTTCCTCGCGCGTGCCTTACGGCACGGCCGTGACACCGGAGCTGCTAGATCGAATCGACCGCGCGGAAGCTTTTCTGCGTGAACTCGGCTTCCGTCAATTCCGGGTTCGCGCGCACGGCGAACTCGCACGCATCGAACTGGCTCAGGACGAACTCGCTCGAGGACTCGAGCCCGCCGTAGCGCGCCAAATCGCCGAAGGCATCAAAGACACAGGCTTTTCGCTTGTGTCGTTGGATTTAGAAGGTTACCGCCAAGGCTCCCTCAACACCCTGCTCAAAGTGAAATGAGTTCACGCGCCGCACTCCTTTGAATGCAAACAAGATTCTCAGGCCTCACCGGGAACTTCCGGTTGCGCTTCTGCGTATATCTCTGATAGGAAGGATGCCCGGGCGCGAGTATCGATCGCGCGTGTAGCGGTACTGACCAACAAAATGACCCATGCCCAAAAGTGCGGCTCGATCACATTCGCAATAGTCGCAATTCTCGCCGCCGCGCTGCTCACCGGATGCAGTCCTCGTTCCAGCGCAGAAGGTACTTTCGACAAGACGTTCGAGGTCAATGGCCCCGTTCATCTGGAACTCGCGAGCGGTAGCGGAGATGCCCACGTCACCACCGGCCCTCCGGGAGAAGTCCGCGTCCACGGTGAAGTCCAAGTGAAGACGTGGTCGGAAGAGAGCAGCCAGCGCCGGGTGCACGACATCCTATCCAACCCGCCGGTCTCACAAGAGGGCAACCTCATCCGCGTAAGCGGTTCCGGTCAGCATACGCACGATGTTTCGATCGACTATTCGATCGTCGTACCCCCCGACACGGAAATACATGCGACCACTGGATCCGGCGACCTGGAAGTAAATGGAATCAAGGGGCCGGCGACCTTCACCTCAGGTTCAGGCGCTATCTCCGCGTCCAACATCGCTGGCGATGTGCAAGCCGTCGCAGGCAGCGGTGCCATCGAACTCTCGAATATTCAGGGCCAGGTTCAAGTTACTGCCGGTTCCGGAGACATCACCCTCAACGCGGTTCATGGCGAAACACGCTTGCACACTGGCTCCGGCGACCTGGAAATCGCGGATCCCGGCGACGCTCTCGAAGCCAGCACGGGTAGCGGAGATGTCACCATCAAAGGCGCATCCGCGGACATCCGCTTGCGGACCTCCTCGGGCGACGTCACCGTTGACGGAAATCCCGGTACCTCCAATTACTGGGACATTCACACCAGCTCGGGCGACGTCATCTTGCAAGTTCCACCGACCGCGAATTTCCGTCTCTACGCACGGTCAAGCTCGGGCGATATTGACGCCGGCATTCCCATTGTGATGGAAGGTACGTCGAGTAAGCACGAACTTCGCGCCCGCATCGGCGACGGCAAAGGCCGCGTCGAAGTGCAGTCCTCGTCCGGCAGCATTTCGCTAAAGTAAGCACCGGTGTTGTTACGACTGAAAGCGATCCGCACGCAGTTCACCGATCCCGGAGGCTGTAGGGGCCTAACAGCCTGCTGCGCCCCGCTTCGCCAGCACTTCCGCTAGCCCCTCTCGCCCTACGCACTCGTTCCCTGTGCGCACAGGTTCTTTCGCGTTAGAATTGAAGTTGCATGCGCCGCGCGCCCGCAACCAGAGGAAGCTCCTAGATGTCACTCCGAGCCGTCGGGTGTGCACCGAATACGCGCCTTTCAGGAATTCTCACGGTCGGTTTATTTCTGGCTCTGAGCTCCGCCGCAGTTGCCCAAAACGCTCCGTCAGAAACACCCCAATCGAAAGCTCCTTCCGACGCAGTCTCGAAGAAGGACGCCAACTCCGAAACCGAATTGCAAAAAGCAATCGCCGACGCGGGCAATGACCGCAGCGCTTTGGTTCGCAACCTCAAAAATTATCTCAAGCGCTTTCCCGACGCGCCCAGAAAAGCCGCCGTGTATCGCGCGCTTGTGGAATCCTGCCAGCAAGTTCAGGACAACGCCTGCGCTCTCCAATATGCCGAGCAGCTCATCGCCGTTCGCCCCGACGACTCCGAAATCATGATGCTCGCCGTCGGCCTGCTGCAGCAGCAAGGTGATGAGGCCAGTCTCACACGCGCCGCTGGATATGTGAGTCGCGTTCTCGATCGCATCGAGAAATCAGCCCCGGCCGACAAATCTCCGCGCATGTCTCTCGAGGACTGGCGGGACAATCAGGACCAGCTTCGCGCCGCCCTCTACAATCTGCGCGGGCAGATCGAGAAATCGCAGCATGACTACGATGCAGCAGGCAAAGACCTGCGCTTGAGCTATTCGATCCGGCCCAACGCGATTGCGGCGGAACAACTTGGCGAGCTCGCCGAAATGCGCCGCGATTTAGCCACGGCGATTGACGAATACATTCTTGCGTTCGACTTGCCCGAAAGCGGCCCGGCTGGAAAGGTGGATCGCCGGGACGTTCGCAAGAAGCTGGGAAATGTCTGGCGCCAGGTGCACGGAACGGAAGACGGCTTGGGCCAGGCGATTCTCGCCGTCTATGACCTTCTCGGCGCCGCCACGCCGGCGGCCAGCGCACCTCCTCGCAACAAGGACGCGAAAGACACTTACGCCTTCGTGTTGCGCAATCTGGACGGCACTCCGGCCCCTCTGGCGTCCGCGAAAGGAAAGATTCTGGTGCTCAGTTTTTGGGCAACGTGGTGCGGACCTTGCAAGGAACTCGAACCGGAGTTCGTGGGCGTTGCAAAGAGCTATACGGGGAATCCGGACATCGTCTTCTACGCGGTGAATACGGACGAGGACCAATCGCTCGTCCCACAATTCGTCGCCCACGAAAAATGGAATGTCCCGATCGTATACGGCGATGGTCTCGATACTTTCATGAAGGTCGAATCGTTGCCGACGGTGATGGTCCTCAACCGGGCCGGACAAATTACCTATCGCATCAACGGTTTCCCACCAGAAGGTTTCACCGAGAACTTAACGACAGCGATCCAGGCCGCGACGGGTGCCATAGCGGAATCCAAATAGACTCCCCGGTCGGCCGGGCAGTGCACAGCCATCGCAGCTCCCTCAGCAATCGGTTGCGAATCCCGGTTAGCGTCTGTTCCATTCAAACACTCGCAACTTTCGCGCGTGCCGCATCTCGCGCAGCCAGAATCGTGCCTACGTGAATAGCCACGGTATCCTCCACGCGCCGCGCATACCCTCCCGCCAGGGTAGTCGCGATAGGACAGCCATTTCGCCGCGCGTAATCCATCACCAGAGCGTCCCTCTGTGCCAGGCCGTTCATCGTCAGCTTCAGCCCGCCTAACTGGTCTTCGCGATACGGATCAGCCCCGGCAACATAAAAAATAATCTGCGGTCCGAAATCTGAAAGCGCCTGATGCAGATTCTTCTCCAGAATCGCGAGATATTCGGAATCGCCCACCCCATCTGGCAAATTGATATCTACTGTGGAAGGCGGCTTCGGATACGGATAGTTGTGTTCCTGGTGAATGGAAAGAGTGAAGACGTCGCCATCGCCCCCGAAAATCGCCGCCGTCCCGTTGCCCTGATGAACGTCCGTGTCAACCACCATGGCGCGCACAATCGCTTGATCGAACCGAAGCCGCTGGATGGCCACCGCCACGTCGTGAATCACGCAGAATCCCTCGCCATGATCGGGATACGCATGATGAAAACCTCCGCCGATATTTGCTGCATAACCATCCTCGAGCGCCCGTTGCCCCGCAAGAATCGAGCCGCCCGCCGCAAGCCAGCATGCATAAATCAACTCCTCCGAATATGGCACCTCTAACTGCAGCACCTCGGCGTAAGAAAGCGATCCCGTCTTCAGTTTGCGCACGTAGTCCTGCGAATGAACCCGTAGAATGTCAGCATCTGTCGCCGGTGCGGGCGCAAGAAAATCACCGGAGTTCGCGATTCCATCCTTCAGAAGCTTGTCGCGCACCATGCGGTACTTCTGCGAAGGAAACACGTGCGTCCCAAGATTCAAATCGTAGCCGTCGTCGTAAATCAGTTTGAAAGGCAGCACCGTGAAGCCAGCCTACCCCGATGCCTTTGCGAACGCAAACCCTGGCCTGAAGACGGCTCTCTGCTACAGCGACCTTTTAAATCGAAATGAGGCGAACTGTGGTAATGTTTTTGGGATGCGCCGTACGCAAGCCATCATCGTGATCGTCGCGCTGCTTTCTACGCCGCTGGCGTTGCTCGCGCGCGCCTCGGGCACGAATGCGATGGCTTGCAACGACGGCGTGTGCTGCCTGCCACACGGACCGCACCATTCGACGCCCCATCACGCTCCGCAACGCCCCGCGCACGAGGGCACGTCCTGCGAACACGGCACCGCGTCACAGATCATCGAGTGCACCATGAATTCGGGCCACCACCGCATGGATTACGGCTTGCTTTCACCCATCGCCCCGACGAAGCCTTCTGCGCTTGCAGCCATCGGGGCCTTGAATCTGCCCCACGTTGCAGGCCTCCAATCTCCGGAACAGAGTCTATCTGCTGGTTTTCTCACAAATCCCTTCCAACCTCCGCGCACCTAACTTCGTCCCCCTAGTCTCTAATCTAAGTTAGGACGGAGGATTTATGCGCAAGCTCGCATGTTCTCTATGCGCTGCTATGTTTCTGCTTTGCGGATCGTTTCTGCACGCCACGATTTTTGGGAAAATCCAAGGAGTCGTGCACGACCCGCAGCATCGGCCCATCGCCGCTGCGAGCGTCGTGTTGAAATCCTCCACGTCTGCGTGGTCGCAAACCACGCAAACCGATCAGGAGGGTGGGTTCAGCTTCTCCGCGGTTCCCATAGGCGACTACGTCGTCACGGTGTCTCAGTCCGGTTTCGAGTCGTCCGAACAAACCGTTACGGTTACCTCCGGGACAGCCCCCGTCCTGCACTTTCAACTGAAAGTAGCATCCGTGAACCAAACGGCGGTCGTCTCCGCCCAAGCCGAAACCGCCAGCGTGCAATCGGTCACGCCCACAACGCTCGTCAGCCGCAACGATATCGCCCAGACCCCTGGCGCCGACCGCACCAATAGCCTTCAGATGATCACCGACTACGTGCCCGGTTCTTACTTCACCCACGACCAGTTGCACATTCGCGGCGGACATCAAGTGAGTTGGCTCATTGACGGCGTGCCAATTCCGAACACGAATATCGCCAGCAATTTAGGCCCGCAAATAGACCCGAAAGACATTGACTATCTGGAAGTGCAACGCGGCAGTTACGACGCCGGATACGGCGATCGCACCTACGGAGTATTCAACGTCGTTCCGCGCTCAGGCTTTGAACGCAACAACGAAGCCGAACTGGTTACCAGCTTCGGCAATTGGTTTCAAACGAACGATCAACTCAACTTCGGTGGTCACACCGAGCGCTTCGCATACTACGGCAGTATCAACGGCAATCGCAGCAATCTTGGATTGCAAACTCCGATAGGGCAAGTCTTCCACGATGCCGAAAATGGCTACGGCGGCTTCGGCACCTTCATCTACAACCTCGATCCGAAAGACCAATTCCGTCTCGTAACTTCCCTGCGCGCGGATTACTACCAAGTTCCCTTCGATCCCAACTCGAATTCAAGTTCACCCTTCGATAGCCACGGTCTGCGCGACCACCAGCACGAAAATGACGGCTACGTGGCATTCTCCTGGGTCCGTACCATCAATCCCAACATGCTTCTCACGGTTTCGCCGTTCTACCACCACAACACAGCGAACTACGGCAGCGATCCCAACGACACTCCGAGCGCCGCAACCGACAATCGCACCTCCGACTACGCCGGCTTGCAATCAACTTTCAGCGTGAACGTCGCGCGAAATAATATCCAGATGGGGATTTATGGATTCGGCCAACAAGACAACGAATTTTTCCATCTGATTTTCAACGATAGTTCTGGCAATGCGCCGATCAGCGAATCAGACAACGGATCAGGCGGCCAAATTGCCGAATTCATCGACGACAAATTTCAACCCACTTCCTGGCTCACTCTGTTTGCTGGAATCCGTCCGACCCACTTCATCGGCGCATCACCTTCTAATAGTCCGAATGGCATGTTCAGACAGGTCGTAGAGGACACCATCAACCCGCGATTCGGTGTGTCGGTACGCGTGCCGCGCCTGAACTGGGTCTTCCGCGCCTTCTACGGACATTACTACCAAGCTCCGCCCCTAACCACGTTGTCCGGCCCGCTCCTCGAAAATATCCAGAGTTCGGGTCAGCTGAGCTTTGCACCGTTGCACGGCGAACGGGACGAGGAACATCAGTTCGGTGTAACGATTCCCTTTCGCGGCTGGGTTCTCGACGCCGATAACTTCCAAACCCGCGCGAACAATTTCTTCGATCACAACAACGTCGGCGAATCCAACATCTTCATCCCCGTCACGATTGACGGCGCTTTGATTCGCGGCTGGGAACTCACGCTGCGCTCGCCGCGCGTCTGGAACCGGGGACAATTTCACCTCGCGTACTCCAATCAGATAGCGGAAGCGCGGGGCGCCATCACGGGAGGCTTGATTTGCTCGCCGCCATCCAGTCCGGCTTGTCAGCCCTCTCCGGGTTATAGCCCGCTTGACCACGACCAACGGAACACATTGAATGTCGGCTTCAACGCCAGCCTCCCCTGGCAGTCCTTCGCATCCACAAATGTGTACTACGGCTCAGGCTTCACCAATGGATCGCGCAACGCGCAATTTCCGGGCCCCTACCTGCCGCAGCACACCACCTTTGATCTGACCCTCGGCAAGTCTTTCGGCGAACGGCTCACCGCCTCCGTCACCGCGCTCAACGTCGCCAATCGTCACCTGCTGATTGACAACAGTCTGACTTTCGGCGGATTTCACTACAACGACCCGCGCGAAATATTCGTTGAACTTCGTTGGAGATTTCACTACTGAAGCCCAATTCCCATATGATGGTTATGTGCAGTGCTCGGAGAGCGCAGAAAGTTTGGAGGCGAGTTAGCTAGTGAAAGCATTTTTGAGTCGGTTGCTGCTGTTGCTCGCCATCCCGATAATCATGGCTTTAGTCGGCCTTTCGTGGCTCATTTCCACCGGATTGAGCGCTCGTGACAACCCTGGGGCGTTTGAAACCCGCTTCGCCAGAAAGGTGCATCGCCTCGCGATCCCCAGCAGCGCGCGCAACCTCTCTAATTCGATGCAGTCCAGTCCCGAACTTCTGGTCGAAGCACGCCGCCATTTCGCCGACCACTGCGCGAGTTGCCATGGCAATGACGGCAGTGGCATGACCGAGATGGGTCAGAAGCTCAATCCCCGCGTGCCGGATATGCGCGCAGCGGAAACGCAAAATCTTTCCGACGGCGAGCTCTACTACATCATCGAAAATGGCGTTCGTTTCACTGGAATGCCTGCGTGGGGCACTGGCGGCACGAACGATCATGATACGTGGCACTTGGTCCTGTTCATTCGCCATCTGCCGAACATGACCAAGGAAGACATGCAAGACATGCAGAATTCCAACCCGCGCAGCCCTGCCGAGATGAAAGAAGAAGAACTCGAAAACGAATTCTTAAACAATGCACCAGAAAAACACGGTCCATCCAAACCGCATTAAGGGAGAAACCAATATGCGAAAAACTGCTTTAGCAACGGTCCTATTCATCGCGCTTGCGTTTGCCGTATTTGCGCACGGCACCGATAAACACGTCCTCGGAACAGTGACAAAAATCACTGATGCAGAAATCACGGTGCAAACGCAGGACAATCAATTGCAGGTGGTTAAAATCGCCCCGGACACGTCCTTCGTGAAAAGTGGCGTCGCTTCCAGCATCAAGGAATTGAAGGTGGGGGACCGCGTGGTAATCCATGCCAAGCCGGTCGGAAACGATCTAATCGCGCATGAAGTGCGCTTCGGGAAGCCCGCAGCGCCTGCGGCCAAGAGCGAATAAGTCGCGGAACTAATTTTCGCGTTCGAGGATGAAATCGGGGACGGCGAGCAAAGCGCGCCGGTACTCGGTGTCCGGCAATATTTCCAGGCTGGCCTTCGCGCGCCGTACGTATTCCGTTGCGAGCTTCGCAGCGCGGTCGAGCGCGCCGGTTTCACGTACTAGCTTGGTAATTTCCTCGGGACGGACGCTCTGAAAATCGCGCTCTTCCAGAACTTTTGACACCAAGCGCCGTCCGTTGCCGTTCGCATGCGTCACGCCGTTGCCGTCGGCGTCCGCCGCGTGCGAGTTGCTATGCGCGTGCCCGTCCGCCTGCGCTTGCAAGGCAAAAATCAATGGCAACGTAACCTTGCCTTCCTTCAAATCGCTCAGCACCGGTTTGCCCAGCTTCTCTGGCGACGCCGTGAAATCCAGCAAGTCATCCACCAGCTGAAACGCGAGCCCCGCATTCCGCCCATATTCAGCGAGAGCATCTTCCATGTCCTTCGGCTGCTCTCCCAACACGGCGCCAAGCCGCGAACAGCCGCTGAACAAGCACGCTGTCTTGCGGTACGCCAGTTCCGTGGCCTCGGCCTCGTTCAAATCCATCTGGCCCAGTCGCGTAAGCTGCAGTAGTTCCCCTTCGACCATGTTCTGCGTAAGGTCGATCAAGATATCCAGCACGGCAAATTTACGCTCGCGCAAGGCCATCTCGAACGACTGCATGTACAGCCAATCGCCCGCCAGCACGCTCATGTGATTTCCCCAGCGTGCATTTGCGCTCGGTCGCCCCCGCCGCGTGTTAGCCCCGTCAATCACGTCGTCGTGAATCAAGGTGGCGCTATGAATCATTTCCACTACGGCGCCCAGCCGTATCGCGCTCTTCCCGCGATATCCGGACGCGCCAGCCGCCAGCAAAAGCAGCGCTGGACGCAGCCGCTTCCCGCCGCCTTCGCGCAAATAACTTGAAATCTCGCACACCGGCTCGATCGCAGCGCTATTTTGTGCGGCAATCTCCTGCTCGACGAGCGCCAGGTCGTCACGAATCAGATCAAAAATGCCTTTTGCGATTTGGACAGCGAAAGCCATCCCGGAGGTTCACCTTGGCTGCTGCGCAATGCCCCTATGCGCCCAGCCTGAAGAATCGTCTAAAATTCGCCGCCGTCGCAGCGGCAACTTCTTCGCTGCCCAAGTTTCTCACACTCGCAAGCGTCCGCGCTACCTCCACCACGTAGGCCGGCTCGTTTCTTTTTCCGCGGCGCCCCTGCGGCGGCAGAAAAGGCGAATCCGTCTCCGTCAACAGTTTGTCCAGCGGCAATTCGCCCGCCACGTCGCGCAAATGCTGCATCTTTGGATAGGTCACGTTGCCGGCGAACGAAACCACGAATCCCATCTCAATTCCCCGCTGCGCGTCCCGGAGCGTTCCGGTGAAACAATGAAAAATCCCACCAAGCCCCGTAGGCGCCCATTCCTTATCCAGAATCGCGAGACAATCGTCCCATGCGTCGCGGCAATGAATAACTATGGGTAATTTCGCGGTACGCGCCAGCTGCAGTTGTCGCCGAAAGACAGTCTGCTGCACCTCGGGCGGCGGATCCTCGTAGTGATAGTCCAGCCCCATCTCCCCCCAAGCGATCACCTTGCGATGTGCGGCCAATTCGCCCAGTCGCGCGTAATGCTCCTCGTTTGCCAGCCCAGCATGGTGGGGGTGAATCGCGACGGTCGCGTAAACCCAATCGTATTCCTCGGCCAAAGGAATCGCCGCATCCAGACGATCCGGTCCCGAACCGCCGCTGCCGATTGCCAACACAGCCTGCACGCCTGACGCCCGCGCCCGCTCCAACATCGCGGCCCGGTCTCCATCGAAGTCTTCCGACTCCAGATGTGCGTGTGAATCAACTATTTCCAAAGTCATTCCTGTTCCGGCAGTGGTGAATAAAGAAGGGTCGCCGCCTGAAGTGTGGACTTGTACTGCCGTACAGCGAGCGGCTGCAGGTGTTGAAAATCGTAAGTCGACGCAACTAGTAGTCCGTCAGGGCCCGGACCGCGCGAACGATATCTTCCGTCTGCGGCAAGATTTCGTCTTCCAGCTTGGGTTGATAGGCGACAAACGTGTCCGTCGCAGCCACGCGCCGCACCGGCGCATCCAGATGGTCAAACAATTCGTCGGCGATGCGCGCGGCAATCTCCGCGCCGTAGCCCCAGGACCGCGTATCTTCGTAGGCCACCAGCACGCGATTCGTTTTGCGTACCGTCGCAGCAACCGCCTCCCAGTCGTAGGGACTCAGCGACCGCAGGTCCACAATTTCCGCAGAAATCCCGTCGCGCGAAAGCTCCGCGGCAGCCACTTCGGCGCGATGGACCACTGCGCCATAGGTGATGATGCTCACATCCGTGCCTTCGCGCACCATGCGCGCTTTGCCAAAAGGAATCGTGAAATCCGGCCCTGGATATTCCGACCGGTTATATGGCTGCCGATAAAGATGTTTGTGCTCGAGGAACAGAACAGGATCGTCCGAGCGAATCGCAGTACGCAGCAAACCAGACACGTCGAGAGCGGTAGAAGGCATCACCACGCGCAAACCCGGAATGTGCGTGAAGGTCACTTCTCCGCACTGGCTGTGGTAAATCGCACCGCCCGTGAGGTACCCACCAATCGCCACTCGAATCACTACGGGAGCCTTGAAATGCCCGCCCGAGCGCCACCGCATCGTGGCGAGCTCATTCCGCAGCTGCATCATGGCCGGCCAGATGTAGTCGAAGAACTGGATCTCCGGAACGGGCTTCAGTCCGCGAATTGCCATACCAATCGACCGGCCCACAATATTCGCTTCAGCCAGAGGTGAATTGAAAACGCGCTGCGGCCCAAATTTACGCTGTAGCCCGGCGGTCGCTTTGAAGACGCCACCCTTGCCCTTCACGGTGCTCAAACTCTCTTCGTGGCTGCAATCCGCCACATCTTCCCCAAATACAACAACTCGCTCGTCGCGCTTCATTTCATCCAGCAGCGTGGCGGAAACCATCTCCACCATCGTTTTCGGATGGCCTTCTTTCTTCGGTGTGGCTTCGAAGTCGCGCGACGTCGGATCTATATCAGGTGAACAAACCCATTTGTAAATGGACTCCCGCGCAGGAAGCTCGGCCGCCAGCGCGCGATCGGTGGCTTCTACGATTTCCTTATCCACCTCCGCTTCCAGCGCTTCGATCTCGCTCTCGTCTAGAATTCCTTCGCGCACTAGGAACACCGCAAACTTCGGCAAAGGATCGCGCTGCGCTTCCGCCGACCGCTCCGCCTCCGATTTGTAAAGTTTCTCGTCGTCCGAAAGCGAATGTGAATAAGGACGAGTCACGTGCGCGTGCACCAGCGCCGGGCCTTTTCGCGCTCGGCAATAATCCGCAGCCCGGCGCAACGCGGCGTAACTCTCCAGCGGCTCGGTGCCGTCGCATTCTTCAACCTGCAAGTGCGGATAATTCGTCAGCAGCCTCGAAATGTTTCCACCCGGCGTCTGCACTTCTACCGGAACGGAAATCGCGTAACCGTTATCCTCGATCAGGTAAAGCAGCGGAAGGCGTTTGCTGCTCGCCGTATTCAGCGATTCGTAGAATTCGCCCTCGCTCGTGGTGCCCTCGCCCGCCGAAACGTAAACGACTTCATCGCGGTGAAATGCAACCGTGCCGCCCATCGGCGCCTTGCGCGCCTGATCCAGTGCCTTTGGGAATTTTTCATAGTAGTAAGAACACTCGGCCGCGCCCGTCGCCTGTAAAAACTGCGTGCCGGTCGGCGACGAGCGGGTAACGATGTTGAGATCCTGATGCCCCCAGTGCGAGGGCATTTGCCGCCCACCGGATGCGGGATCGTCCTTCGCGCCCACGCCTTGCAGCAGCATTTCGTAAGGGGTGACGCCGAGCATCAGCATCAAAGCGCGATCGCGATAGTGCGGAAAGAACCAATCGTAGGCGGGCTTCAAGACCAAACCTGCGGCGGCCAAAACAGCTTCATGCCCCGCACCACTGATCTGGAAGAAAAGACGGTTCTGGCGCTTGAGTTGAATTTCGCGGTCGTCCACACGCCGCGAGAGAAACATCGTGCGATAAATGCGAATCAGAGTCTCACGGTCAAGGCCCTGATACTTCGTTGCGTCGAATTTTCCGATTTTTACTTTGGCTTGAGTGGCCATCTGCTGTCTTTCGCCCAGAACTGTGCCGCGTGTATCAGGTTCGCACCATTATAACGAATCGGAGGGCACGATGAGAAATAACGCGTCGCGGTCGTGGCATCCATTAAACGCGCGACCATGGATAATCCATCTAAGAGAGCGAGTCGAAAAGCTCGGCCGTTTGGTCGAACTCCGGGTCGCCCTGCCGGATGATCTCCGTTTTTGCCGCCTTGAAGGGCTCTTCGGTCGGAATGCGATCCAGCCAGCGCTGGTGCGAGAGCTTTTCATGCTCCGAAAAATCGAGCCGGATAAGAACGCGGACGCGCCCGGCGCCTTCGGTTGCATTCTCCTTCGTCGCTGACTTTTTCTTGTTGCTTGCCGTCTTCGCGCCGGAATTCCCCGCTTCCTTCAATTCGTTGGCTTCTTCGCGCTCGAATTTCAATAGCATCTTCTTACCGAGTCGAAATCCCTGCGTCCAGCCTTCCACTCGGTGACGAGCCTGCTGCGCTGCTTCTTCATTTGTCTCGAAATCAAAAATCAAAAAGTCATGAGCCATGCATTATCTATAGCAAAGTACTGTGGCTAGTGGCTAGCACTTAGTGCTTTGACCGCGGCAGGTTGCAATCACGAAATAATCCAGCAAACATGTCGCCCACAAACACAAAAGGCCGCGAGTGCCTTCGCACCCTCGGCCTCTTGCTTTGTTAACCTAGTCGCTCGACTGTTGCAGTCGCGCTTTACCGTCCGTGACCGCCACCACCACCGCCGTGGAAGCCTCCACCTCCGCTGCCGCCACCATGGAATCCTCCGCCAACGCTTCCACCTCGGAAGCCCTCACCACCGTGAAAGCCCGATGCGCCGCGACCAGCGGAGAACCCGCCGCCGCGCATGCCAGGATTGTAATGCTGACCAGGCCCCCAAGCGTGATAGTCGTGGTCGAAGTGATGATGGAAGTGCCCGGCGAATCCGTAGCCGTACCCGAATCCGTATCCGAATGGCCCCCACCCAGCGTAGAACGGAGAGTAAAATCCCCAGCCAAACGGGCTGTAGAAAATTCCGTCGCCAGGAATGAACGTGTAGGCGCTGAACCACGGATCCCAATACCAGCCAGCGCCGTACCAATCGGATCCCGCATAGATGTACGAAGGCGCTGCGTCGGCATTTGCCTCAGCTACGTACGC
>DATEVZ010000005.1:0-23348 GCA_035258265.1 Candidatus Acidiferrales bacterium
CCTCACGCACGTGCACCCATGCAATCGGTCTTCAAATTCCCGCTCGCGGTCACTGCGCTACATTTGGTCGAACAAGGGAAGCTCTCTCTCGATCAGTCCATCCGATTTCTTCCGTCCGACCGCATCCTCCCGCACACCCACAGCCCACTTCAGGATAAAAACCCAGACGCGAACGTAACCGTCCTTTTGCGGGAGCTCCTAGGTTTAGCCGTCTCTCAAAGCGATAACGTCGCCGCAGACATCGTTTTGCGCACAATCGGTGGTCCCGCGATCGTAAACAGCTACATGGATTCAATCGGCGTAACAGGTTTTCATTTGGAGGACGGCGAGGATGGCCTCGCTCGCGAGGTCACAGCCCAATATCGCAACTGGTTCGAGCCCGCGGGCGCGGTTCAATTGTTGCGACGCATGAGCGACAATTCTCCTCTTACGCCCGAACACACGCGAATCCTCTTGACGTGGATGCAGGACGCGGCGACGGGCCAGAAGCGGATTAAGGGCGACCTGCCCCCCGGAACGATCGTGATGCATAAGACGGGCAGTTCAGGGACCAGGGACGGCGTGACTTTCGCTACGAACGACATCGGCCTGATCACGTTGCCCGATGGACGCCGCCTGGCGATCGCCATTTTCGTCAGCGATTCCAAAGCCGGCGACGACGCTCGCGACGCAGTCATCGCTCGCATCGCCAAAGCCGCTGATGACGAAGCCATCCAAACTAAAAAGTGAGCCGGCCCTCTCGTACACTTTCAATGCCGCGACGAACGTGAAACATAAAGGAGAAATCGGTGAAGCAGGGGAGCGCGCGATTTGAGCGAATAATCTGGATTGTCCTCGATAGCGTGGGCATCGGCGAACTTCCAGACGCAACCGATTACGGAGACGTTGGCCGCGACACGCTCGGGCACATTGCGCGCTTACGCCCGCTCAAGCTTCCGTGCCTGGTCGGTCTCGGTCTCGCAAATATTAAGCCTCTGGATCACCTGTCGCCGCCGCTCAATCCGTCAGGGAATTTCGGTAAGGGCGCCACCTGCTCTCCTGGAAAGGACACGACTACAGGCCACTGGGAAATGGCCGGCATCTGGCTCGATCAACCCTTTCCCGTGTACCCAGACGGCTTTCCGAAATCGCTGATCGCGAAATTCGAACGCCAAGTTGGCCGACGCACGCTCGGCAATAAGCCCGCGTCCGGCACTGAAATCCTGAAAGAACTCGGTGAAGATCACGTGCGCAGTGGATTTCCGATCGTGTACACCTCCGGCGACAGCGTGTTTCAAATCGCTGCGCACGAAGATGTGATTCCGGTGCCGGAGCTCTATCGCATGTGCGAAATTGCGCGAAAGCTGCTGGATGGGCCAAATCGCGTGGGACGTGTGATCGCGCGGCCGTTCGCGGGCACGTCTGGAAATTTCCAACGCACCGAACGGCGTCACGATTATGCCGTCGAACCGCCGCGCCCGATGCTGCTGGACGTCTTAGCCGATCACAGAGTGCCGGTTTTCGGCGTGGGCAAGATTCACGATATCTACAACGGCCGCGGCCTGGAAGATTATGTCACCACAAAAAACAACGCGGAGGGAATGGAGAAGCTGACGGAAGCGCTTTCGAAGCAACCAAAAGGCCTGATCTTCGCGAACCTGGTGGATTTTGACATGCTCTATGGCCACAGGAAAGACCTCGAAGGTTTCGCGCGCTCTCTAGAGGAATTTGACAGGCTGCTCGGGCCGTTCCTCGATGCTCTGCGTCCCACGGATTTGCTGCTGATCACCGCGGATCACGGATGCGATCCCGACCCGGTGAATCCCACCACAGACCATTCGCGCGAATATGTTCCGATTCTCGCCTACAGCAAGGGCGCGCAAGGAGGAGCAGATCTAGGCACCCGCGCAACGCTAGCCGATATGGGCCAGACCGTCGCAGAAAACTTCGGCGGCAAGATCCCTCACGGCACCAGCTTCCTAGGATCAATCTCAAACGAAAATAGAAGGTGACCAAGGTCCCAGACTGACGTCGTGTTGTGATGGGGAACCTTGGGGAGTGCGGCGGCTTGCCGCTGTCGTTGTCTGGCCTTTTCGCACGGCGTCAAACCGGTTTAGGCCAAGCTCACCTCGCCCGGCTGGCGCCACCGTGGCAAGCACACTAGTAGCAGATCTCAGTCGCTTTGCGAGGCCTTCTGTGCGTAATACCCAGTGCGGGTTCGAACCGCGAGTTTGCCGTGGCCCTTCGGGGGTATCAAATCGACTTTCACAGTGCGGAAACTTCCATCCTTCGCGGTGTTCGTCGGATAGTACCCCAGCGTGTACTGATTGCGGATGTCATGCGCCACCTGGACGCAAACCGGATCCACATCCTCGAGCCGGTCCGGAAAATAGGCCAACCCGCCGGTGGACTCAGCAAGAGTTGTAAGTTCCTTTTTCGACTTGCGAATCATCTTCTTGTTGTTCTTGCGATCATCGTCGCTGAAAACGCCAATCGCGTAAATGGCCGCGTTCGATTCCACCGCGGCCTTCACTGTGTAGGAAAAATCCTTGCGGCTAGCATCATCGTCGCCGTCGGTGATCACCAGCAACACGCGCTTATCTTTGTGTCCCTTCTTCAAATGATCCAGCGAGCCAATGATTGCGTCGTAGAGCGCCGTGCTGCCACGCGTGTCAATCCGCTCCAGCGCATCGTGCAGTTCCTGAGTATTGCTCGTGAAATCCTCATCGAGGTCCAGGTAATACTCGTCGTTGAAGTTGACGACGAAAACCTCATCCGCGGAATTGCTTGTGCGCACGAAGGAAAGGGCTGCGGCATTCACTTGCGGACGTTTTTCCCTCATGCTGCCGCTATTATCGATCACGAGTCCCATGGTTACTGGGATGTCTTCTTTGGAGAATACAGAAATCTTCTGCTCGACCTTGTCTTCAAAAACATGAAAATTGTCGGTCGTCAATCCCGTGACGAACTGCCCTTTCTCGTCCACCACGGTTGCGTGCAACACCACCAAGTCCACGGTAGATGTCAGCCGGTGACTCTGATCGGGCTGGGGATTCTGCTGCCCGGACGACGCGCCGGGCGGAGGCGGCGGAGGCGGTGGTGGCGGAATAGGGTTCTGCGCGCGCGCAAACGGGCTCACCAGAGCCACAAAGAGCATGCTCAGAAAAATATTCAGCAAAAGATACTTAGTGGCCGGGCGCGTAATACCCGGTCTTGGCATAGACGGTGAGAGGCGGCAGGCCCTTGGGTGGGCGCAGTTTGACTTTGATTTTTCGCCACTTTCCGTCGTGGGCGTGATCGCTTGGTCTGTATCCAACCACATATTGATTGCGCAACTCCATGCTGATTTTGGTGGCGATGTCCGGCAAATCCTTCAGGCTAGCCACACCAAACGTTCTTCCGCCGGTCATCTGCGTCAAATCCGAAAGTAATGCGGGCCCCAATTGTTCTTCCGTTGTGGGACCGCCTCCGGGCTCGTAGAGTCCGATGGCGTAAATCTGGACGTCCGCTTCTCTTGCGTACTTGCGGATATCCGTTTCCGTGTACCGGCTATGATTATCGCCTCCGTCCGATATGATGAGCAACGCCTTCTTTGTGTTGTGTGCTCCTTTCATCTCGCTCAGCCCTAGATAAATGCCGTCCAGCAGAGCGGTCTCTCCACGCGCCGCAGTAAACATCAAATGATTTTGCAATTCTTCCACGCTTCCGGTGAACGAGCTCGCGAGTTGCGCGCGGTCGTTGAAATTGATCAGGAAAAATTCGTCTTGCGGATTCGCGGTGCGGAAGAATTGCACCGCCGCCAGCCGCGATTTTTCAATCTTGTCCGCCATGCTGCCGCTCATGTCGAAAATCACGCCGATGGAAATCGGCACGTCTTCGCTGGAGAAGCGCACAATCTCTTGCTCGACGTTGTCTTCGAACACCCGGAAATTTTCCTGCTCGAGCCCTGTGACCAGGCGCCCGTAGGGATCCGTCACCGATACATTTACCAACGCGATATCCGTCTCGGCTTTAAGGTATTTGCCCTTCTCGATTTTTTGTGGATTCTCCGCCTTGGTGGGACCTTCAGCCTGTGGCCATGCCGGGGGAGCAATCAGGACAATGGTGCAAAAAATAAAAAACGCGCAAACTCGCGGCGACGGTGCGTATGCAACCGGCTGCGGTGCGCGGTGTCTCAACGTGGTCCCCACCCCTGCCGCGTGACTCGTCCAGTACCGGGCTTGCTGACGGGCCGCTTGCGACGATTCTACCACCCGCCAGATTCAAAGCAAGGGCGACCTTCCAAACGTTTGAGCCCCCGCAACGCGGCGTCGTCTCCATGTTAAGATTTCCTGGCTGGCCAAAGGTTGCAAACGTCTATGGCGAAATCTGACGCTCCTAATGTGCTGGTCGTGATTCCCGCGCGCCACGCCTCGAGCCGGTTTCCCGGCAAGCCGCTGGCGCCAATTGCGGGAAAGCCCATGATTCAGCACGTTGTTGAGCGGGTTCGCCGGGCCAAGCTGCCGTCCCGCATCGTCGTCGCCACCGAGGACGAGAGGATCAAGACCGCCGTAGAGAAGTTCGGCGGGGAAGCGATGCTCACGCGCCAGGATCACCGTACTGGTACTGACCGGGTTGCAGAGGTGGCGACTCACCTTCCCGCGGACATCTACATCAACGTCCAAGGCGACGAGCCGCTGATCAATCCTGGCACACTGGACGCGGTCGCCGCCGCAATGGCCGAAGACGAATCCATACAGTTGGCCACCCCCTGCTCCGCCATCACGCAGCAAAAAGAGATCATGGACCCGAACGTAGTAAAAGTCGTTCAGGACTTCGACGACAACGCGCTCTATTTTTCGCGCGCGCCCATTCCGTGGGTTCGCGATACCGGCGTGACTGTTGCCGCGCAGCATTGGAAACACATTGGCCTCTACGGCTATCGACGCGACGCGTTGTTGGAATTTCCTACGCTACCCCCCGGCGAGCTAGAACGCGTCGAGCAACTCGAGCAATTGCGCTGGCTCGAGAATGGGTTCCGCATTCATATGGTTGAGACTGAGTACGATGCGGTCAGCGTGGACGTGCCCGCCGACGTCGAGCGCGTGGAAAAGCTCCTGAGTGCCGGCACCAAATCCTGACGAATCGCGGTTTACGAGTGCGATTCTTTGCGTCCTCGCGGCGTTGCTCAGGTGGAGAAGTAAGAAATAAATTTCGCAATCGAAAATCGCAATTTGACACCCGCAGCATTTCCCACGATAATGTTTTGTACGCAGATTCTCCGGGAGGAAGTCGAGGGACCTTGCGGACCGCCCCAAAATATATTTTTGTGACGGGTGGCGTGGTTTCTTCTCTCGGAAAAGGCGTTGCGGCGGCTTCCATGGGCTGCCTGCTGGAAAGCCGCGGCCTTCGCGTTACCCTCCAGAAGTGCGATCCCTACTTGAATGTTGATCCCGGCACCATGTCTCCCTATCAGCACGGGGAAGTGTTCGTCACCGACGACGGCGCAGAAACCGATCTGGACTTGGGCCACTACGAACGCTTCACTTCCGCGCATCTGACGCGCGATCACAACTGGACCACGGGCCGCTTCTACGAGTCCATCATCACCAAAGAGCGCCGCGGTGATTATCTTGGCAAGACAGTGCAGGTAATTCCACACGTCACCGACGAAATCAAATCCGCGTTTCGCAAAGTAGCCGAAGGTGTGGATGTTGTCCTGGTCGAAATTGGCGGCACGGTCGGCGATATCGAATCACTGCCGTTTTTGGAAGCAATTCGCCAGATGCGTCTGGAGCTAGGCCCTGAAAACGTAATCTTCGTGCACCTCACGCTGGTGCCGTTCATTCCCACAGCCGGTGAACTGAAGACCAAACCAACCCAGCACAGCGTCAAAGAACTCTTAAGCATCGGTATTCAGCCGGACGTTCTGATTTGCCGTAGCGACCGGCAGCTTGGTGCCGATCTAAAAGCGAAGATCGCGCTTTTCTGCAACGTCGCCGAGGCTTGCGTCATTTCCGCTCCGGACGTCAGCAACATTTACGAAGTTCCCATGACGCTCGCTGCCGAAGGGCTGGACGAGCAAATATTGCGCCTGCTCCGACTCGAAGCGCCGCCGCGTGATCTAAGCCGTTGGCTGGCGATGCTGGAGACCCTTGAGCACCCGGCCGGCGAAGTGCGCGTCGGCGTTGTCGGCAAATATGTGCAGCTCGAAGACGCCTACAAAAGTTTGCGCGAGGCGCTCGGGCACGGCGGACTCGCAAATCGCCAGCGCGTGGTAATCGAATGGATCGAAGCCGAAGAAATTGATTCACCTGCCACTGCCGAACGCCTGTTGCGTCATGTGGACGGAATTTTGGTTCCGGGAGGTTTCGGCAAGCGCGGCATTGCCGGAATGGTGCACGCCATTACCTATGCGCGCGAGAAAAAGATCCCGTTCTTCGGAATCTGCCTGGGTATGCAATGTGCAACGATTGAATATGCTCGGCAGGTTTCGCACATCGAACGCGCCGATAGCACCGAGTTCGATCCTTCCACTCCCAATCGTGTCATATACAAATTGCGCGAGCTGCTCGGAGTGGACGAGATGGGCGGCACCATGCGGCTCGGTGCGTGGCCGTGCAAGATCGAGCCTGGATCGTTCGCGCACAAGGCGTACGGCCAGCTCGAAATCAACGAGCGCCATCGCCACCGCTATGAATTCAATTGCGAATACGAAGACACGCTAACGCGCGCCGGTTTCCGCATCACCGGCCGTACGCCGGACGGCGTCTACGTCGAAATTGTGGAAGCGCCAGATCATCCGTGGTTTCTCGGTTGCCAGTTCCATCCCGAATTCAAGTCCAAGCCGCTCGCGCCGCATCCGCTGTTCGCCGCGTTCATCCGCGCCAGCGTGGAAAATCGTCACCGCCGCCAAGGCGTGTCCTCGGAATCGCGTGTGGCCGCTGCGGATCCCGCCACGGATTAATTGCTTCACTCTCTTGCTTTTCCTTTCTCTTCGTCTCTGCGGTAGTGTTGTTTGTGTGCGCAATTCAAAGTTGAAAACAACTACAAACCCGCATAGTCTGGTGCGTCGCGTATCCTGCGCAACCACATAGATGGATTCACCGCGAAATTTTTCGGCCGGAAAAATCCGCTTCGGCGGCGATGCGCCCTTATTTCTGATAGCCGGTCCCTGCGTGATCGAAAGCGAAGCACATGCCATGAACATGGCCGAGCGCCTCGGCGAAATCACCTCGGAGCTCGGCATCCCGTACATTTTCAAAGCGTCTTACGACAAAGCCAATCGGTCGTCGCTCAACTCTTTTCGTGGCCCACAATTGGAAGAAGGCCTGCACATTCTTGCTGAAATTAAAAAATGTACGGGCTTGCAGATCCTAACCGATGTTCACGACATTTCTCAGGTGGGTCCGGCCGCGGAAGTGTGTGACATCCTGCAAATTCCGGCCTTTCTTTGCCGCCAGACCGATCTGCTGGTGGCCGCGGGCCGTACAGGACGCATCGTGAACGTAAAAAAAGGCCAGTTTCTGTCGCCGTGGGAAATCGGCAACGCCGCCGAGAAAATCGCCAGCACCGGCAACGAAAAAATCACTCTCACCGAGCGCGGCAGTTCGTTCGGTTATCAAAATCTTGTCGTGGATATGCGCTCGTTTCCCATTATGCGCAAATTCGGCTACCCAATAGTTTTCGACGTGACCCATTCCGTGCAATTGCCCGGCGGGGCAGGGAAGTCCAGCGGAGGCCAGCCCGAATTTATTGAAACGCTGGCGCGTGCCGGTGCAGCTGTGGGCTTAGACGGAATATTCCTCGAGGTTCACGACAACCCGTCGCAGGCGCTTTCGGATGGAGCGAACGCATTGCCTCTCGACGAATTTCGTCCGCTGCTGCAAAAAGTTCTGCGTCTTTCGGCTCTCGCGCGCGAGTGGGACGCTCGATGAGCCTTGCCACCGCCAAACGGGTACTGCGCATCGAATCCGAAGCCATCGCGGGGTTGATGGCACGTCTCGATGAGCGTTTCGAAAAAGCGGTCGAACTTCTCTACGCGTGCAAGGGCAGAGTCGTCGTCACTGGCCTTGGCAAATCCGGTCTGATCGGCCGAAAAATTGCGGCCACTTTCGCGAGTATCGGCACGCCATCGCTTTTTCTGCACGCGTCGGAAGCGCTGCATGGCGACCTGGGTATGCTGACAGGCGACGACGTGCTGCTAGCGATTTCATCCAGCGGCGAGACCGAAGAACTGATCGAGCTGGTGGAATCAGTGAAGCGCCTGGGCATTCATCTGATCACGCTCACCGCGAATCCGCGCTCGACGCTGGGCAGCGCGAGCAATATCGTCCTCGATATAGCGGTGAAAGAAGAAGCTTGCTCGCTCAATTTGGCGCCGACAGCTTCCACCGCCGCGGCAATGGCTATGGGTGACGCTCTCGCGATTTCGTTGCTCGAGCGGCGTGGCTTCAAAGAAGAAGACTTCGCGGCATTGCATCCCGGCGGACGTCTCGGCAAGAAATTGCGTCGCGTCGAATCGTTGATGCACGCTGGCGAAGCAGCGCCGCGCGTCCTGCCCACAGCAAAAATGCCGGACGTCATTTACGAGATGAGCCGCAAGGGACTGGGTCTCGCCGCGGTGACGGAAACCGATGGCAAGCTGCTGGGCATCATCACCGATGGCGACCTGCGCCGCGTGATGCAAAAGCGCTCGGAGAACGTTCTGGATCTCACCGCCACCGATTGCATGACGAAAAATCCGGTGACGCTGCCGCGCAACGAACTCGCGGCGAGCGCCCTGAGAGTGATGGAGGAAAAGAAAATCACCTCCGTGCTCATCGTAGATGCTGAAGGAAAGCTGGAAGGTGTCCTGCACGTCCACGATTTGTGGACATTGCAATTGTTCTAGAATGGTCGTTGAGGGATTCGAGAAAATGGCCATCCGCGAAATAAAATTTCCAGCGCCGGTCCTGCGCCGCGCCAGACCCGTTCGCGTCCTGCTGATGGACGTGGACGGCACCATGACCCCCGGCTACGTCTGCCTGCAAACTTTCCCCGACAACAGCGTCGCTGAAATGAAAATGTTCCACTCCCACGACGGCGCCGGCATCAAACTCGCCAGCATCATGGGTATCCGCACCGGGCTTATCACCGGGCGCGATTCTCCGGCCACGGCCCGGCGCGCGCGCGAAGCATCCATGGAATTCGTGATCCAAGGGCAGCCGAAGAAGCTCGAATCGTACAAAGCCGTCCTCACGCGCGCGGGTGTCACCGATGAAGAGGTCGCCTATGTCGGTGACGACTTGCCGGACTTACCGATCTTGCAGCGCGTCGGCTTGGGGGTTGCCGTCGCGAATGCAGTCGTCGAGGTAAAGCGCGCCGCTCACTATGTGACCGTGGCGAAGGGCGGCGAAGGTGCGGTCCGCGAAGTAGTCGAACTGATTCTGAAGGCACAGGGCCGCTGGAAGAAAGCCATCCCCCAGGCTCTTGCTTAGCGCCCTCTGGTAGCGCTGCGTCCCGCCGCTGGGCCTCAGGTCAAGCAACAATTGTCATCCCGAGCGTAGCGAGGGATCTGCTTTTTGCGGTTCTATTCCTTCTGCCGTTCTTTCCGCATCTGATCGAAAATGTCCTCAGCCCATTTGGGTGGATCTGGACCTTTTTCGGGCTCAGGCTTCAGACCCATCGCAAGTTTCCATCGCTCCATCCACAACACTCCGGTGCCGGCCCACCGATCGGGCGTGGCATACGCCGGGTCCCTCATGGCCTGCTCAAGCGAAATGAATTTGTATGCGCGCTTCTCAAGCTTCGTCAGCAGCGCGTCCAAACATTCCGTGTTCAATTCGTTGTCGTGGATCAGCAATATCTGGGGAATTTGGCGTCCAAACAATTTGGCGGATTCGCTCTCACCGTAGGTGAACACTGTGTCCACATATTCGAGATATTCCTTCTTCGCTTTGGCCGCCAGTTTCTTGTCCTTTGTCTCCGTCGCGTGCGCGAACGCGTCGTTGAAGACGTAATCAGCATCTTCAATCGTCACCGGCGCGATGGTGTAACCCCGCTCCTTCAGAAAAGTCTCAAACGCGGTTTTCACATCGAGCGACATTCCGGTATTGAGGTACGGATGTCGGAAGTATTCCTCTTTTTGCCCGGCCGCCTTCAGCAGAGCGCCGGTTACAACTTCGCCGCGAATCGTCTCATCCTCATATTGCTGCAGCGGCGTAGTGCTGAAATCCGGGTGCGAATAAGTGTGATTGCCAAGCGTGAGCCCGTCGTCCAGCCACATTTGCAGCAATCCCGCGCGTGCGTCGCGCTCGCCCTGCACCTGCAACTTGCGTTCGTTCACGAAGCCGATCGCCCAAGCGTGATGCGCCTTCAGGGCGCCCGGAATGCCGTGATTGATCTTTTGCAATTCTTTAAGATCGCCGTAGGCAAAATCGTTTCCCGGTAACGCGCCCGGCAAATCGTCCACCGTGATGCATACCTCACGCTGGTCGCTCTGTTCCGCATTAGAGCGGTTCGTCACCGCTATACGTGCGGCACCGCGACCAGTCCATGCCAGGCCCGTACATAGCAGCACGCCGACGCAACACAGCGCCAACCGTCGTTCATTAGTCATGAAGGATCCCTGTTTTGAGAAGATGATTACCTACCAACAGTTGGCAAGAAAAGCGGTAGCTCACTTTTTGAAAGCCTTGAGAACCGCCTCTGCGGTCGAAGCGCCTTCCGGCGTGTCCTCGTGTTTCAAGTACACATAAACATCGCCGCTTCGAGCGAGTTCCCGTACCCGTGGAGTCAAGGCTTTCGCCGAATAGCTCGGCTTTCTCAAGCGCAGATAGCTGAAATCAGCCGTCAGCACTTGCGGGGTTTCAAGATCCTCACTCTCGGCCAAACAGAGCGCCACCCCAGCCTCGCGCAGTGCCGCGTACACGTCTTCCACGAACCAGGATTCGTCGCGAAACTCGAACGCCGCGCGCAGCCATCGCGGCCGCAGGGTTAAAAATTCTCTGAGCCGCGCAACATCGCATTTGAAATTTCCCGGCAGTTGGAAGAGCGCCGGCCCAAGCTTTTCCGTCTTTAGCAGCGGTTCCAGCGCGTCCATGAAATACGCCATCGTCGAGGCCGTGTCGCGCAGCCGCTTGATATGCGTGATCGCCTGGGGCGCCTTCAGTGCAAATTGGAAATCCGCGGGCGTTGCCTCCACCCAGCGTTGCAACAAACTCTCACTTGGCATGCGTCGGAACGTGTAGTTCACTTCCACCGAATTCAACCGTGTCGCGTAGTGATTCAAAAAGCGAGCCGCGGCAAGTTTCGCTGGATAAAAATCGGGCTTCCAACTCGCATACGCCCAGCCTGATGTACCCGCATATATCTTTCCCATGGGGCGTCCATTCTAATCTTTCATCCAGGAGTTTGGTAACTAGCTCTTCGCGAACCATGAACCGGGCCGTGGTATAAGAGAAATTCTATGAAGCAGTGCTTCATCGTCGCAAATATTTCGGTCTCGCGGCGACAGGCAGCAAGGCCCCAACCGCGATTTATACCTCTCGAGACGAGGAGTATTCATGTCCAGGCTTCGTGTGCACGGCTTTACGATCTCGCTCGACGGCTACGGTGCCGGCCCCAATCAGGATCTAAACAACCCACTTGGCGTCGGTGGCATGGCGCTGCACGAATGGATGTTCAGGACACGTACATTTCGACAGATGGTTGGCAATTAGGGCGGTGCTACGGGCACCGACGACGACTTCGTCGCACTTCAAGAATAGCGGGGCGCGGATCATCGGCCGAAACATGTTCGGGCCGATCCGAGAATCGTGGCCCGATGACTCTTGGAAAGGATGGTGGGGCGAGAATCCGCCGTACCACACTCCCGTATTCGTCCTCACGCATCACCCGCGCGCATCGCTCGAAATGAGTGGAGGCACCACGTTCCACTTTGTCACCGATGGCATTCACGCCGCACTCGAACGAGCCGTGAAGGCGGCGAAGGGTCAGGATGTCCGCCTGGGCGGTGGCGTCGCTACAATCCAGCAATACCTTCGCGCAGGCCTTATCGACGAAATGCACCTAGCGATGTCGCCGGTCCTGCTCGGCTCAGGAGAATGCCTTCTGGAAGGCTTTGACGCGCCAAAGCTCGGCCATCACTGCACCGAGCATGTAGCCACCCCAACGCGACGCACTTCGTCATCGCGAAACGGACCTAGCGATGCCCTAGAATTGTAGCTACGGAAAATAAGGAAGGCGTAAAGGCGCAAAAACCCCTCTGTGAATTATTGGAGCGGGCGATGGGAATCGAACCCACGTCCGAAGCTTGGGAAGCTTCTATACTGCCATTGTACGACGCCCGCTCACTTCTGCTTGGTGATTATACACAACCGAGCAGCCGCGAGAAAAGACTGGACCGCCCCAGCTGCTCAAGTCTTGCTGCGCGCTTGAGCCACTCGCATCGGGTAAAATTCGAAGGTGTTCAGACCTGCCTTGACCGAAGGGTCTTCCTCGCCGAATCTTTGAACCGCCGCAGCATTGGGCATCTCCAGGACGGCCATGCCGAACGCTCCCGCCGTCGCCATTACCGGGCCGTAGAGTAAAACCGCTCCTTTGTTGAAAGCCTCGCCAACATAGTTCACATGCTGCTGCATCACTGCTCTTTCTTCAGCGGTGATGTCTTGGGCGAAAGTCGGACGCGGTGGGATCAGTTTCATGAAGAAATACTGGCCGCTCATGGTGCGTTGCTCCTAGGAAGGTCGATGGATTCTTGCAAATCTCGCGTCACATGCGGATGCGCAACGAGGGGATAATATCGCAACTCCGCCGCAAGACTATGTAAGGAAATCCTAAGCCTTGCCAATGACTACAATGTGCCTGCTGCTCTACTTACCCCTAGGGCGATGAAGGCGCAATACGGCCGAGGCCCCTCGCCTTGGCATTGAAGATGCTCCGCACCTCCCACATACCCGTTCCATCGTCACACAAGCCGTACGCAAGTGTCGTCTACGTGAATTCCGCACCCGGAGGCTCCCTCCTTGGCTGAGCGCACCATCATTCTCACTGGCTCAAAGGGAATGGGCCAGAGTGCTGCAATCAGCCGATATTCTCGCGCTGGGCATGCTCGAACGTTACTTGAAGGCAGTGGATTGAGCGGCCCTTGACCGCGACCGTTCCAAATCATCATCGATCGCTCGCTCGCGTCAAAACGACGACGAGCCGGTAGCTAAATCCGAGAAAGACCTGGTCGGGCGCTACCGTGATCTGGCAGCGAGGATAATGAGCGCACACGCGCCAGAAGCGCAATCCCGTGCCGACTCGCCAGTCGCGTAGGCCAAAAATAACGACAGATCGCAATCCGAAAGGAATCTCAGCGTCCTCTGCGTCTCTGCGGTCGTTTTGGTTTCCTCTGGTGTCCGATGTGTTAAATCTTTTTGCCTTCTCTCGCCTTGCGCGGTTCAAGCAAGCTGGCTTCATCGTCGCCAGCCTCCGTGTTAGAGTGCGAGCGCCGCACACGCAGCAGCGAAACCAGGGAGGAGCAGTGGCGTATCGAGACTTGCGAGATTTCCTGCGTAAGCTGGAAAAAAATGACGAACTTCGCCGCATCTCTGTCGAAGTCGACCCCGTCCTCGAAATCACGGAAATCTCCGACCGCGCCGTAAAAGCGGGCGGCCCGGCACTCCTCTTCGAACGCCCGAAAGGCTCGCGCGTCCCCGCCGTCACTAATCTGGTCGGCACTGAACGTCGCATGTGCCTAGCTCTCGAAGTTGACTCGCTCGAAGATGTTGCCGCCCGCGTTCACTCGTTCATTGACATGCAGTCCCCGCAAGGCCTCCTCGAAAAAGTAAAGATGCTTCCAAAGCTTGCCGAGATTGGCTCGTTTTTCCCAAAGGTAGTGCGCAACGGCGACTGTCAGGAGGTTGTCCGTACAAAAGATTTCTCACTCGATTATTTCCCCATCCTGAAGTGTTGGCCGCAAGACGGCGGGCGCTACATCACGTGGCCCATGGTGATTACCAAGAATCCAGAAAATGGCAAACGCAACGTGGGTTGTTACCGCATGCAAGTTTTCGATGACCGCACCACAGGCATGCACTGGCAAACTCAGAAACACGGCGCGGATCACTATCGCACCAGCCGCGCAAAAAATCCGGGCGGCAAGTTGGAAGTCGCTGTCGCCATCGGCGCGGACCCCGCCACGGCGCTCGCAGGAATCCTGCCAGTTCCGCCCGACATGGACGAATTTCTCTTTTCCGGTTTCCTGCGCAAGGATCCTGTGGAATTAGTCGCTTGCAAAACGGTGGACCTGGAAGTTCCCGCGAACGCCGAAATCGTACTCGAAGGCTACGTCGAAATAGGTGAGATGCGCACCGAAGGCCCCTTCGGCGATCACACGGGCTTCTATTCGCTGGAGGGCCAGTATCCGGTGTTCCATGTGCAGTGCATCACGCACAAGAAGGACCCGCTGTATCTAACCACCATCGTCGGCCCGCCTCCGCAAGAAGACTATTTTATGGGCCACGCGATCGAACGCATTTTTATGCCGGTGATGAAGATGCAGTACCCGGAAATTGTGGACGTGGCCATGCCCGCCGAGGGTATCTTCCAAAACCTGATGATCGTATCAATTCGCAAGAGCTATCCCGGACAAGCTCGAAAAATTATGAACGCGATTTGGTCGCTCGGCCAAGCCATGTTCACCAAGGTCGTCCTGGTCGTGGATCACGATGTGGACCTCCAGAACCCGCGCGAAATCGTCTGGAAAGCTCTCTGCGCCATCGATCCCGAGCGCGACATTCAATTTGTTTTGGGACCCGTGGACACCCTCGACCACGCCGCACGCCGCCAGGATTACGGTTCGAAAATGGGCGTGGATGCCACGCGCAAGTGGCCGGAAGAAGGTTTTGCCGGTCGCTGGCCCGACGAAATCAGAATGAATAGCGAAACAAAAAAACGCGTGGACACAATATGGCAACAGCTCCGCATCACGCCTCCGAACAAAAAGTAAACGCAAAGCGAACGCACTTTTCTTCGCCTTTTTGGGCCTTTCCCGCAATATCTGAGTAGTTTGCAGCCTCTGCAACCTGTCCTTTTACCCTGTCCTTTTCGCCTACCTGTACTTTCGTACCGTGTTTTACCAATAGCACACCAGCGGAACACGTTGCTTGACACTCCGTGCTGCGGATGTAATAAACGGACAAAGCAAAAGAGTACCGGCAGTAGCAGTACTAACGGTTCTCTTCGAAGTCGGCCGCCTCAACGGGTGGACGGCGAAGCAGCAAGCGGGGCGTGGAAACTTTTTTCCAAAGAAATATTCAGGCACCAGACGAAGCCGTGTCCGTCCTGCGAAGCGGGGCGGAGCAAGGAGTGAGGGGCCGCGCGATGTTCAATCTGGGGAAAACGAAATCCTTAATCGGCCTGGATATTGGCTCGAGTTCCGTGAAGGCGGTCGAGCTGAAGAAGACGAAGGCGGGTTACGAGTTAGTCAGCTACGGGATTGAGACCTTGGCGCAAGACACCGTCGTGGACGGAGCCATCATGGACGCTCCCTCGGTCGCCGAGAAAATCGTCTCCATCTTCGATAATCAGAAAATCAAGGCCAAGGACGTGGCCACTTCGGTCTCCGGACACTCAGTAATCGTCAAGCGCGTCAGTATGCCGCTGATGACCCAGGAAGAACTCTTCGACCGGGTGCAAGCCGAAGCCAGCCAGCACATCCCGTTCGATATCGCCGACGTGAATCTGAGCCATCAATTGCTCGAAGCCACTGAGAATCAAATGGATGTTCTGCTGGTGGCCGTGAAGAAAGACAAAATTCTGAATCACACCAACGTCCTGGCGCAAGCGGGAAAATCCCCCGTGGTTGTGGACATCGACGCCTTCGCCCTGCAGAACTGCTTCGAGGTCAATTACGAACCTGATCCCTCGCAAGTCGTCGCGTTGCTGAACGTGGGCGCCAGCGTGATGAATATCAACATCGTCCGCGGATGGACTCCCTTGTTCACGCGCGACGTTTCGGTGGGTGGCAACCAGTACACCGACGCGCTGCAGAAGGAACTAGACCTTAGCTTCGAAGATGCCGAAAAGCTAAAGATGGGCGGCACTCTGGCAGGCGTCAATGAAGAACAGCGCACGGCGATCCTGCGTTCCGTCTCGGACATTTTGATCTTGGAAATCCAAAAGACCTTCGACTTTTTTCGTGCGACGGCTAGCGGAGAAAATATTCGCCGCATCTACGTCGCCGGAGGAACGGCGCGTGTTCCCGGCTTGCTCGAGTTGCTGAAAGAAGAATTCGCCATGCCGGTCGAAGAGCTCTACCCATTCCGTAAGATCGCAATCAATCCTGGGCGTCACGATGAAAGCCAGATACGTGAGTTGGCGCCGCGCCTGGCAATCGCTGTGGGCCTGGCGCTGAGGAGTTTTGACACCCCATGATCCGCATTAACTTACTGGGCCAGGCCCGTCCGAAAGCTACCAAGCAAGCCGTGCCGCTGGAAGCCACGCTGCAGATCATCCTAGGTATAGCAGCGCTGCTGATTGCTTTTGTAGTCCTCGGCGTTACTTACACTTCGCAGAAGCACGAACTGGACGCTACCAACTCGCGCATCCTCGCGTTGAAAGCCGAAAAGACCAGCCTGCAGCAGGTCAAACAGGAAGTGGAACAGTTCGAAGCGCAGAAAAGGGCTTTGCATACGCGCATCGATGTAATCGAAGAACTGCAGAAGAACCGCTCGGGCGCGCAGGAATTGCTTCAGATGGTTGCCAATACGGTGGTGAGAGTGGACCAGCTGTGGCTCACCTCGCTCGAACGTAAGGGCGACACGCTGCAGATTGCCGGCGAAGCTGGCAGCGTCAACGCCGTCGCGAATTTCATCACGCAGCTGAAGCGCTCGGGCTATTTCGACAAGATTGAGATTCAAGAGGCCAAAGAGGATGACGTTGCGAAGACGGTGACCACCTACGGATTCACGATGTCCGCCGCGATCGCCCCAGCAACCTCTCAGTCGGCGCAGCCCCAGGCTAAGCCTGCCGCCAGCGCTGCTGCGTCCCCGCAGCCCGCGCCCAAGGGGAGGAGTTAGCAATGGCTACCGCTTTTAGAGACTGGCCCTGGCCGCTTCAGGCGCTGTTTTTCCTGGGACTCTCTGTGGTCCTGATCGCCGCGGGTTTCTACGTTCCCGGTTCTCCTGTGGCGAACGTCCGCGCAGAGTTGGAGCACGCGCAGCAAGAGGAAAAGCCCTTGTCCGCCGAGGTGGCGAGCCTGCGCGTGTATAAACAGCGCCGCGCGGAATTGCAGTCGGAGATGGATGCGCTGACGAAGCAACTCGCGACTTTGCAGACCATCGTTCCGGAAGAGAAGCAGGTCGATCAATTCATCATCATGATTCAGAGCGCTGCCGCCAGTTCCGGAGTGTCCATCCGCCGCCTAAAAGCGCTGCCGATCGGCCAGAAGCCTTTCTACTTCGAGATGCCGTTCGAAGTGGAAGCCGACGGCCCGTATTTCTCTGTTCTGGACTTTTTCTCAAAGCTGGGCAGATTGTCCCGAATCATCAACGTTGGCGACTTGAAACTGACGGGCATCGGCAGCAAGGCCGGTGGCGCCAGCAACTTCCATATGGTAGCGGGAACCTCGGTCACGGGTGTTATGACCATCACTACGTTCTTTTCCAAGACGGCAGATGCACCGGCATCCACTGCTACAACGCCGGGAGCACCGCCGGTGAAGCGATAGGGCGAACACGATGAGACTGGCTAGGACATCGATGAGACTTTTCACCGCTCTGGCATTGTCTTTTTGTCTTGTCCCGGGCTCCGGTGCGCAGGCCAAACCGGCGAAGAAGACGGGCCACAAAGCCAAAGCCGCGCCTGCCGCCGCGCCAGCAGCAACGCCTGCGGCGGATGCCAGCGCGAACGCTAAGCCCCAAATCTCCGAGGTGGGGAAACGGGACCCATTCGTGCCGCTGGTGAGCGAGCACAAGACCGGCGGGCCGCCTTTGCCTCCCGGCAAAGCTGGCTTGGTCGTCGCGACGGTGCACGTAGATGGGACGGTCAGCGCGCCCAACGGCATGCTCGCGGTGGTCTCCAATCCCGACCAACGCGTTTATTTCCTCCGAGAAGGGGACCGTCTGTACGACGGCGATGTGGAAAAGATCGGCCTGGACGGTGTGACGTTCAAGGAAAACTCTAAAGATGCTTTCGGGAAGCCAGTCGAACGCATGGTGACGAAGCGAATCTACCCGAGTGCAGGAGAGCAGCAATGAGGATTATGCGGAGGGCGTGGGGCCTGACTGTGCTGGTAGCGGCAGCCCTGATTCTGACGAATGGAGCACTGTCGGCGAGTGATGCGCCGGTGGTACACGTGAAAGCGGTGGTGAAAGATGGCGCCGTGACCCTGGACGCTCAGGCCAACGGTCCATTCGAGTACTCCACCTATCGCCCCAGCGAGAGCCTCTACGTGCTCGACCTGACCGGCGTATCGGCAGGCGATTCGGCGGGAGCGCGCATCGTGCCCTCGGAGCTCGTGAAGAGCTATCGAGTGACGACCTATACCGCCGGTCAAAAGCCCGTGGTGCGCCTTGAAATCCTCGTCCGGCCCGGTGTGCAGCCTCGCCTCGAGCGCAATGGAAATCAGGAGCTGTCGCTATTCGTTTCGGCCAACGGCAATGCCGACGTCTCCGCGCCGCCGGTTGCGGCTGCCGCCGTGAAGACGCAAGCCGCGGCTTCCGTGAAGTCCATCTCCACCAAGGCTTCCGAATCCAAGGCACCTGTTTCAAATGTCGAAGCCATCGAGCAAGTGAGTTTGGCTCAGAATGGCGAGCAGACCGAAGTGAATGTGGTGGGCAGCAGCAAGCTCACCTATCACGTTCTTCGCCTACACAATCCCGACCGCATCGTTCTCGATTTTGCCGGAGCGCACCTGAAGACTTCCGAAAAACAGATCGCAAGCAATCTCGATCCCGTTAAGGAGATTCGCCTGGCGCAATTCACGCCCGAAGTGTCCCGCGTCGTGATTGACCTGCGTCAGCCGGCGCACTTTGACATCAACGCTTCGGGTAACGCCATCACAATCGCGTTCTCCACGGAAGCCTCGAAAGGCACGACCGGCGGAGCGGTGAAGTCCACCCCGGCTGCTGTTCCTCAGCCTACGGATATCACGACCACCAAAGTCAGTGCTCCCGACGTTGTTCCGAATAACCTTCCTGCACCGGCCGCCGTGCTACCGACCGCGTTGACGCAAACCTCTGCTGCGCTTGCCGCGCCTGCTCCCGTCGAGACGCCGCATGCTCCCGAAGCACCGGCTGCAAAGCCGATTGTTGCTGCGGCTCCGGCTCCATCGAATGGTGCCAACCCGGGCTATACGGAAAACAGCCAGCCCACTATCAATACCCCGTCGGCCACTTCGGGCGCGCAGCAGGCTCCTACGCCAGCCCCAGCTGGAAAATATTCGGGTGAACCGATCTCCGTGAACCTGAAAGACGTGGACCTGCGCGACTTCTTTCGCTTGATTCACGAGATCAGCGGTTTGAACGTCGTTGTGGACCCTGCGGTGAAGGGCACCCTGACGATCGTTCTCGACGATGTGCCATGGGACCAGGCTCTTGATATCGTCCTCAAGAACAACGACCTCGATAAGCAGCTCGATGGCAATGTGCTGCGCATCGCGACCAAGGAAACTCTGAAGAAGGAAGCCGACCAGAATCGCGAGTTGGCCAAGGCGCAGGCAGAAGCCGCGGACGTCGTCACCACCACTCGCGTTCTGAGCTATGCCAAAGCGACCGACCTCGTGCCCACGATGAAAAAGTTCCTGTCATCGCGCGGTGACATCCTGGCGGACAGCCGCTCGAACACCTTGATCATCCGCGACATCCCGGGCGTCTTGCCGGTTCTCGACAACCTGCTCCGCCAGCTCGATCGCAAATCGCAGCAGGTGGAAATCGAAGCCCGCGTAGTCGCCGCCAACCGTTCGTTCTCCCGTGAAATTGGCACGGAGCTCGCCGCCGCGTTTGGACCACAAGGCGGCAGCGTGGTCGGAGGCGCCACGGCCGTGGGAACCAGTCCCGTCATCCACACGCCGGCTCCGCCGTTCTGCGTCGGCAGTAACTGCACGACGACAAGCCCAACCACTCCGACTAGCGGTTCACTGCCTTTGCTGACTAATTTGGGAGCTTCGGTTCCGACCAGTGGATTCAGCTACCTCTTTCAGAACGGTAGGGTTTCGCTGGATACCATCATCACTGCGGCGGAAGAGCGCGGCGTCGGCAAGCTGATCTCCAAGCCGAAAGTCATCACCCAGAACAACCAGAAGGCGATCGTGAAACAGGGAACCAAGATCCCGGTGCAAACCATCGTTAACAACACGGTCTCCGTTCAATTCGTGGACGCCGTGCTCGAGCTTGACGTCACCCCGCAAATCACCGCGGAGGGCACCATCTACATGGATGTGGATGTCAAGAACGATCAGATCGACTCCGCCATCCCGCGCGTCCAGGGCATCCCTGCCATTGACACGCAGGAATCCAACACCAAGGTACTGATCGCCGACGGCGGTACGGTCGTCATCGGTGGCGTCATCGTCACGCAACAGCGCACCGACATTTCGCAAGTGCCGTTGCTGGGCAGCTTGCCGGTAGTCGGCAATCTGTTCAAACACACCACAGTCAGTTCTACGGCTCAGGAGCTTCTCTTCTTCCTAACCCCGCGCATTTTGCCGGGCTAGCCTGTCGCTGGGAAGAAAGGGTTCATAATCGAGACGTGGCTCAGAAATCCGTTCCTTTGAATTCAAGCCGGAGCCGAATCCATCGGCTCCGGCTTTCGCTTTCTAAGCACCGCGCGGACGCACTGCTCGTTACTCATCTGCCCAATATCCGGTACGTGTGCGGATTCAGCGGTAGCGCCGCAATCCTTCTGGTCGAATCCTCGCGCGCCACGCTTTTTACCGATAGCCGTTACAGGCTGCAAGCCTGCGAAGAGGTGCACGATGCTAGCGTCGTAATCGCGCGGCACGGGCTGCTACGCGCCCTCGGCGAAATGCTCCAAACCCGGCGCCGGCGCGGACGCCTGCGGCTCGGCTACGCCCCTGCGCAACTGACCGTCGCACAGAAAGACGCTCTGCAATCGATCGCGGGCGCCCGCATGCGGTGGGTTCCGGCGCCGAACGAGGTCGAACGGCTGCGCGCTGTAAAAGATGCCTCAGAACTGATCCTCATGCGCGAGGCGGCCCGCCTGATCAGCGATGTTTGGACCGCCGCGCTGCGCCACGTCAAGCCGGGCGTCTCCGAGCTTGCCCTGGCCGCTGAGTTGGAACGAGCCATGAAGCTCCGCGGCGCGAGCGGGCCTTCCTTCGACACCATCGTCGCTTCCGGCCCTCGCTCTGCCTGGCCGCACGCTCAGCCTACGCCCAAGCTGCTCAAGAAAAACGAGTTGGTCGTCCTTGACCAGGGTGCTATACTGCGCGGCTACTGCAGCGATATGACTCGCACTGTTTTCCTGGGACGGGCTGCAGGCAGGGTTCGCGTGCTTTACAGCGCCGTTTGGGAGGCGCAGCAGGCTGCCAAGGCTGCTATTCGGCCGGGCGCCAAAGCCAGCGAGGTGGACTCTGCGGCGCGCAAGGTTCTTCGGCGCCATGGTTTCGTCCGTTATTTCACCCACAGCACAGGGCACGGGTTGGGAATCGAAGTTCATGAAATGCCGCGCCTGGGCGCGGCTGAAGAGACCTTGCTCGAAGAGGGCATGGTCATTACCGTCGAGCCGGGTGTATATATCGAGGGGCTTGGCGGCATTCGCATCGAGGATGACGTTGTGGTGACGGCCCAAGGGGCCGAGGATTTGACCACTGCCTCCCGGGATTTTCTAGAACTCTAAATGGCGAAAAAGTCGAATTCAGAATCACAGCCCGGCTCCCGCGCGAGCGGAGTGGACCTCCCGGAAGTGGAACGCGTTCTCGAATTCATGCAAAAGCATGGACTCGAGGAGTTCGAGTACGAACGCGAAGGCTTTCGCATCCGGCTGAAGAAGCCATCGTCGCCTTTGGCTGCGACCTACGCGCCGCTGCAACCCCCCGAAATTGTAGTCGCCTCGGCATCGCCGCACTCCAGCCGTGCGGCTGCTCCCGCGCAGGCAGCCCCGGTGCGTGAATCCGAGGCCGCGCACTCCGAAGACTTGCATATTGTGAAATCACCGATCGTCGGCACGTTCTATACGTCCGCCAGTCCGGGCTCGGAGCCTTTCGTGGCCATCGGCGCGAAAGTGGAATCCGGCCAGGTGCTGTGCATCATTGAAGCCATGAAATTGATGAACGAGATTGAATCGGATGTCGCGGGCGAAGTGGTGCGCATTTTTGTCGAGAACGGCCACCCGGTGGAATACGGCGAAGCGCTCTTTGGCATTCGCCCCCACCGGAAAAAATAGCAGGTCGCCACCGCCCAGAGGGTTGTGGGGGCACAGCATGCTGCGCCGTCGTATCGGCGCTGACTACTTGGTCCGATTTTGATGTGCATTGGTAGCGCCCGCTCCGTCCGGGGACGGAGCGGGCATCCTTGATTTTTTCTTCGAGGGCAATGTTCCGAAAAATTCTGATTGCCAATCGCGGCGAAATCGCCCTGCGCATCCTTTCCGCCTGCCGGGAACTGGGCGTCAAGACCGTCGCAGTCTACTCCGAAGCCGATCGCAATTCCTTGCACGTCCGCTTCGCCGATGAAGCCATCTGCATCGGGCCGCCGCGCAGCAGCGAAAGCTACCTGAACATCCCGCAAGTTATCAGCGCCGCCGAAATTGCCAATGTGGACGCGATTCACCCCGGCTACGGTTTTCTTTCCGAGAACGCCAACTTCGCTGAAGTGTGCGAAGCCTCCCACATCACTTTCATCGGCCCGTCGCCCGACGCCATTCGCTTGATGGGCGAAAAAGATAAAGCCCGCGAAGCCATGAAGGAAACTGGCCTTCCCATTATCCCCGGCAGCCCGGGGGTGGTGCCTGACGAAGACAGCGCCAAGAAAATCGCCGCCGAAATCGGTTATCCCGTAATGATCAAGGCCGCCGAAGGCGGAGGGGGTCGCGGCATGCGCATCGTGCGCCATAGCCGCGAGCTCATCCCCATGTTTCAAACGGCACGCACCGAAGCCGAACAGGCCTTCGGCAGTCCCAACGTGTACATGGAAAAGCTCATCGAGCATCCTCGCCACATCGAATTTCAGGTTCTCGGCGATAAACATGGCAACGTGATTCATCTCGGCGAGCGCGAATGTTCGCTGCAGCGCCGCCATCAAAAAGTTTTGGAGGAATCTCCGTCTCTGGCAGTCGATCCGGCCACGCGTAAACGCATCGGCAAGCAAGTAGTTGAGGCGCTCAAGAAACTCGGCTACTCCAGCGCCGGCACCGTCGAGTTCTTGCGCGAAGAATCAGGCCACCTCTATTTCATCGAAATG
>DATEVZ010000006.1:0-13839 GCA_035258265.1 Candidatus Acidiferrales bacterium
TAGTCGTCAACTCCGAAAACATCTTCGAGCCGACTTACGAGGTTATTCCGGGCAAAATCAAAGTCATTCACGATCTTCAGAAAGCCGCGCGCACCGCGGAAGCCGTCTATCTGGCGGGCGACCCGGACCGCGAGGGCGAGGCCATATGCGCGCACCTGGCCGAAATTCTCAGTAAGCCCAAGAAGTACACCGCTCTGATCGCCAAGGCGCAGGAAGCAGCCCAGAACGGCGATTCGGACAAGCCGAAACCCGCCGCCAAGAAGGAGGAGCCCGCCACCAACGGCGCGCCTCCGAAGATTTATCGCGTGATGTTCAATGAAATCACGCAAAAAGCCATCAAGGCTGCCTTCGACAAGCCAACGCAAGTGGATGAGCATCTGGTGGACGCGCAGCAAGCTCGCCGCGTCCTCGACCGCATCGTCGGTTACAAGGTTTCCCCGCTGCTTTGGAACAAAGTGCGCCGCGGCCTTTCCGCCGGGCGCGTGCAGACCGTCGCGCTGCGCCTGATCGTCGAGCGCGAACAGGAAATCCGCGCCTTCATCCCGAAAGAATACTGGACCATCCACGCGCTGCTGGATGCCGGCACGCCGCCCATCTTCGAAGCCAAGCTGAGCAAGTTCAAGGGCGAAGATATCGAGGTCAATAATCAAGCCGACGCCGACAAAGTTGTCGCCGCCGTGCAAAAGGCCAAGTGGGTCGTCGCTTCCGTCGCGCAAAAGGAAAAGAAGCGCAACCCGCCGCCGCCTTTCACGACTTCGAAGTTGCAGCAGGCTGCTTACAATCGTCTGCGCTATACCGCCAAGCGCACCATGTCCCTGGCGCAGAAATTGTATGAAGGCGTCGAGCTCGGCCAGGAAGGTTCGGTCGCGCTGATCACTTATATGCGCACCGACTCCGTGCGCGTCTCGAACGATGCGCTCGATCAGGTTCGCACTCTGATTCCCGAGCGCTTCGGCGCGAACTACCTGCCCGAGAAGCCCAATTTCTACAAATCTAAAAAAGATGCGCAGGAAGCTCACGAAGCCGTGCGCCCCACCGACGTGATGCGCGCGCCGGAAGACGTGCGACCATTTTTGGAAGACGATCTGTTCAAGCTCTATCAACTGATTTGGCAGCGCTTCGTCGCTTCGCAAATGTTGCCCGCGATTTTCGATCAGACCACCATTGACATCAATGCAGGCGATTACACTTTTCGCGCCACCGGTTCCGTGCAGAAATTCGACGGCTACCTGAGGGTCTACCAGATGCCCGTGGCAAACGCTGATCGCGAAGACGACGAAAAGGACGACGAAGGTGAGGGCCGCTCTCTGCCGCAAGTCAGCGAGGGCCAGTCACTGCGCCTCGACCAGATTCGTCCCGACCAGCACTTCACCGAGCCGCCGCCGCGCTACAACGATGCCACGCTGGTGAAAGAGTTGGAAGAAAAGGGCATCGGCCGGCCCTCGACGTACGCTGCGATTATTTCGACGATCGTCGAGCGCGAATATGTCACCAAGGACCAGGGCCGCTTTTCGCCCACCATGCTCGGCGAACGCGTCAGCATGCTCTTGGTCAAAAGTTTCGAAGATATTTTCGACGTGGGCTTCACCGCGCGCCTCGAAGAAGAGCTCGACGAAATCGAAGAGGGCAAACTTCCCTGGCGCCAGGCGGTGAAGGAATTCTGGGATCCCTTCCTCGTTGATCTGGATAAAGCCGACGAGGAAATGCTGTCCTACAAAGCCGGCATCCCCACCGGTCAGAAGTGCGAGAAATGCGGCCAGGGCGAACTGCTCGAACGCATTTCGCGTCACGGATTTTTCCTCGGCTGCAGCCGCTATCCCGAGTGCGATTACATCAAGGATCTTTCGCCCGAGCTTCCCGACGAGGGCGGCGAAGCCAAAATCGAATACTGCGACAATTGCGGCAAGGAAATGGTGATCAAGCGCGGACGTTTCGGCGTTTTCCTCGCGTGCAAGGGCTACCCGGATTGCAAAACCACGCGGCGCCTGGTCAGCGGCACGCGCATCGCGCGCCAGCCCGATGTGCCGCTGGACGAAAAGTGTCCTCTCGACGACGCGCAACTTCTGCGCCGCCAGGGACGCTTCGGTGATTTCATCGGCTGTGCAAACTATCCGAAATGCAAGTACACCCGCCCCATCACGCTGGGCATTAAATGCCCGAAATGCAATGAAGGCGAGTTCGTTCGCCGCGGCATTTCCCGTGGACGCGGCGCCGGCCGCATTTTCTACGGCTGCAGCCGCTATCCCGATTGCGATTTCACCACGCCTCACGAACCGATCAACGAGCCGTGCCCGAAATGCGGCGCTCCGTTCATAGTGGAGAAACGCACGAAGCAAGGCAATTTCCGCAGCTGCATAAAAGAAGGCTGCGACTGGGAAATCGAAGCTCCCGCGCCCGTCGAAGCTGAAGCGAAACCTGAATTCGTGCACCCCCAAGAACCAGCTACGGTCGGCTCCTCCTCAAAATCCTAGAGTGGTGCAGCCGCTGTTGGCTGCGCTCTCCGGTTCACTTTGCGTCGCGCCGACACGAGCGCGCTGGCCGTTGCTTATGTAGCGGCCCCTTCGTCCCGCGAATTTCGGGGCCACGCAGGCATGTCCCGCGGCTCTCGCACCCCGCACCTTGAAACAGAATTAGCAGAGTGAAGTATGATGTCGCGATGCGCTTGCTGCTGGTGGAAGACGATCCCGGAGTTCTGCGCTTCGTCCTGAAAGGGCTGCGCGAACGAGCCTACGCGGTGGATACCGCGACCACGGGCGACGACGCCCTATATCAGGCCGAAATCAACACCTACGATCTGATCATCCTGGACGTGATGATTCCCGGCCGCGACGGTTTTGCAGTCTGCAAACAGATTCGCAAAACCGGCAATCGCGTGCCGATCCTGATGCTGACGGCGCTCGACGGCGTTGAGGATCGCATCACCGGCCTCGACGTGGGCGCCGACGATTACCTCGCCAAGCCCTTCGCCTTTCGCGAACTTCTCGCTCGTCTTCGCGCGCTGTTGCGGCGTTCCGGCGAACTCCGCCCGCCGAACATCACCGTGGCCGATGTGGTAGTGGACACCGCCGCCCAGACCGTAACGCGCCGCGGCCGCCGCATCCCGCTTACTACCAAGGAATATGCACTCGTGGAGTTTCTGGCGCGCAATGCAGGCCGCGTGGTAGGACGCGCGGCGATCGCCGAACACGTGTGGGACGAAACCTTCGATCCATTTTCAAACCTGATTGAAGTGTACGTGAACCGCCTGCGGCACAAAATTGACGAGGATTCCAAGCTGCCGCTGTTGCATACCAGGCGCGGCGCGGGCTATCTGTTCGGCCCCGAAGGAGAAATTGCCGCCGGCGACGACGCAGCGGACCGCGACGCGCTGGCACGCGCCAAGAAAAAATCACATACGGCGAGCAAGAAGAACCATGCTTGACACCCTCCGAGCGCGCCTGACCTTCTGGTACTCGCTCATCTTGACCATTTTTCTGCTGCTTTTCGGCCTCACCAGCTACCTGCTCTTTTCAAGAGCTGCGGATCGCCGCACGGATGCCGACCTGGCGGACCTTGGCAATTCCTTTCTCGTGACTTTCCAGGACGAACTCAAGGATCCGGACAATTCCGGCGGATTGCAGGATGCGGCGCGCCAAGCAACGCTCGAGCATCGCGTTCGCGACACCGTCTTTTTCATCGTGGACCCCGACGGGAAAACCGCGTTCAGCTCGGGAGACCTGCAGCCTTCCAGCCCGTCTGTGGATTCGATGGTTGCGCGCACGGTGGCCGCGAGCGGCTTCCAGAGTTTCGTGTCAGCAGCTTCGCAATCGGACCACACTTTTCAGACCATCGCCACCGACAGAGGCGGCTTCCGCGCCTACGCTCGGCGCTTCTCCGTGCGTGGCGACGCATGGTCGCTCGTGGTGCTGCGTTCCCTGCATCCGCAGCGGGAGCTTTTGGAGCAAATTCGGTTGACGTTCGCCTGGTTGATCCCCTTGGGCGTCCTGCTCGCGGGCGTCGGCGGATATTTTCTGGCGAGAAAGAGCCTCGCTCCCGTAGCCGCCATGGGCGCGCAAGTCGAACGCATTAGCGCCGCCAATCTGCACGAGCGGCTCGCAGTGCGCAACGCGAGCGATGAGCTTGGCCGGCTGGCGCGGACATTTAACGAGCTGTTGGATCGCCTGGACCAGACCTTCGAACGGCAACGCCGGTTTATTTCAGACGCTTCTCACGAGCTGCGGACACCGATCTCGATTCTTCGCGGCGAAGCCGAGGTAGCGCTCTCGCAAGCCGAGCGTACTCCCGAGGAATACCGCGAGTCCCTGGCTGTGCTACACGAAGAGGCGAAGCGCTTGGCGAACATCGTCGAAGACCTTTTCACCTTGACCCGCGCGGACGCCGGCGAATACCGCCTCGCGCGCAGCGATTTCTATCTGGATGAACTCGCCGCCGATTGCGTGCGTGCCACGCGCACCCTCGCTCAGGCCAAGAACCTTTCCTTGGTGGCGGTGGCGCCGCACGAAATGCCCGTTCGCGCGGATGAAGATTTGCTCCGGCGAATGATCCTGAATCTTCTGGATAACGCGATCAAGTACACGCCTGAAGGCGGGAACGTCACCCTGGCCTGCAGCGTCGCGGCGGACGGCTATGAGCTCAGCGTCACCGACAGTGGACCCGGCATCCCGGCTGACATGCAGTCGCGGATCTTCGAACGATTTTTCCGCGTCGATCGCGCCCGCTCCCGAACGGGACGGGACGGTGGCGCGGGCCTGGGCCTTTCCATCGCGCGCTGGATCGCTGAGGCACACCTGGGCCGGCTCGATCTGGAGCGCTCGGACGCCACCGGCAGCGTATTCAAGGCGCACATACCGGCGTCGGATGAAAATCCGGTCCCATCGACGTCCTCGCGTTAATCGTGCATTTATCTGGTTATCTCTAGCCTGAGTCCCGGGGATTGCCTGCGACGCCACATCGCCGTGCGTCTTTGTTCGCGAATATTGGAAATCATTCCCTACGAGGTTTACTCTGCTGTTCGGTCTGACTGGAAGGCGCCCGGAGTTTCGATGCCGCTAAGTTTTCAAACTGACGCAATCCCAGCTCAGCGAACGTAGAGGAGAAATTCTAATGACTTATTCAGCTCGAACTCGTGAGCCAAATCAGGTCTTACATTGCCACGGCGGCGGATCGGCCGGAGGAATAAACGGCTTGGTTTATCGCGTAATTCTCTTTGCTACTGGTGTCATCCTCGCGATTGCTGGCGTGGCATTCCAGACGCGCGCGCAGGAAACTTCCCCGTCGGCCGAAAATCAGCCCACGCAAGAAGCGCAGGTTCAACTGTTGCAGCCGCCTGGGGCCAACAACGCCACGGCTCCGGTGACGATCACGCTAGAGGACGCCATCGAGCGCGCACGCAAAAATGACGTTCAATTTCTGGCGGCAGTCAATGGCGCAAAAAGCGCGCACGAGGACCGTCTGCAGGCGCGCAATGCGATTTTGCCGCAGTTCAGCTACACCACACAGGCTCTGCTAACTCAAGGAAACGGCAAAACCCCCAACGGCCGATTCGTCACCAACGACGGCGTTCACGTCTACCGTTCGTGGGCAGTGACGCACGAAGACCTTTCTCCCGCTAATTACCTTGGCACCACGTATAACCGCGCAAAGGCCGCGGAAGCTGTCGCCAACGCCACCGCTGAAATCGCTAAGCGAGGCCTGACAGTAGCCGTCACGAAACTCTATTACGCCATGGCGAATTCGCAGCGCAAATATTCCACCGCGCAAGAGGCTCTCGATACGGCCAAGACGTTTTACAACAATACCCAGGATGCAGAGCGCGTAGGACAAGCGGCGCACAGCGACGTGATACAGGCGGAAATCCAGTACCGGCAACAGGAACAAGCCTACCAGGAGGCCAGCCTGGCCATGGAATCCGCGCGGCTCGACCTTGCCGTGCTTTTGTTTCCTACCCTAAACGAAAACTTCAGCGTCGTGGACGATCTCGATAACCCTGTCGCTTTGCCGCCGTTTGCCGAAGCGGAAAGAATGGCTGCACACGAGAATCCCGAGCTGCGCGTGGCGATGGAGGAACTGCGCAGCGCGAATTCGGAAGTCACCGCGGCGAAAGGCGCTTTCCTGCCCGCATTCTTTATGGATACCGACTACGGAATCGAAGCTAATGCATTTGCACTGCACAGCAGCAACGCCGCAGAGCCCCAGAAGGGCCCGTTGCCAAATCTTGGTTATTTCATCACGGTAGGCGTGAACGTCCCCGTGTGGGATTGGGGCACCCTCCGGAGCAAGCTGCACCAATCGGAATTGAAGCAGGAACAGGCGCGCGTGGAACTGAGCCAAGCCCACAAGCAGCTCCTGAGCAATTTGTACGGCTCGTACAACGAGGCTAACATCGCCCGCACGGCCGTAGAAGAGTCGCGCCACACGGCGGAACTCGCGGCAGAGAGTCTGCGCCTGATCAACTTGCGCTATCACGCCGGAGCATCGACCGCCCTCGAGGTCGTCAGCGCCGAAACCACTCTGACACAAGCGCGGAATGCCTACGATGACGCGCAGGTGCGCTATCGAGTGGCGCTAGCGACTCTGCAGACCGTGACTGGAACTTTTTGATTCCTATATGATCCGAATCCCTGGAAAATTCGTGGATAGAGGTGACTCCTCGATGTCGCATTTGCAACGAGCCGCCCGCGCGGCACGCGCTATTGGGCCCCTTGCAGCATTGGTTCTGGGCGCAGCTCTGCTCGTGCAGGGATGCTCGTCTAAAGAAGAAAAAGACGCCGAAGCCAACGTGACTGTGCAAGCGGCCACCGCGGAGAAGGCCACCATCCAGGACGAGATCTCCGCCGACGCCATCCTTTACCCGCGCGATCAAGCGGCGATCGTGCCGAGAGTGAACGCGCCGATCAAAAAATTCTTTGTGGATCGCGGCAGCAAGGTGCGCGCCGGGCAATTGCTGGCTGAACTTGAAAGCAGCGATCTCGCCGGCGCCGTCACCGAAAACCAGGGCGGATACCAACAAGCGCAAGCCAGCTACAACAGCGCGCTGCAATCCGCGAAGCAAGATTTGAATACTTCCAAGGAGCAGTTGGACGCGGCGCAGAAACTATACGACGGCCGCGAGAGCCTGTATAAGCAGGGCGCCATGGCCGCGAAGGACGTCGACGATGCGCGCATCGCATTAACCCAGGCCAAGAATCAGTATGACCTTGCGGAAAAGGCCTACACGCTAAAGGCAGCCGAAGGACAACTGACCGCCGCAAAAGGTAAAACGATCAGCGCCGAAGCGCAGTTGAGTTATACGAAAATTGTGAGTCCCATCAATGGTGTCGTAACCGACCGGCCCTTTTTTGCGGGAGAAACTGCGCCGAGCGGCAGCGCAATTCTCACCGTGATGGATTTGTCCAAAGTTGTCGCGCGCGCTTTCGTCTCGCCTCAGCAGGCGGCGCAGTTGCACGTCGGCGATGCCGCGACGATCGTGCCGGAACACGAGCAGTCCGAGATTCCTGCCAAGGTCACGGTCGTCAGCCCGGCTCTCGATCCCAATAGCACCACGGTGCAGGTCTGGGTCGAAGCGCCCAATCCTGGCGGCAAACTCAAGTCTGGCTCATCCGTGAAGCTGGACATCGTGTCGAAAACCGTGAAGGACGCGCTCGTGGTTCCGGCCGAAGCCATCCTCACTGGAGCGGACGGAGCGAGGACGGTGATGGTGATTGACAAGGATGGGAAAGCTCACCAAACAGTCGTCACCACCGGAATTCAAGATGACAAGCAAGTGCAAATCCTCAACGGGCTTGAAATCGGCCAGCAGGTGGTGACCTCCGGCGCTTACGGCTTGCCTGATGGCACCAAGGTGACAGTCTCCAAGGGTCCCGAACCCAAAGGCGCCGAATCGAAGGGTGGCGAGCCCGATTGAGGCCCGAGAGGGGCCAATCGAGGAACGACCTGAGCCATCTATGACAAATTCAAGCCGAAATACTACCAGCGTTCTAGAGCAAGAGAAGCGAGACGGCGGCGAGGTCTACTGGTTCGCGCGCGAGCACAAATCAATCATCTTTCTCATCATCACTCTTGCCTTGGTGGGAGCATATCTCGCGTTCAGCATTCCGATTGCAGTATTTCCCACCACGGATTTCCCGCGCATCCTGATCGGCGTGGACAACGGCGTGATGCCGATCGACCAAATGCTGGTTACGATCACTCGCCCGATCGAGGAAGCCGTCCGCGGCGTCCAGGGAATTGAAGACGTCCGATCGATCACCAGCCGAGGCTCAGCCGAAATTGATTTGTATTTCAGTTGGAATGTGGACATGTTCCAGACGCTGCAACGAGTCAACGCGGCCCTGGCGCGCGTGCAATCCACTCTGCCACCCACCGCCAAGATCACCAGCGATCAACTGGAATTTTCGAGCTTCCCCATTCTGGGATACGGACTGACATCCGACAAGGTTTCACAGGCGCAGCTGTGGGAAATCGCCACCTATGACATCCAGCCGCGACTGGCAAGTCTGCAAGGCGTCTCAACAATCGTGGTCCAGGGCGGCGAAATGCCTGAGTTTCATATCGTGCCGGACCCGGCCAAGCTGCGTGCTGCATCAGTGAGCGTCTCGGACATTCTCTCGGCCGTCGAGAAATCCAACATTATTCAGTCGCCAGGACTTTTCCCGCGGAACCATCAATTGACCCTGGGGTTGATCAGCGGCCAGGCGCACGATGCGCAGGAAATCTCGAAAATCTTCGTCAAGAGTTCGCCGGCGGGAGGCCCGATTTATGTGGGCGACCTGGCGGCGGTGACGCCCTCGTTCGAACCGCATTTCACCATCGTTACCTCCGATGGCAAGCCGGGCGTGCTCATCAACATCAATCGCCAGCGCGCCAGCAACACCATGCAAGTAGCCAATTCGGTGAAAGCGGAAATGGCGGCCATCGAAAAGACTCTGCCGCCCGGGGTGCATGTGAGCGTTTTTTACGACCAGTCGTGGATCGTCGGACAATCCATCAAGAGCGTGCGCGACGCGATCTTGATCGGCTTGCTACTCGCGTCCGCCGTGCTCGTGCTGTTTCTGCGCGATTGGGGCACGTCCTTCATTGCCGGCATGGTGATTCCGATCAGCCTGTTGGTTACGTTCATCGTGATGCGGTTTCTCGGGGAAAGCTTCAACCTCATGACGCTCGGCGGAATGGCGGCGGCGGTCGGTCTGATTATTGACGACGCGATCGTCGTGCTGGAAAACGTGGTGCTGCACCGCGAAGCAGGCGAAGAACGATTCCGCGCCGTAGCTTTGACACTAGAAGAACTTTCTCCGGCGCTGGTTGGTTCCACGTTGACGCCAATCGTCGTCTTCCTTCCACTGATTGCGATTACCGGCGTAACCGGCGTCTTTTTCCGCGCCATGGCATTGACGATCGGTGTAGCCTTGCTCACTTCCCTCACGCTCGCGCTGACCTGGACGCCAACCCTGTGCCTCTACTTGCTCCGCAAACAATCGGGTCACAGCGCTCAGGACACCCCGCGCGCAATAGCGGCTCAAGCGAGTCTCACCTCTACACCGGACGCAGCCGCCGCTTCGGCAAGTACTGACGCAGAACGCCGGAAAATAGAGATGACTCGGTTGATGCAAGCCGAAGAGCAGCACCTGATGAAAGGGTATTTCGGCCGCGTGATTCGCTTCTACGAACGCTGGTTCCAACGCAGTCTGAGATATCCGATCTGGGTGCCGGTACTTACGGTAGTAATCATCGTCGTTTCCTACCTTTGCTATCAGCATATCGGCTCCGACCTGCTGCCGAAAATGGACGAAGGCAGTTTCATCCTCGATTATGTAACGCCGGCGGGAAGCTCGCTTGAGGAAACCGACCGCATGATCACCCATGTCAGCCAGATCGTGCGCTCTGTTCCTGAAGTCGCGGTCACTTCTCGCCGCACCGGGCTTCAACTCGGCCTGGCCGCGGTGACCGAAGCGAATATCGGCGACATCTCCGCCGATTTGAAAACCGACCGCGACCGCGATATTTGGGAAATCATGAACGACATTCGCACCAAGGTCACGCAGGCGGAGCCGGCCGTCCAGGTGGAATTCACCCAGAAACTTCAAGACATGATCGGCGACCTCACCAGCGCTCCTCAGCCGATCGACATCATGTTGTTTTCTCCCGATGCCAAGCTGCTGAGAGAATGGGCGCCACGCGTGGCCGAATCCATCGGGAAAATTGACGTAGGCGGAAACCGTCCGATCGTGGATGTTGACGACGGAATCGATTCCACCACCAGCGGGCCAGCGGTCTCTTTTCAAGTGGATATGTCGAAAGCCTCGCACGCCGGATTCACGCCGCAGGACGTGGCCAACGAAGCGCAAGCCATGCTGAATGGAGTGGAGGCCACCGCGCCGGTGGTCGTCAACGATCGCCCCTACGCCGTGCGCATCCGCTATCCCGCCGATATCCGGTCATCGCTCGAGGCGATGACCAACACCATGCTTGTCAGTCCCGGTGGGCATACGGCGAACTTGGGTTCGCTGGCCACGATGACCGATATGGCGGGCCAGACAGAAATTCTCCAGGATAACGAGCAGCGCTACGTGGCCGTCACCGCGCGGCTCGAAGGTCTCGATATGGGCCACGGCATTGCCGCCGTTCAAGCGGCGCTGGCCAAGCTGCATCTGCCACCGTCGATTCGAGTCGAGTACGGCGGACTTTACAAAACACAGCAGAGCTCGTTCCGCGACTTGACGATGGTCCTCGCGCTGGCCATTGTCTTTGTGTTCCTCGTGCTGCTGTTCGAGTTTCGCAATTTCTCCGCACCCGTTTCCATTCTGACTTCCGCCGTGCTGTCCACGGCCGGCGTCTTCGTGGCGCTGCTGCTCGCGGGGATCACGTTCAACTTGTCCTCGTTCATGGGCCTGATTATGGTCATCGGGATTGTCGCCAAGAACGGCATCTTGCTGCTCGATGCCGACGAAAAATTTCGCGCGGCAGGTTTTTCACGCGAAGAAGCCATTTTGCAGGCCGGCCGCAGGAGATTGCGACCGATCGCGATGACCGCGATTGCGGCAGTGGCGGGAATGTTGCCGTTGGCGCTGGCCATCGGCGCCGGTTCGCAGATGCTGCAGCCGCTGGCTGTAGCAGTCATCGGCGGCCTGCTGATCGCGATGATCCTCTCGCTATTCGTGACTCCGACGATTTATTACTACATGACGCGCGAACGCGCCAAAGTCCTCGTCCACGGAATCTAGTCACACCCATGAACGCAGAGGCGTGCAAGCCGGGGTCTTTGCGACCGCGCCTCAAAAATAAAATTTCAAAGCAAATTGAATTAGACGCGGATCTCGCGCTCCCTGCACAAATCCAAATTGCGGGGTGCCGAACTCTAACGGTTGAGGCTCTTCGCTAATCTGGCCCTGCGGTTCGAACAGTGGGTTCACGTGGTTCCAGATGTTAAAAAACTCCGCGCGGAATTCGAAGCGCACCTGCTCGCGCACGGGAAACAGCTTGAAGATGGAGAAATCCCAATTCTGAAATCCAGGTCCGCGCACGATATTTCGTCCAGCGTTTCCGAATGTGAATGGAATGGTGTTGTCCACGAAAGCGCAGGTATTGAAAACGGTGCCGGCCATGCAAGGCTTTGCGTTGGGATTACCGACGACATTGGGGCGAACATCGAAGAATCCCACGCCACCTCCGCCGTCGCTCGACGAGACATTCGTCGCGGCGTCGGTAATCGTAAACCAATTGCCGGTTGAAGCCGTGGTGATGCCGGCAATTTGCCAATTCCCGATAATTTGGTTTTTCAGCCCAGTTGCGTCGCTTCCGAACCTTTTCCCATTCCCAAATGGCAGCTGGTAGATATAACTAATCACGAAACGATGGCGCACATCGAAATCGGAATTGCCGTATTCGAGAGAGGGGAACCGCTGATCGCGGAAATCGCCGTTATTGAGTGAGCCCAAGGCGGCGCTGGACGCGTCATCCAAGGCGTGTGCGTAGGTATAGGACGCTTCAAATTGCAGCCCGCGAGAAAACGTCTTTTCCAGACGAACTTGCAAGGAATTGTAGTTCGAGAAACCGTCGGTCCGCAGCAGATCGATCCCGGTATCGAAAACCCCGTTGCAGCTGGGAGGAAAAACTGAATTGTCGCACATCTGTGCGGGCCGCCGCGGAGCGGTGGGGCAATTGCCGGGCATATTCGGAAAAGTCGTACAGAATGTGGCATCCGGCACCGCCTGATTTCCGTTGTAGAAATTGTAGAGCTTGGAACCGTGCGAACCCGCGTAAGAAAACTCCAGCACAGTTTGGCTTGGCAGCTGATATTGGAATCCAAGATGCCACTGCTGGGTATAGGGCGTGCGCACCTTTGGGCTTACGGAAAATAGGATGGGAGTATTCGGATCTGTCAAAGAAGTTGCCGGAAAACCTTGGGACAGTACATTCAGCGGCAAGGTCGAGTTGCTTGCGCTAATCGAACAATCTACCTGGCCCGGATTTGGATTCGCAGACGACAAAAAACAAGGTGGACTGAAAGATTGAGTTACAAAGAATGGCGGATTGAAACCCGGACTCGGATTTGAATACGGACCGTTCTCCTGTCCGCCGTAAAACATTCCGTAGCCGGTTCGAAGCACGAGCTTATTATTAATCTGATACGCGAGGCCGACGCGCGGAGCCAAATTATTCAGATCAGGGGAGATCAAACCCTTGCTGCCGTTACGCACAATGGGAATGTTTGCAGCCAGGAACGGCGTGAGCTGGGCATCCTGCCCGTTCGGGACGACGAGCGAGTCCGTTGCGAAATCAAAGTTGGCCTGCTCTTTTCCGGCCGCTTTGATCGTGGTAAACAGCTCATATCGCAATCCAAGATTGAGCGTCAAGCGTTGCGTCATTCGAAAATCGTCTTGCGCGTAGAAAGAGTAAATTTGCCGGTGATAATCAACGTTGTGCGTGTTGGTGATGGTCCCGCCGTCTGGAATCCCGAGGAGGAACGTGGCGAACGCTTCGCCACCGGTCGTCGGAGCAGCAGGGTTATCAGTGAAATCGCTCGCGAAATTCAGTGTTCCGCGAGGAGCGGACGGTTCGAAAAGAGTAAATTGCTCTTTCCGGATTTCGATTCCGAATTTCGCGGAGTGCCGGCCATGAATCCACGTCAAATTGTCCGTCACCACGTAGCTATTCTGTTTTTCGATGGCCGGGAGAAAACCAGAGCTGCCGATCGTTGCCGTTCCATCGTTGATACTGATTTGTGGCAAGCCCCCAAGATCCTGCCCGAAGGGAACGCCGGGAAAGTCGAGTTGCTGTGCGACGTTCGTATTCGCGTTGAGCTGAAGACGATGCGAGTTGATCCGGTTGTATCCGAGACGGAACTCGTTCACTAAATTCGAAGCGAATACGTGACTTTCGCTGATAGCCACGCTCCGAAAGGAGTCGTCTTCGGTTCCGTCCTGAAAGGCTCCGCCGTCCAATGCGTTTTGGAACGGTGACGGTGTGAAGCTTGGCTGGTCTTCGTAGCTGAACCTGCCGAAGATGCTGTCCTTATCTGAAAATTTATGATCAACGCGAATATCGAAATTGTTGCGGCTGTAAGTTCGTTTTGGATCAGCAATAAAATTATTCCCGTTAATATCTGTGTTCGGCGTTGGGAAGAGCGCAGAAAGCCGCGCCGCCAAAGAATCAATAGAACCCGCCGGAAACATGTTCGTCGGGTTGCCTGCTCCGTCCACGCCGATGGGCACGCCACAGAAGCCACCTGGATTCAAACCGGAAACTTGCGCCAGCCGCGAATTGAAAATTTCCCCGACGAATGTGGGGTGAGCGCTGCAATCACGCGCGACTTGATTCGTCACATTACCATTCATGTCTACC
>DATEVZ010000007.1:0-6048 GCA_035258265.1 Candidatus Acidiferrales bacterium
CGTCGTATTGCAGGGCAGTGAGCGCGTCGCCATGCCCGGCGCCCGCGAAGTGGGACCGGCAGATCCGAAAGAACGAATCGAAGTAACGGTATTTCTACGCCGGGGCTCGTCGCCGAAAAAACCGTCGGCCGCAGCAACAGGGAAACTCCCGCCAGCGCAGCGTCAGCATCTTTCGCGCACGGAATTTGCCGCTGTTTACGGCGCCCGCCCGAGTGACATCCAGAAAGTCCGCGCCTTCGCCGCTAAATATGGTTTGAAAGTCATGCAGGAAAGCCGCGCACGCCGCTCCGTGGTCCTTAACGGCACCGTGGAGGCGTTCACTCGCGCCTTCGACGTGCAACTCAGCCGCTGCGAACACCCCGGAGGAATTTGCCGGATTCGCACCGGCACAATTAAGATTCCGGCCCAGCTCGATGGCATTGTCGAAGGCGTTTTTGGTCTCGACAATCGGCCTCAGGCGCAAGCGCATTTCCGCATTCGCAAAAGCAATCCCAACTCGGTGAACGCCCAAGCCTCCACTAATTCTTTCACCGCTCTGCAGGTAGCGCAGGCTTATGACTTCCCCGCCGGAACTGACGGAACCGGCCAAACGATCGGCATTCTGGAATTAGGTGGCGGCTACCGCACCGCCGACCTGAATTCGTATTTCCAAAATCTGGGCATCGCCGCGCCCAAGGTCACAGCCGTTTCTGTTGACGGCGCCACCAATTCGCCGACAGGCAGTGCCAGCGGTCCGGATGGCGAAGTGGAGCTTGATATCGAAGTAGCCGGGGCCGTCGCGCCCGCCGCGCAAATTGCGATGTACTTCGCGCCGAATACCGATCAGGGATTTCTGGACGCGCTCACCACCGCCGTCCACGATACAAAGCTGAAGCCTTCGATCGTTTCCATCAGTTGGGGTGGCCCGGAAAGTTCCTGGACGCAGCAGGCGCTCAACGCTTTCAGTTCCGCGTGCGAAGACGCTTCCGCCATCGGCGTCACAATCTTGGCCGCGTCCGGCGATAACGGCTCGACAGACGGCGCAGCCAGCGGCGCGCCGACGGTTGATTTCCCCGCGTCCAGTCCTTTCGTCCTTGGCTGCGGAGGCACGCGTCTGGCGATTTCGGGCAGCACCATTTCCAGCGAACAAGCCTGGAACGAACTATCTGCCGGCGAAGGGGCCACCGGCGGCGGTGTCAGCGAATTTTTCGCGCTGCCAACTTTCCAGCAAACCGCAAACGTGCCGAAGGCGCCGAATGGATTCGTCGGCCGCGGCGTGCCGGATGTCGCCGGAGATGCCGACCCCGAAAGCGGCTACAACGTGCTCGTCGACGGCCAGCCAACGGTGATTGGCGGGACCAGCGCCGTCGCACCGCTCTGGGCGGGCCTATTGGCGCGCATCAATCAAGCGCTCGGCACCATCGTGGGTTACCTGAATCCGTTGCTCTACGCCGCCAATGTCGAAACGACGCTTCACGACATCACAGCGGGCAACAACGGCAGCTACTCAGCAGGTCCAGGATGGGATGCGTGCACAGGCCTCGGCACGCCCAACGGAGCCGCGCTCCTCGCAGCGCTAAACACGAAGGCGGCGCCGGCGCAACAGGGCCGTTCCAGCAAGCGCAAAACGAAACCGGCAAAACGCAAGGCTGCAGGCGCTACGCGAAAGAAAAAATCCTGATTCATGCGAATGGCATTCATGGTAGTAGGGGCGCTGCTTGCTGCGTCCGGCTTGGGGGGTTCGTAGCGGCGGTCTTAGAGCGCCAGCGTTAGCGGAATGCTAGTTGTCGAATTTCGACGGGCTTTCGGCAAGTTCCTGCCAAACTCCATACGTGATTGCGCCAAGCGCCCCGGTAAAAATCAGATAGAAGGCCAGACGACGCCGGCGTCGCCGCGGCGGGACAGGTGCTGTGTTATCGGCCTGCCCGGGTAGCGCCGCAGGCGCAACCGCGGCCGGCTCCAGTTCCATCGTCACGCGATAAGATTTTCCAGCCGGAATCGTGTGCAGTTCGCCTTCGTTATCGAGCACCAACGTCCCGCGATACGCAGAGATCACCACTTCCAGCGGATTCGTGATCGTCACTTGCCCGTACGCGGGCATTCCATCTGCCGCGCGCAGGATGCCCTCTGGAATTTCGAGCTCGATCTTGTCGGTGCCATTCGAAGAAAACCCCACGGTCCCGTGGTCGACGACCGCCCGCACGATCGCAGAACCCTGCGCCAAAGTGGCAGCACTGGACGCCAACAGGTAAAGTTGGTTCGTTCCCATCTTCAGCCGCAGCGTTCCGCCCGTGTCGGTCTCGACCGTATCCCCGGGATACACTGTTGTGCCCACGGCCAGCTTGGCGTTGTCCATGTGCGCTTCCTGCGCTTGCGTCACCAACCCCAGCGGCTTCTCATTCGCCGCGAATGCAGGCAGGTCCAGCAGGCCAATCACCAACACTACGACCAGGCAGTAACGTCCGATCAATCGCAAGGAATCCTCCGAGAGGTACGAATTCAACGTAGGCGCTGACGCAAAAACCGTCAACGAACAAGGCATGCAATGCTACGTAGGAATTAACGCTGTAGTGGACGTGTAGTGGAAAATCCCGTCGAAATATTTCTGAAAGGCTGCCGCTTGCTTAGTTTTTCGTAGCGTTTAGACCCCCCTTGGTTTGCTTTCGCAATATGGACGGCGCCCTAAAGTGCGCCGCTAGAAGTGCAAAAACACATTTGGCCTTCTCTTTTCTTTCCGCTGCATGAACCGCGAACCCAGTAGTATAGTTTTTGGTCCTGAGGAGGCTCGTAAATGTCATCTGGCCGGCGCGTTGCTGCACTAACCGCACTCATCATTTTTGTAGCAATGCTAAGCGCCGCCGCACCAGCGCAAAACGCGCCACCAGAGAAAACGAGCGCCAACCAACCGCAATTTAATCCGCGCGTCTATCAAGATCTAAAATGGCGTTGCATCGGGCCATTCCGCGGAGGACGCACTGTGGCCGCCACCGGCGTCCCCGGCAAACCAAATCTTTTTTACATCGGCGTGAATAACGGCGGCGTGTGGAAGAGCACGGATACAGGCCGCACCTGGATTCCCATATTCGACGGCCAGCCGACCGGCTCGATCGGCGCGCTGGCTGTCGCTCCATCGAACCCGGACGTAATTTATGTCGGCAGTGGCGAAGGTCTGCGGCGCCCAGACCTTTCCACCGGCGACGGAATTTACAGATCAGCTGACGGTGGAAACACCTGGATTCACCTGGGGCTTCGCGACGGCCAGCAGATTACGAACATCCTCGTTGACCCGCACGACCCCAATCGCGTTTTCGTCGCGGTACTCGGCCACCCCTATGGACCGAATCCCGACCGCGGCGTTTTCCGCTCAACCGACGGCGGCGAAAACTGGCAGAAAATTTTGTACCAGGACGAAAACACTGGCGCGACCGATCTCGCATTCGATCCCACGAATCCACAAATCGTTTACGCGGTTCTGTGGTCTTCGCGACGCCCCCCGTGGACCACTGGCGCTCCGCTGGAAGGCCACACTGGCGGCCTTTTCAAATCCACGGACGGCGGCGACACTTGGAAGCCGCTCTCGAAGGGCCTGCCGACGAATGAACAAGGCCTAGGCCGCATCGGAATCGGCATCGCGCCCAACGATCCGAATCGGATCTACGCGCTAGTGGATGCACAGCCGGACCTCGGCGGTCTGTTTCGTTCGGATGATGCGGGCGAAAGTTGGCAGCGCGTGAACAACGAAGAACGCATATGGGGACGCGGCTTCGATTTCGCCTGGGTGCGCGTTGCGCCGGATAATCACGATACGATTTACATCTGCAATACTTCCACGTATCGCTCCACCGACGCCGGCGTGAATTTCACCGCGATCAAAGGCGCGCCGGGCGGCGATGACTATCACACCGTCTGGATCAATCCCGAGAATCCGCAAATTATTCTGCTGGCGAGCGATCAAGGCGCCACGCTCAGCGTCAATGGCGGCGCCACCTGGAGTTCCTGGTACAACCAGCCGACCGCGCAGTTCTATCACGTCATCACCGACAATCAATTTCCCTACTGGGTTTACGGCGGGCAGCAGGAAAGTGGCTCTGCGGGCACCGCCAGCCGCAGCGATTGGGGCGAAATCACCTTTCGCGATTGGCACCCAGTGGGAACCGAAGAATATGGCTACGTCGCGCCCGACCCGTTGCATCCGAACTTGATTTATGGTGGCAAGGTCACGCGCTTTGACATGATCACCGGGCAAACGCAGGACGTCTCGCCGGCAATCTTGCGCACCGGAAAATATCGCTTCAACCGCACTGCCCCGCTGATTTTTTCGCCAGCCGCGCCGCACACGCTCTATCTCGGCTCGAATGTTTTATTCAAAACCACTGACGCGGGACACAGTTGGCAACTCATCAGTCCCGATTTGACCCGCGAAGATCCCGGCGTGCCCAAAAATCTCGGCGACCTGGCTGCCAACGATCCGGCCAAAGGCAAACATCGCGGCGTGATTTATTCGCTCGCGCCTTCGCCCGTCGATGCCAACCTGATTTGGGCGGGCACCGATGACGGCCTGATCTGGATCACGCGCGACGCCGGCCAAAATTGGCGCGACATCACGCCTCCCGACCTCACGCCCTGGAGCAAAGTCGCCCAGCTCGACGCTTCGCATTTTGATCCCAATACCGTATATGCCGCCGTGAATCGCTTTCGCCTCGACGATTTGCATCCGTACATCTATCGCACGCATGACGGCGGCCAGACCTGGCAGAAAATCACGAATGGCTTGCCCGACGATGCTTCCGTGAACGTCGTGCGCGAAGATCCCGTCCGGCAGGGCTTGCTCTTTGCCGGCACCGAGCGCGCCGTGTACGTCTCCTTCAACGACGGCGACTCCTGGCAATCGCTGCAATTGAATTTGCCGGCGAGTTCGATGCGCGACCTCGTCGTTCACAACGACGACATCGTCGTCGGCACGCACGGCCGCTCGTTCTGGATCCTCGACGACATCACTCCGCTACGGCAGTTCAGCGATCAAGTCACCGGCTCGAGCGCGTTCCTGTTCAAACCAGGCCTCGCCTATCGCGTCCGGCGCAACGTGAATACAGACACGCCGCTGCCTCCCGAAGAGCCTGCCGGGAAAAATCCACCTGACGGTGCGATATTCGATTACTACTTGCAAGCCGCCACCGCCGGGCCGGTCACACTACAGATTCTCGACGGCAGTGGACGAGTCATTCGCAGTTTTTCCAGCGCGGACAAACCTGAAGTCACCACGGACCAGCTCGGCAAGGAATTAAATGTGCCGCTCTACTGGATTCGTCCGCCGCAGATTCTCTCGGCAGCAGAAGGCTCGCATCGCTTCGTGTGGGACCTGCGAATTCCACCGCCGGGGTCAGTCCGTCACGACTATCCGATCTCCGCGATCATTCATGACACGCCGCGCTATCCGCTCGGTCCCGCCGTGTTGCCCGGCGATTACACCGTGAAACTTGAGGCCGCGGGCCAAACGCTGACGCAGCCAATTGAAATCAAAATGGATCCCCGCGTCACCACGCCTACCGACGAGCTCAAACAACAATTCGATCTTGCTTCCCGAGTCTGGGATGCGATGAATACGACCTACGCGAACTTAGGGCAAGTTCGCTCTCTGCGCGCTCAATTGAAGGATTTGGGCCGGCAAGCCCCGAAGGGAGACCTCACGGACGCTATCGCCGCGCTGGATCAGAAAGCCGCGGCGCTCGAAGGGAAAGCGCAGCGGTTCGGGCCGGCCTCAACCGAGGACAGCTTCGCGCAGTTGAACGGGCAATTTGGCCAACTGCTCACGGTGGTGGACGGCGCCGATGCCGCGCCCACGCAAACCGTCCAGGATAGCTTTGCCGACCGCCAACGAGCGCTAGCGGCCGTCACAAGCGCTTGGGACGACATCAGAGCTCACGCGATCCCTACACTGAACGACCAGCTTCTACGCGCCAAGCTCCCCACCATCAGTCTCGACAAGCCCGTCGAGCCCGAGTCAGAGACCTCGGGCGACGACGAACCGTAAAACGCTGGGCCCTCCGCAACCCCAGCGTCAGTCGTAGC
>DATEVZ010000008.1:0-9384 GCA_035258265.1 Candidatus Acidiferrales bacterium
GCCTCACCGTTGCCTACCGCAATGACCTCTACGCCGCGTTCTTGGAACGCCAGCGTAACCATTTTTTGAATGTTGGTATTATCGTCCGCGACCAGAATTCTGGGCACTGTATTCCCCTGGCGGCGCGCTCAAGCTTAGACACGCCCACCCCTTGGATACAGCTATTCCAGCACCCCGGGCGAACGAGGTCAACAAACTCGAAGTACAGGAGTGCTTGAGTTGTTAGCAGCCAGTTAACAGGCCGGGTACTACCTCGCTACCAGGGAACCAGCTTCTTCAAGCCCTTCTTTTTCTTGCTGGTGGATTCCTGGCTAGAGTCGGTCGGAGGGGCCTTGGCGGGCTGTTCAGCCTGCTGCGTCGAGCCGTTCGAGGTAGCACTGCTGTTCGCCGGGGTTGCATTTGCGCTATTGGCGCTCGACAAACTAGAAGAAGAGTCTGCAGCGTTGGGCGCCGCAGGCTGAGCCGCCGCAGACGGAGCAGCGTTTGCGTTGGAAGGCGTCGCAGGGTCAGCCGCAGGCGCAGTTCCCTTAGCCGACGGTGGCGTAGTCGCTGTTGGGGCAGCAGCATTCGGTTGTGCCGGTGTGCTTTCCTCACCTGGCGTAATGATCTGCACTCCGACGCCCGTCTGCGCATCATTCGAACCCACCGGCGCGGTGGTCGCATCCACCGGCGTAACTACCTCGCCGCCATTTTCCGAAGAGTTCCCGCTGACGACGGCGCCACCAGCCACAGTAAATGACGGCCCTTGCGCGCCCGGCCGCAAAATATCCGTGGCCGACACAACGTCATTCGGCGGATTCATCTGCGGCGTTCCGCTATGCGCTGCCGTCGAAACATCTGGGTTGCCCTTGATCATGTTCATCGGCAGCTTCAACGCGACATTCTGGTGATGCTGCTTTTCGTACATCTGCTGTTTTTGCATCCGCACGATCGCGTCCGGATCGGCTTCCGGCACGGGTTTACCCATGGACTTCAGCCGGTCCTTCGAGGGCGGCGCCATTTTTGAAAGCGGATAGTCCCGCACGATCTTCGCATAACACTTTGCGGCCAGGTCTCCCCAGTGATTCTTATCGTCTTCGTTCTTGGAGGCCTGCTTCGCGCGCTCGTAAATATCGCCCAGCATCCACAATGCATCGTCGTTTTGGCTGTAGAGCGGGTAGCGGTCGGTCAATTCCACCAGCCGCGCGGCAGACGCGCGGTAATCGAACTTCCGGTAATAGAAATACGCGACCTTATATTGTCCGTCCGCCAGGACTTCCTGCACGTCGCGCAAATACTGTTCAGCCTTGGGCGCCAGTGGGCTCTGAGGGTATTTCAGCAGAAAAGCTTGAAATGCATCTTCCGCCGCCTCGCCTTGCGTCTTGTCGCGATCGGCCTTTTCCATCATGTGATAGTGCGCGAGGCCCACCTGCATCTGGGCGTAGGCTGCTTCGTCGAGGAACGGAAAAAAGGTCTGGAAGTCGTTATATTCCTGAATTGCTTGAGTCAGGCTCGATGTACCGCCCTCTTTGAAATACGAATCCGCAACGGCCAGTTTCGCTTTCGCCAGGTACTCGCTGTCCGGATAAGTGTTGATCAAGGTCTGCAGCGCCAGGCGTCCTTCGGTGTAACGTCCGCCTTTCAGGTCCAGTTGAGCGCGATCGTAAAGGATTTTATCTGGCTCGGCGGCCGTGTTCACATCCGCGATCGGCGACGTGTGTTTCTTCTTTCCTTTTTTCTTCGCGGAAGCCGCCGTGTTGTCTGCTGAACCCTCTTTTTTTGTTTCCTTGTCCGCCGCTGTTTTCGTGGGAGGCGGCGCATTCTCGCCGCTTCCGCCCGTCTGCGGAGTGGGCACCTGCGCGCTCGCGCGCGGGCTAGCTATCAAGAAAAGGGAAACAGCCGCCAAGGTGAGGGAAAAATTTCGAAGGACTTTCAAACGGTTCGTCGGGGTTCCTGCCATCGCGTTATTCAACTCAAACCTCTCCTGAGTGGTTTAGGCCTTCTGGCTCAGGGCTTGGGTCGCGAGCTTTTTCAACTGGCGCGTTGCAGCCGCTGGATCGGCCGTCTGGAATATCGATGTCCCTGCTACGAACGTGTTGGCTCCGGCCTGCGCCAGCGCGGCCGTATTTTCCAGATCCACTCCCCCATCCACTTCGATCCGGAAGCTCGCATTATACCGTGCCCGCATCTGATTCAACTGGCGAATTTTCTCGTAAGTATTGGGGATGAATTTCTGTCCGCCGAAGCCCGGATTCACCGTCATCACCAGCACCGTGTCCACCTTATCGAGCACTTCGCCGAGCATCACCACAGGCGTCGCCGGGTTAATCGCCGCTCCCGCCTCCGCGCCGTGCTCCCGGACCATCGCCAGCGCCCGGTCCAGATGCACAGTGGATTCTTCGTGAACAAGCACTCGGCTGGCTCCTGCGCGCACGAAATCCGCGATATATCTTTCAGGCCGGTCAATCATGAGATGCACATCCAGGGGCAATTTGGTTGCTTTGCGCAAAGACTCCACCACAGGTATCCCCAGCGAGATGTTCGGCACGAAGTGGCCATCCATGACGTCCACATGGATCACGTCCGCCCCAGCCTCTTCCACCATGCGCACCTGTTCCCCCAGCCTCGCGAAATCCGAAGCCAGAATCGAAGGCGCAATTTCAACGCGTGCGTAGCTCATAATTTCGGTTGGATTCTAGCATAGCCGCGGAGGCAACATCGAATGGCGCAAGCTAGGTGATTAGCTCTGGCTGCAACGGCTTGACTTCGACGCGAGAGCACGATCCATCCTGGGGTGCGGTGGCTCGCCACCGCCTTTTCTCGCGCGAGGCTTGCCTCGCGTTCAGCGGCGTGTGGCTGCCGCGAAGCACACAAATCCAATCACATTCCGTTCTGTCGTTGTTGGAACAACTTGGCAGTGCGAAAATAAACGCTTAATGGGGGTCGCCTGGCCCGCAGCTTATTGTGTTTCTGTCACCAGTTGTTTGCCATGCCGGGGGAATCATTGAGGTTCATTCTGGTTACTTCGCTCCTTTACCTGACCTCATGCTTCAGCTGGCGCGCCAGCCGAACTTCCCAGCACCCGTTTCCGGCCAACTTCCGGCCAACTGCCGGTTCGCCGACTATCCTGGCATGATCGGTAAAGGCTACGCCGATTTGCGTGATCTCCCACCAGGACGACCTGGATCGGGATCATTCGGAAATCGGCCTGTCATTGCTTAGGATCTCGAAGTCAATCGCTGCCAGCGATATGATTTAGAAGGGCAGGACGGGTCGCGACCGATTTGAGACGTCGGCCGCAGGAGATCAGCAGATCACCCGCTGATCACTGACACGGACCGACGCAAAGACAGCGGCGTTCGCCGAGATTGAGCACAAGGAGCCTACGAACATGAAGCCAAAGAACACGATCTGCCTCTGGTTCGACAAAGACGCGCATGAGGCGGCGCGCTTCTACGCCGCGACCTTTCCGGATAGTAAAATAACCGCGGTTCACGAGGCTCCCGGTGACTATCCGGGCGGCAAGAAGGGCAATGTACTGACGGTGGAGTTCACCGTCCTGGGCATTCCCTGTCTCGGTCTCAACGGCGGCCCGACGTTCAAGCACACCGAGGCCTTTTCCTTCCAGGTCGCGACGGACAATCAGGAAGAGACCGACCGTTACTGGAACGCGATCGTGGGCAATGGCGGAACGGAAAGCGCGTGCGGTTGGTGCAAGGACCGCTGGGGCCTCTCCTGGCAGATCACCCCGCGCGCGCTAACCGATGCGCTTGCGGCTGGTGGCGCTGAGGCCAAGCGTGCCTTCGCGGCCATGATGACGATGGGGAAGATCGACGTCGCCGCCATCGAGGCAGCGCGGCGAGGCTGACGTGAACACGCCAAACGAGATCAACGACGTTCTGGCGACTCGCTCTTAGGTCAGGCCGCACAAACGAGGAGCCCCGCGCCAATAAAATGGCGCGGGGCTCCTCGTCTAGCAATTATCTTTGTTCTAGTTTACCGGCCCTCATCCGACCCGAACTGCACCGCTGGTAGAACCTGCGTGTGCTCCTTCTGAACCGCTTGCAGTTGATTCGGATCCAATCCAAGCGCCTCCAGAATCGTCGGAGCGATCTGCAAGGTCTCCACCGGGCTAGTGACGGTCTTAGGCTCGAAGTTCGGATTCGATAGCAGCAGCATCACGTTGACGTCGTCATGCGCGAAGCCACCGTGTTCCGCCAGCTTCTTGCCGCTGCCAGAATAGGTAACTCCGATGTTGGGCGTGACCAGAATATCCGGTGTGCGCGGATCGCCTTCCGGCGGCAGTCCGGGCGCATTGAAAATCTGCGTAATTCCCGGGCCCCAGAAAATTTCACCGATACCCGCGATGTTTCCGGTCGCCGGGGATTGCGTTTCGAGCGTGTGCACCGCGCTCTCCGTGGTGCAACTGTTGCTAAGCCAAATCAGGGAAACGTCATCCTCGGTCGGCCCGATGCCGTTGGCGTTCGCCGGCGATTCAGAAAACGGCAGGCAGTTCTCCAAAATCGTTGCCGGTGAATTCGTGACAGGGTCATTAGGCGGGGTCGATATGCCCAGGTAACGGGGGGAATCGATGGGGCTTTGTCCGTGCTTCGCTGAAATCACGATCAAAGTGGATTCGAGCAGCCCGCGCGACTTGAGCGCCGCCACCATCTTGCCGATCGAAGCGTCCGCAAATTGGATTTCGCTCAGCAAGGAAGGCGTTGGCGTACCTGCCGCGTCTTCGTAACCACCGGTCAAGTGCAGCGATTTCTCGATCAGTTTCTGCCCCACGCTGACCACCTGGAAATTCATTCCAAACAGCGCCGGGGTGGGAGCCGAAGCCGAGCCGTTGTGCGTCTTGCCGTTGATCTCGTTCAGAATCGCGTTCACCTTGAGCGTGTCGTAGCACTTTATGTTTTGGAAGCTGTCCGTCCACGCATTCGATGCCGCCACCTGCGTCTGATCCGGCAGCGGGTCGCATCCGCTCACGCCAGGTTGACTCACCGGGATGGAATTGATGTCCGGCGAATAGTAATCATCAACGTTGTCGCCCTTTCCAGGGCCGGAAACTGCCGAGTATGACGGGTGCTTGTCGGACCACGCCGTGTAGCCGCCCGCTGCGTGTATCACCCCGAAGATTGTGTTCGTCCGCACGAAGTTCCATGGATACACCGGCGCGCATCCGTTCGCCGGATCGCGAACCAGCTTGTTCGGATCGATCGAGCTGATGCCGCCGTCGCCGGTAGACGCTCCGCCGTTCACTTTCGTCTTGTCGATGTCGATCCCTTCGTCGTATTCCGTCCTTGTGCCAGGAAACACGCCCGGAGTGCAATTGCCCCCTGCCACGCCGTTGCCCGTCGTGATCTTCGGAGGAGCAAGGGAACGGTCATAAGCCACATCGTAAAATGCACCCACCGTCCGTGGGGAACCGCCGGTCACCAGAGCCATAAGTCCCGGAAACGAATCGGACGGCTTCGAAGTCGCAGTATCCAAATAATTGACGCCCGTTTCGCCCAGTTCCGCGAGGTTCGGGCAATACGGCGCGCCACCGTTGACGCCGCTGATTCCCTTCGAACAATTGATGAAGTCCAGCGCAGGCATGCCATCAATGCTGATTAGCTGTACGTGACGAATCCGCCCGCCGTGCTCACGACCCTGCGTGCGCGCAATCGGAACGATGAATGCCGCGAGCAATAGCGCGCTGGCAACCGCCGCTACCCATCTCTTACTTGTACTCATGGTTCGAAATCCTCCTGGGGATGATTGAAATTGACGATGCGTTTCATTTCGAAAAATGCACAGCAAACTCGGTTACACAAACCTGCAGGGCACCCGGTCAATCCCCGTTGCGAACGGTTCTGTTGTGGAACTGAGATGGAACTGGATCAATCGGGACAACGCATTGAGACAACAGGCTGGTGGAGAAACCTTAGCGAATGGATTGAGCCAAATGGTGAACGCTGCGTGACACCCAAGTAAAAAATGGCGAACACAGTTTCGCAAACGTCAGTCAAGCCACGGAAGAGCTCGCCGTGAATTGTATTGTTAGGTTGTAGCGAAAAACTGAGAAGAATCTAGAAGGCGACCGTGTGCGCCAATCTCTGCGGCCGTCTCTGTGTCCTGATGCCTTAACTGTGTAGTCTCTGATGATGTGTCAAAGCAGTTGTTTTTGGCGACGTCGAGAACGCCGAATCTATTCCGCCATCTGCAATTCAATCGTAGTGTTCGAGTCCACGCGCGCCCCCCGAGGAGGCGTCTGCCCCACCACAGTTCCATGCAAACCGCCCGGCAGCGGCGCAAGCGACAGCTTCGCCACTTTCAATCCCGTCCCACTGAATTTCGACTCGGCCTCATTCAGCGAAAGCCCGATCAGTTCCGGCATCACGTAAGCCGCGGGCCGCGCGCCTAGCGACACCAGCAAATCCACATGCGGGCTTGTGACGTTCGACGTCCCCGGTGCCGGATCCTGCTGCAGCACGGCGCCGTTTTCAAACTCCGGCAGATACGCGCTCGAGATCTCGCCTACCTGCATTCCGCTGCGCAGCAGTTCGATGCGCGCCGCGCGCACGCTGCGATCCGTCAGCGCTGGAATCGTCGCCTGCTGCGGCCCCAGACTAATCACCACGTGCGCCTCTTGCCCGATCTTCACCTTCATCCCTGGAGGCGGCGTCTGCCGCACAACGACATCCACCGGCAAAGGATTGTAGAGCCGGTCCTCCACTTTGATGACCAGCCCTCGCCCCTGCAACATCTGCTGCGCTTCCACGGCATTCTTGCCCACCACATCCGGGACACTGACTTCGCGTCCCTGGATAGCAAACCGCATCGCCGTAAGCGCGCTAAGAAATGCCACCGACGCCAAAATGAACACCAGCAAGGCCATCCGAAATATCCATTCCAACCGTTCCCGCAAAGTCATGAATTATCCTGTGCAGCAATTATCCAGTAACGCCGCAGCCCGAATTATAAGTCCTCTCTACCTTTCTCCGTGTTTTCACGTTTTTCTCTGTGCCCTGTGTGTTAAATCTTTTGCCTTTCGTCTTTCTCTGCGCACTCTGTGTCTCTGCGGTAATCAGTTCTTTGGTTCCATCTCCAATGTCGCCGCAAAAAATCCGTCAGCATCCTGCAAGCCAGGCAAAGTGCGAAAATATCCCGACGAATCAAACAATCCACGGGCGTCCATCCCAGCAACCAACTTGCCCTTCAAAGCTTCCGTGATCTCTCCCACATCCACCCGCCGCACCCCGCGCACATTCCTCAAAACCTCCTCCACCACCCGCTCGTTCTCCTCCGGCTCCAACGAGCAAGTCGAATAAACCAAACGCCCCCCAGGCGCCAACCGCTCCAAAGCCGATTTCATGAGCGCACTCTGCAGTGAATGAAATTCCGCCAACTGTTGCGGCCGCAAACGCCAGCGAATCTCTGGATGTCGCCCCAGAGTCCCAGTCCCCGAACAAGGCGCATCCACCAGTATGCGATCAAAGAACACACCAAACGGCAGCCGCCCTGCCGCATCAAGCTCCACCAATCGCACACTAAGCAACCGCAATCGCTTAAGCTGCTCACGCATAGCAAGCAACCGGTGCGCATGACGGTCCGCCGCAACCACCAGCCCGCCATTTCCCGCCGCACCTAGCAGCGCCGGAGTCTTTCCCCCAGGGGCCCCGCACATATCCAGCACGCGCTCTCCGGCTCGCACGCCCAACAAAAGCGGCACCATTTGCGAAGCCTCATCCTGAATCGAAATCGCGCCCTCGCGAAAAGCCGCCGTCCGCGTGAGACTCCCTCCGCTCACAGCAAACGCAGATTGCAGAATTTGCCCCGCCTCGATCCGCAACCCGGCGCCCCGCAAACTTTCAAAGATTTCGTCCCGCCGCGCCAAATCGTGCAAAGCGCAACTCAATCTTGCTGCCCGGTTATCAGCCTGGAGTAGTCCAATGGTGCGCTCCTCCCCGAATCGCTCGAGCCACCGCTCGACCATCCAGGTAGGATGCGAGTGCACCATCCCCAAGCGCTCCGCCCCTGCAATATCCGCAGGCAGAAACCCCTCCGCAAAGATCGCCGCTTCGCCAGCCGCTCGCCGCAAAACCGCATTCACCAAAGTCGCCGCCGAGGTCTTCCGCGCCCGCTTCACCAACTCGACCGATTCGTTCACTGCCGCACGCGCCGGCACCCGCTCGAGAAATCGCAGCTGATACAAACCCATTCGCAAGGCCAAAGCCACAGGCAAATCCAGCCGCGCCACAGGCTTCTTCAACGCACGCTCCAGCAGAAGATCGAGCAACCGCTGCCACCGCAACACCCCCATCACCAATTCGGTAGCAAGCCCCGCGTCCTCCGCCCGCACCTCCGCGCTCAACTCCGCGTGCAACAAGTCGCTGGCGTAAGCGCCCTCCGCCTCCACGCGCCGCAAAACCTCAAGCGCAATCTTCCGAGCCACACTGACCGTCATAAGTCCCGCTTGCGCAAACGAAGGAACGTGCCACGGAGGCACAGAGACACACAGAGAATACAAAGTTAAGAACAGCCAACTGAAACACGCTCAGGTGAACAGTCGATTGGCAACGTAGTCTGCGGTTTCGGTGCCTGAATTTTCTCGCCGTGGATTTTGTTCCTCCCAATCTCTGTGCCTCTGTGGCAGACTTAGCCGTCACGATCCGAATCCCTCGCCGGGCGCCAACCGCGCACCATTCGCAAATTCGCGCGCCGTAATCCGCTTGCGCCCTGCGATCTGCACAAATTCCAAACGCAACGCGCCCCCGTCACCGCACGCCACATACACCTCGCCGCCATCAACGCGAATCGCCCCGGGCACCCCGGCAAAGCCATTCGCTGCCGGCTTTCCCCAAATCGCGCACTGTTTCCCGCGAAACAGCGTAAACGCCCCCGGCCAAGGCTGAAACCCTCGAATCCGGTTGTAAATCACGCGCGCCGGCAAAGACCAATCAATTCGCCCATCCTCTTTCTTCAAAGGCGGCGCAAACGTAGCCTGCGAATTGTCCTGCGCCACAGGCGTGATCGACCGACTCGCCAACCCGCGCAGCGTCGAAACCATCAACGGCGCCCCGGCCTCGGCCATCCGCTCATACAACTCCGGCGCAGTCTCGTCCGGACCCATCTCAGTTTCCCACGTGAGCAGCGCTGGCCCAGTGTCTAGTCCTGCATCGATACTCATCGTGGTCAAGCCCGTCCGCGTCTCGCCATTCGCGATCGCCCAATGTATCGGCGCGGCCCCGCGATATTTCGGCAGCAAAGATCCATGCAAATTGATCCAGCCCATCCGCGGAATCGCGATCATCCGCGCGGGTATAATTTGACCGTAAGCGATGATCACCACGACGTCCGGCGCGATGCGCGCGAAATATTCCTGCGCTTCTTCACTGCGGATTTTCAAGGGTTGATAGA
>DATEVZ010000009.1:0-39905 GCA_035258265.1 Candidatus Acidiferrales bacterium
CGTCTGCCATATCCTTGAGCTTCTCGCGGATGATGAGTTCGCGGTGCTTGTGGAACTGGTCGCGCAGGTCGTTGACGATCGAGCCGGCCTCGAGCGCCCCGCGCCAGGCTTCGAATTTGTCTATGTGCTCGGCGATGATCGCTTCCGCGCGCGGGATTTCGGATTCACGGGCTTTTTTATTCTGCTCGACGATTTCTCCGAGGTCGTCAATGTTGTAGAGGTAGAGATTATAAAGTCCGGACGCGTTATCGGCCACGTTGCGCGGAACGCCGAGGTCCACCACGAAAACCGGGCGGCCCGAGCGGGCGGCAATCGCACGCTCCAGCATCTCGCGGCTGAGCACTGGGCCGGTTGCACCCACGGATGTGACCAGAATGTCGGGAGCGCCAAGTACAGATTCAAGTGATTCCCACGCCACTGCTTCGCCACCGACGCGCTGCGCCAGTTCCGCAGCGCGATCGAACGAACGATTGATCACGCGCAGATTCCCCATGCCGCGATTGCGCATGTGCTCGACAACTTGTTCCGCCACCGCGCCAGCGCCCAGAATTAAGGCGGAATGCCCTTTGAGGTTGCCGAAAACACGTTCCGCTAGTTTTACGCCGGCGAGCGCCACGGACATCGGCCGCGCGCCCACTTCAGTTTCGCTGCGCACGCGCTTGCCGACTTCGAGTGCGCCCTGGAAGATGCGATTCAGCACGGGGCCTGTAGCGCCGTGATCGAGCGCTTGATTGTAAGCGGTACGCAACTGTCCGAGAATTTCCGCTTCGCCGAGCAGCATGGAATCGAGTCCCGCGGCAACACGGAAAAGATGCCGCACAGCGTCGGGCCCGGTCCAGCGATAGAAGCGGCCTTCGAGCTCGCCGCGCGGGATGCGATGGAACGATGTGAAATACTCTTCCATCGCTTCGGCGGCCGATGGCGCGAGATCGCCGGGGACGCCGTAGAGTTCGCTGCGATTGCAGGTGGAAATCACCACGGCTTCTTCGAGAATTCCGCGGTCCCGCAGTTCATCGGCTGCTTGCAGGGCCTGCTGCGACGAAAACGCGATGCGCTCGCGTAGCTCAACCGGAGCGGTGCGATGATTGCAGCCGATAAGAGCTACACGAATGCGTATTGCTCCGGCACGCATCGGATTGGTTGCCGTCGTCGTCATCAGAGGAATCGGTGGAACCTGGTGAGATACAAGTTCACGAATGTATAGCTGAACAGGACTACCAGGAAATTAAACGCACATAGCAGCGCTGCGCGCGCTCCGCGCCAGCTAGCGTTCCGGGAAAGCAGCAAATAGGCGACGTAAACTGCCACGATGGCCAACGTGATGATCACTTTCGGATCGCCCAGCGAATAACCGCCGCTCAGCCGATGCTCCCAAACGAGGCCCATCGCCACGCCAAACCCCAGCGCGACGAGGCCAACGTACACACTGCTGCGTGCCATGCGATCCAGCACGTCCAGCGCTGGGAACCGCCAGAATGGGACCCCCAGCCTCCGCGAGCGCAGCAAGCGGTCTTGGACGAGATAGATCACGCTAAGCACAAAGGAAAGCGCAAACGCCGCGTACGCCCAAGTATTCAGCGTGACGTGGAATGCAAACATCGGCCCGCGAGGCACCGAGGGAGCTGGAAGCGAATGCGGCATCAGCACATCGAGCAGCACGATCCAACAAACCAGAAGCAACGTCACGAACGCCCCAACCGCGCGCTGACGATGGAATACTTCCAAGCCGAGGTACGTGAGCCCGAGCAGCCACGCAAAAAGCGACATCGAGCCATACAAATCGTCGTAGGGGACGGTGTGCAACGCGAGCGAACGTTGATAAAGCTCCCAATACTGAGCCGCGATTCCTGCCGCGAGAAGGAGCGAGGCCAAGCGCCCGATCCAAAGACTAGGCACATACAGATTTCTGGCATAGAAGAAAAAACTCGCCAGATACAGTGCCAGGCTCAAAACGCCCAGAAGGTGTGTCGTCAACAGCGAAAACTCCCCTAACGGCCTGTAGATTATAACTCTTATGATGCGCCAATCGCGCGGGCGTTGCGCAGTCTAGTTCCTGCCGGCTCCCGTTCGTCGATGTGCGCGTCCAAACCCCTTCTGATATCATGACTTGGAATCTATGACCCCTGTAGAAAACCGTAGAGAGCTGTTCTTGCGCGCCTGCCGCTTTGAACCGGTCGAGCGCGTTCCGGTGTGGATCATGCGCCAGGCGGGGCGATACCTTCCGGAATATCAGGCTGTGCGCAAGAATTATTCGTTTTTGCAGATATGCAAAACTCCTGACGTCGCGGCGGAAGTCTCGCTACAGCCCTTTCGCGTTCTGGATGTGGACGCCGTCATCGTTTTTTCCGACATATTGATTGTTGCGGAAGCGATGGGGTTGCCACTGGATGTGCCGGATTCAGGCCCAATTCTGTCGAATCCCGTGCGAGATTTGGCGGCGGTACGGCGCTTGCGCGATTTTGACCCCGAGGGCGAGACGCGATTCGTTGGCGATGCGATTCGTCTCATTCGTGAAGAAGTGGGACCTGACGTGCCGGTGATTGGCTTCGCCGCTGCCCCTTGGACGCTCGCTTGTTACATGATCGAGGGCCAAACGCGTGGCGACATTTCGTACGCCAAGCAGATGTTGCGCTCGGAACCTGAAATTGTGAGAGAACTTCTCGAGCGCGTCGCGCGTGCCACCGCGCAGTATTTGAAATCCCAAATCGCGGCGGGCGCGGCAGTCCTTCAACTTTTTGACACCTGGGCAGGGGAACTCAGTCAAGCGGATTATGATGCGTTCGAGCTCCCTGCGACCAGAATGGTTTATGAGTTGCTCGGCCACTCGAGTGTGCCGAATATTTTGTACGCAAAGGGCTCAGGGCATTTGCTCGAAGGCCTCGCGCGATCGGGCGCGGACGTGGTGAGCATGGATTGGCGTACGGATTTGGCAGAAGCTCGTCAGACGCTTGGCCGCAACGTGGCCTTGCAAGGTAACGTGGATCCCGCGATTTTGCTTGGCACTCAATCTGCTGTGCGTCAGGCGGCGCAGGCTGCCGTGGAAAAAACGGGTGGCCTTGGGCATATTTTGAATCTGGGCCACGGAATTCTGCCAACGACTCCAGTAGCCAATGCGAAAGCATTCGTGGAAGCGGGCAAAGCGGCCCGAGTGCCGGCGCGCGCGGAAATCGGTTGAACGGATCAGGTATGGCGGACGCAACGACGAAAGCGGCGGACAAATTCGAGGTCGGGCAGCTCACCGACGCCACTTTGGAAAAATATAATCGGCCCGGCCCGCGCTATACGAGCTATCCCACGGCTCCTGTCTGGAAAGATGATTTCGGTCCCGACGATCTTGAATCCTTCTATGCGCGTGCCGAGGAAAAGGCTACGCCGCTTTCGCTCTACATGCATATCCCCTTCTGCGAAAGCCTCTGCTTGTTTTGTGCTTGCAACGTCTCCATTCAAAAAGACAAGAAAGTCGCAATCCCCTATCTCGAGGCACTGAAACGCGAGATTGATCACGTCAGCCGACATGTTTCCAAAAAGCGTCCGGTGATTCAACTTCATTGGGGCGGCGGCACGCCGACTTATTTGACACCCGCGCAGATGGAAGACCTCTTCTGTTACACGCGCGAGCGGTTTTCATTTTCACCTGACGCCGAGATCGGAATTGAAATTGATCCGCGCGTCACCAATCGTGCGCATCTGGAAAGCCTTCGGCGTCTCGGGTTCAACCGCCTCAGCATGGGCATTCAAGATTTCCAGCCGAAGGTGCAGGAAACGATTCACCGCGTGCAGCCTTACGATCTCACCCGCGATCTAATAGTTGCCGCCCGAGAGCTGGGATTCGAAAGCCTCAACGTTGACCTAATTTATGGCCTCCCGCATCAAACCGCTGCGAGTTTTAAAGACACGATTGACCGTACCCTGACGCTTGCCCCGGACCGCGTCGCGATGTTCAGCTACGCGCACGTGCCGTGGTTGAAGAAGCAGCAGGGCTCGTTTCAGATGTATCTACCCGAAGGCATGGAGAAGTTCCGCATTTTCCGCGTAGGCCTCGAACGGTTTCTCGATGCAGGATATTTGTACATCGGGATGGATCATTTTGCGCGGCCTGGTGACGAGCTTGCGATTGCCCAGCAAAATCGCACGCTACACCGGAATTTTCAGGGTTATACGACGAAGGCGGGCGCGGACCTCTACGGCATGGGCGTGAGCGCCATCAGTTCGATCGGCGAAGCTTACGCGCAAAATCGCCGTGAGGTCCCGGCTTATCAGGATACCGTCGGCGCGCGCGGAATCGCCACCATGCGCGGCTATCGCCTGTCGGCCGACGACGTGCTTCGCCGCGCAGTGATCGGTAGGCTGCTGTGCCACACCGTGATTCCGAAAGACGAGGTCGAGCGGCAGTTCGCGATATCTTTCGACGAATATTTTGCGTCCGAACTGACGCGGCTCAAAGAAGCCCGTGACGAAGGGCTGGTCGCGCTCGATTCAGGTCAAATTAGGGTCACTTCTCTTGGCCGCATTTTTATACGCAACATCGCGATGACCTTCGATCGCTACCTCCACGAACAACAAATGGACCAGCGGCCGCTTTTCTCGAAGACGCTCTGACGAGCCGCGCAGATGCCAAATCCCACAAGAGTGGCCGTGATTGGCGCGGGGATTTGCGGATTGGCCTGTGCGTACCGTTTGCACCAATCGGGTGTCGACGTCGCTCTTCTGGAGTCTTCCGATCGCCCTGGTGGCCTGATTGATACCGTCGAGAAGGATGGGCTTCTTTTCGAAGCCGGGCCCCAGAGTTTTCAGGGTACTGATGCTCTGCTCGAGCTAATCCGCGAGCTCGGCATTGAAGGTGAGCTACAAAAGGCCGACCCTCGCGCACCGCGATATGTCTTTCTTCACGGGCATCTGCGCAAAATCCCGATGTCGCCGCAGGCCTTGCTTGCTTCTTCGTTGCTCCGCCCCGGATCGCGCTGGAAAATTGCGACGGAAGCTTTCAAGCGCACAAAACCGCCAAGCGAAGAGGAAACGGTAGCAAATTTTGTTCGCCGCAAATTTGGACACGAAATTCTGGAATACCTCGTGGCGCCGTTCGTTTCCGGAGTGTACGCAGGGGATCCCGAACAATTGAGCCTGAAGGCTGCGTTCCCCTCGCTCGACGAGTGGGAACGCGAATACGGCAGCGTCCTGCGCGGAGCAATGAAATCTCGGCCGCCAAAGGCAAAAGGCGGCGGTCCGCCATCGCTTTGCTCCTTTCGGCGCGGCCTAGCCGCTCTGCCGCGCGCAATGGCTGACAGCCTCGGTGAGCGTCTCCAGACGGGAACATCGGTGCTCGAAATTCGCCGTGCTCGTGGAGCTGACGGCGGTCCCTATGAAATTCGTGCGCGTCGGCAGAGCCGCGAGCAACACGCGTCCGCGAGCGCGGTTGTCGTTGCCGCACCCGCGTACGCCGCCGGAACGATGCTCGCTTCTTCGGTGTCCTCGCATCTCGCGCACGTCCTCTGCGGCATTCCGTATGCGCCGGTGGCTGTTGTCGCGGCTAACTATTATCGCCAGCAGGTCGGCGATCCGCTCGAAGGTTTCGGATTCCTAGTCCCACGCAGCGAAAAAATACGGACGCTCGGCACGGTGTGGAATTCGTCGCTTTTCCCGGGCCGTGCTCGTGAAGGCACCGTGACGACGACGAGCTTTATCGGCGGCGCTACGGATGTAGACGTCGTGAAACATTCCGAACAGGAGATTGCGCGACTCGTCCAGGGCGAAAATGCACGCATCCTGGGGATCACCGGGCCACCGATAGAAACCGCGGTCTGGGGATATCTGCGCGCACTGCCGCAGTACAATCTAGGCCACGGGCATATCGTGGAAGCGATTCGCGAAACAGAACGTCAGACACCGGGATTATTTTTTGCCGGGAATTATCTGGAAGGCCCCGCGATCGGAAAGTGCGTCGAGAATGGATTTCACGCGGCGGAAGCGGTCACAAAATATCTGCAATCGCTTTGATGCGGACGCGCGAGCCTCGGGGTCAGGCAAAACCGCGCTGCGAGTTACGGGCGCACACTTTAGACAATCTCACAGGCTTCTACGCATCCGCCAACGGAAGCTTGTGGCGCATCTGCAATCGCACGCGGCGGCGTTCCCCAGCTTCGCGGTAGCGCCGGCGCTCATCCTCGGTCTCTAGAATCAGCGGCGGCACACGATGAGGCTGGTGAGTGGCGTCCAGTGCCACAAACGTGACATATGCCGTACTGGTGTGGCGCCGCTCGCCAGTCAGGATATTTTCCGCAAATACCTTCACGCCAACTTCCATCGACGTGTTGAATACGCGGTTCACGCTCGACTTCAGGACAATCCACTCCCCCACGCGAATGGGAAACCGAAAATCGAGATAGTCTACCGAAGCGGTGACCACGTGGCTGTTGGAATGGCGATTCGCCGCCAGAGCACCGGCAATGTCAATCAGGTGCATCACGCGCCCACCCAGCATGTTGCCCAGCAAATTGGCGTCGTTCGGCAGCACGATTTCGACGATCTCGGAGGACGATGCCTTGACCGGCTTGCCCGGCAACGCATTGCCAGCGGTGGGCTTCGCAGATTCCTTTGTGCTCGGTTTCGTTTTCTTTGCCATTCACTCGAACCAATCGGGGCGTGAAACGCAAACATGCGCTATCGTGCGGGCTTGGCGGGCGCGCTCAAGCCCGCTATAATACGCGTTTTGAGCCTATGACCCAAACGCAGAAGTCGCGACGCGAAGTTTTGGAACAATTTGTGGCTGAAAAACCAACCGACGCATTCGCGCGCTACGGTTTGGCGCTGGAGTGTATGAAAGTCGGCGACAATGATGCCGCCACAGACCATTTCGAAAAGCTGCTGGACGCAAACCCCAGCTACGTCGCTGGCTACTTTCAATTCGGCCAGCATTTGTCACGCATCGGAAAACTAGAACAGGCGCGCAAACTCCTCTCCGATGGTATTCTGGTGGCTCAGAAGGCAGGAGACATGCACGCGCGAGATGAAATGCAAGCCGCGCTGGCGTTGATGCGCTAGTCTCACGCAGATCACACGAGTGCGGGTCGTAGCTGACAGTTATGAGAACCAATCGTATTCCGCTTTTTCCCCTGAACGTAGTGCTGTTTCCAGGCGCCACTCTTCCGCTTCACATTTTCGAGCAGCGCTACAAAGTGATGATCGGCCACTGCCTCCGCAAGAGCCATGAGTTTGGAATCATTCTAGTCAGCGACAGAGGGGCTGCCACGCTCGGGTGTACCGCGGCGATCATGCGCAAGATCAAGGACTATCCGGACGGTCGCATGGACATCCTGACCCAAGGGCGCGCCGTATTCCGGGCGTTGCAACTGCTACAGGAAAAGGAATACCACGAAGCGATCGTCGAATACCTGCCGGAGCCCGCGGCGCCGCTGCACGAATCCATAGATGACTGCGAGGAAGCGGGCCTTCTGGGGCTGTTTCAGGAATGTCATTCGTTGATTCACGGCCAGCTCTGGGTGACGACCGGCCGACAGCCGCTGTGGCCGCTTTCTTATCAGCTTGCCTGCCGTTTGCCGATCGAACTCGAAGAAAAGCAAGCGCTGCTCGAAATCAGGTCGGAGCCGCAGCGCCAGGAATTCCTCATGCAATGGATGAATAACCTGCTTGCTCGCGTGGAGCCGCGGCACCGAGTCCGCCGGAGAGCCGCGGGCAACGGCCACAGCGTGAATTAGCCTATCGAATCAATCCAAACGAACGTATCGCCGCAGCCTCCGTTCCTCTATAATGAGCGGAGACGCTCGAAATTGAGCGTTGCTTCTTCCGTGGAACTGAGGCCCTCATGACTTCACTGCCGAAAAGCCTGGGTGAACTTCGCCGCAGCCAGTGGTCCGAAGAAAGAATCGCGCGCCGAACCGTCCGCCAGGAATTGCGTGAAAATTTGATGTGCAAAATGGAAAAGGGCGAAGCGCTGTTTTCCGGAGTGCACGGCTATGACGACACCGTGCTGCCGCAAATCATCAACGCGATCCTGTCGCGGCATCATTTCATTTTGCTCGGGCTGCGCGGGCAGGCGAAATCGCGAATTCTTCGCGGGCTCGTCGGATTTATGGACCCGCATATCCCGGTGGTCGAGGGCTGTGAAATTCATGACCATCCTTACGCGCCACTTTGCCGGGTCTGCCGCGAACGCATTGCCGCGGAAGGTGACGCTACGCCCATCGCGTGGCTGCCGCGTGACCAGCGTTACGTGGAAAAGCTCGCGACGCCGGACGTGACCATCGCGGACATGATCGGCGACGTGGACCCAATCAAAGCCGCGCGCAGCGGAAGAAATCTTTCGGACGAACTCACGATTCACTACGGCCTGTTGCCGCGCGCCAATCGCGGGATTTTTGCAATCAACGAGCTGCCGGACCTCGCTGGAAAAATCCAGGTCGGGCTGTTCAATATCATGCAGGAAGGCGATGTGCAGATTAAAGGTTATCCTGTGCGGCTTGCGCTGGACGTCTTGCTGGTATTCACCGCGAACCCGGAAGACTACACGGCGCGCGGAAAAATAATCACGCCGCTGAAAGATCGCATCGGCTCGGAAATTCGCACGCATTATCCGGCCACGGTTGCAGAAGGCATGTCGATCACTTCGCAGGAATCGTGGACCGAGCGCGACAATAGGAAGCGCGTCGAAGTTCCGCAATATGTCCGCGAGATCGTTGAAGAAGTTGCCTTCCAGGCGCGCGAAGATAAGCGCGTAGATCGGCGCTCCGGCGTCAGCCAGCGTCTACCCATAAGCGCGCTTGAAAACGTGTTGAGTAGCGCCGAGCAACGAGCTGTGCGCAGCCGCGATTCCGCGGTAGTGGCGCGTGTCGCAGACGTTTACGCCGCGATTCCTTCCATGACCGGAAAATTCGAGCTGGAATATGAGGGCGAACTTCGTGGCGCCGAGAATATCGCCCGCGAACTGATCCGCGCAGCCATCGGAAAGACTTACACGCAGTATTTCACCGGCGCGAATATGCAACCGGTGATTCAGTGGTTCGAACTGGGCGGCGAACTGAAAATCCCCGCGAATGCTTCCAGTTCCGAAGTAGTGGCAGAGCTGAAGAAAATTCAAGGTCTCTTCGATAATTTGAGCGTTCTCGAAGTCAGCCAGAAAGACGACACCGGAATCGTGGCCAGCGCGGCAGAATTTATTCTCGAAGGTCTTTGGGCGCATAAGCGCATCAATCGTAGCGAGGAGCGCGGGTTTTTCGCAGATGCGCGCAAGACTCCAGAGCCCCGGGACCCGCGAGAGCCGTCGGGCCGCGTGCCGCGCCGGCAATTTAACTGAAGAAATTCAGCGCTAGAGCAGCAGGGACTCATGAAATTTACACGTTATTCAAAATACGCGCCCAACGCTGCTGATGATATCGATCTTCAGGAGCTGATGAGCCGACTTTCGGATTTTCTGCTGCAAAGCGGCTTCGAATCGCAGTTTGGAATCTACGAGATGGATCCCGAGCGCTCCCGCGAACAGATGATGGACGAACTTCGCGAAGCCATCCTCCGCGCCCTGCAGGAGGGCGATTTGCTTCCACCGGAACTGATGGAGCAGATGCTGCAGAATCCCGATCTTTCGCAGAATCAGGAATTGCGCGATATCGTGAATCAAATTATGCAGCGCATGGAAGAGGAAGGATTTATTTCCCGCCCGGACCGGCCCGCGCAGGTGACGCCGCCTCCGTCGCAGACTCCCGGCGGTCAGGTGGGCGAGGCTCAGCCGAACATCGAAGCGCGTTTTGAAATTACCGACAAGGCACTGGATTTCCTGGGATTCAAGACGCTCAAAGATTTGCTCGCGTCGCTCGGCAAGAGCAGCTTTGGACGGCATGATACGCGCGACCTCGCGACCGGCGTCGAATCTGGAGGTACCTCAAAGCTTTATGAATTCGGCGACACGCTGAATATGGACATCAGCGGAACGCTTTTCAACGCCGTGCAGCGCAACGGCGCGCAAATTCCGATTGAGCTCGATTATCCCGACCTGATGGTTCATCAGTGCGAATACCAAAGTTCCTGCGCCACGGTTTTGATGCTGGATTGCAGCCACAGCATGATTCTGTATGGCGAAGATCGCTTCACGCCAGCGAAGCGCGTGGCGCTCGCACTGTCACACCTGATTCGCACGCAATATCCGGGCGATTCGCTGCACTGCGTACTGTTCCACGATAGCGCGGAGGAGATTCCGCTCGGCAAGTTGGCTCGCGTGCAGGTTGGTCCTTACTACACGAATACGCGCGAAGGGCTGCGCCTGGCGCAGCGGATCCTCTCGCGGCAGAAAAAGGACATGCGCCAAATTGTGATGATTACCGACGGCAAACCTTCCGCCTTGACGCTCGAAGATGGACGGATCTACAAGAACGCATTCGGCCTGGACCCGCTGGTCGTCACGCAAACGATGGAAGAAGTGGCGAAATGCAAGCGCGCCGGAATCTTGATCAATACTTTCATGCTTTCGAGCGACTACAGCCTGGTCCATTTCGTTCAGAAGATCACCGAGCTCTGCCGCGGCAAGGCCTACTTCACTACTCCCTACACGCTCGGGCAATACCTCCTGATGGATTATGTCGGCAAGAAGACCCGCAATATTCATTAGTGCCCCGGTCTTTGGTGATTCACAGGTGCGTCCGCGCGTGTTTCAGGACATCCAATAGTTGTTGGCTGCACCGATGAACCTGAAGCGGCACATTCGTTAAATCTTGGAGGGACCCAATGGCTGCTCTACCTGTAGGAGCCAAGGCGCCGGCGATTTCGCTGCCAAGCACGAACGGAGAAACGGTGACACTTGCAGAGGCGCTGAAAAAAGGGCCGGTCGTTGCCGCATTTTTCAAGGTCAGCTGCCCGACCTGCCAATTCACGGCGCCGTTCCTCGAGCGGCTGCACCAAACATACGCTGGTCCTAAATTCACGCTGTGGGGTATTTCGCAGGACGATGCTCGAGATACACGCGACTTCTTCAAGGAATTCGATGTCGAGTTTCCTACTCTAATCGACTCCACTGGCTACCCCGTTTCGAATCAATACGGTATCACCTCCGTTCCTTCGATTTTTCTGATCTCTCCCGATGGCAAAATCCAAGTGACTTCGGAGGGGTTTGCCAAGCGCGATCTCGAGCAGATCGCCGCGGAAGTCGCGCGCGCAACTGGCGCCACCGCGGAAACGTTGTTCAAGCCGAGCGAAATAATCCCTGAAATCAAGCCAGGTTGACACTCGAAAAACTAGGTTCCGTCGGAACCGAGAATAGTTCCGGAAGGCGATCCGTCCTGGTATAGCATTGGCCGGACTGGTGTAGAATCGGCGCACGTAGTGCACTCAAGAGGAGACAGAATGAACGAAGAAGCCTGGCAAATACTAGAAGATAGATTCACGGAACGGCGGCACGAGGCGTTCGCGCTGCATAAGAATGGATCCCGCGACGCCACGCAAACCTTCGCGGAACTAGTGCGCATCGAGGCAGAGTATATCCAAGCTCTCTACACGCTTTACGAAAAGCAAGGCACTGAGCCGACGCGGGGAGCAGCGGGGGCGTCTGCGTAGAACCTCGTGCAATGCGCCGTGCGAGAAACTGTGGGCGAACGCAATTCCGCGGATCCTAATAATAACCTCATAACGAATCTGTAGATCGGTGGGCGCGGATCGGTGGGCGCGATCAGGACGAAGCAGCCGCTGAAGATGCAGATGAGGTAAGGCGCGCAATCAAAAATTCCATCAGCGCGCGAGGATTGGGATTCGAAGATTTCAGTTGGCTATCGGTTTCCGCAAGAGCTAACAAGCCTGCCAGCAAATCCTTCTTCGGGATGCGACGCGCATTGCGGACTGCAGCTTCAGCGGCATCCGGACGCATTCCCAGCGGGCGTGCCGCCTGAAAACCGTTCATGCCCGCGGGTAGATCGCGGGCTTCAATCAGCTTACGGTACATCCAGGCCAGCACACCCACCAAACCGATCGGTTCTTCTCCCTCGCGCAGTAAATTCTCCAGAAATTCGAAAGCATCGGCGCGGCGGCGAGTCGCCAGCATATCGGCGAGCTGCCAAACGGTGTTCTTGCGCGCCTTGGGCACCAGTTCCTCGACGTCCGCAGAGGTGATGCGACCGCGGCGGCCCTGAACATACGCCGCAAGCTTTTGCACCTCGACACGAATGCGTGCCGGCTCACTATTTACAATTTCCGCGAGCAAGTTGGCGGCCGCACGTTCGATTTCCACGCCCAATTCTTTGGCCATTTGTTCGGCGAGCGCCGCGGCAGACTCGTTGCCCAGCGTCAATTCGACGATCACCGCGCTTTCGGCGAGCACTTTGTAAAGCCGCTGCCGGTGATCAAGCTTCGGCACTTCGAATATCAGCACCGTGAACGGCGCAGGCTTTGCGAGATATTCCGCGAGGGCCTTCAGCGTGTCTTTGCGCGGATCGTCGCCATCGTCGTCCTCATCATCAGCGTCATCGCCATCCTTGGCGCGCGATTGAATGGACTCTGCGCCATCAACCAGCACCACCTGGCACGAGGCCAGCATCGGCATCGTTTCGGCGCGTTGAAATAATTCGCTCCACTCGCCACCGCGCACTGTGATGCGACCGAGCGCCCAGTCGCGCACCGCTTCTGGCACGTAGGAATCAATAATTTGGTTGCGGCACATTTCGCGCAGATACGGGTCGGTACCTTCCAAAACAATCGCCGGGACCGTCTTGCCTTTGGCCAGCCGCTCGATCAATTTATCCGGCGAAAGTTCGGGCATCAGAAATTCTCCGTCACGTTGGAAACAAGTTGCGCCGCGAAATCGCGAGACATGCGCTCGAGCGCCGGATCCTGCTCTTCGAAGAAGCTCTGCACGTCGGAAGAAATCTGGTATTCGTCGCGAAATACCATGTCGTTGTTCTGGTACACGGTCTTTTGCGATTGGTTGTCGATGAGTTCGACCTTGGTGTGCACGGTAACCAGCATGGTCGTCACTTGTCCAGTGGTGGCATTAAACAGCATCGGATTCGTTTCGATCGAGAGCACTTCGCCGTGAAGAACAGCGTCGGCGGAGGTGGGATCCTGAACGATGCGATATTTCGTGCGTTGCAGAAATTGCCGGATCACCGCCGCCGTGAAGCGCTGTTCGATGCGGTACCGCGTCGTATCGTTCTTGAATGCGGGAATCGCAACTGTCTTCCACTCGGATGGCAACGCACTTGAGCGGCCCGCAACGTGATAGCCACAGCCAACCGGAATCAATGCCGTAGCCAGCGCAACGATCGCGATCAAACTCCTACTGCACAGCCGGTTTCGCAACCAATTCCTCCGCGATGCGCACGGCGTTCACGGCCGCTAGACGCAGGTTATCGGCGACGCCCCAAATCCATACGCCGCCCGCAACGCTGGGGTCAGGCTCAACGCGCGCGATATGGATTTCGTTCTCGCCGGCCACACTAACGTTGGTCGGCGCGGGATCTCCTGCCACGCCGACCTTCACGCCTAGACTCGCAAAAGCAGCTTCGAGTTGCTCGCGCTGAGGAGGCGACGCGAATTCCGCGTAGGCCGCGACGGCATATCCGTAAAATACCGGCGCCTGCACCAATTGCAAGGCAGGAACTGCCACGCGGCCGGCGAGGTAATCAGATGTGTCGCGCGCGATTGCAGCGCGCAGATCTGCGAGTGTCGGCTTGCATTCCTCTCCGTATCCCGCAAGCAGGTTGAACGCTACCTGCGCATCAAAAACTGGCTGCGCGATTGGACGGAAGGAAAGCAAGTTGGCGGTTTGACTCTCCAGTTCGTCCACGCCAGCCTGATCGCGCTCAGAAACCGGTGGGAACAAGAGCAAGACTGTTCGCATCGGCGACAATTTTGAGAGCGCTGCCGCAACTGTGCACGCGACAATTACGCCAGAGCCGGGCGAGGAGTAAGAGTTTGATGTCGCTCGGTTCGCGGCGTGCGAACCGGGCGCAGCGCCTTCAGTCGCATACGACCCTGGATGCGGCAGCAATAACGTCGAAAGCGCGGGAATCCACGACGTAGATTGGCCGCTGGCCGCGAGAGTTCCTGTGAGATCGATGACTGTCGCGCCGGAGCGCTGCGCGGCTTTCCAATTTTGTTCCGCGTCTATCTGTGATCCCGCAAAAAACGCGAAGCGCGCGCCCTCGAAGCTCTCTTCGTCCAGCGCACGAATGACGGTAGGTTCGCCGCCGGCCTGCGTAAGCGTGCCGGCCACCACGGGCTCGTCAAGCAACACAATATCGCTCGTGGGAAAATTGCGCTCTTCGAGAACGAGCTTCAGTTCCTTGCCACGCAAGGAAGACGCGCCCACGATGGCAACGCGATTCGATAGTTCGTGCCCGGAGGGCATGTTCTAAGCGGGCCGCGAAGCAAGCCGGTGCCGCACCGTGCGCACAAGCTGCATGACTGGACCGTGAGCAGTATAAACAGCAGTGACCAGCAGAAGAGTCTGATGGGAGAAATAAACGACAGCGCCAACGAGAAGAGCCAGCAAAACCACGGCGAGCGACGGCTGGCGACGCGTCAACGGCAAATCCTTAAAGCTGAAATAGCGGATCGTGCTGGACATCAATACACCCAGCCCCACGACCAGTGCGAGCCATAGGAACGAAACTCGAACATCCTCCAGGGGATGTCCGTGCGCAAAATGAACAGTAGCCGCAATCATTCCTGCAGCGGCCGGTGTGGGCATTCCGGCGAAGTAACGATTGCCCCCCGGCGCCATGCCGTGAATATTGAATCGGGCCAGACGCCACGCGCAGCAGGCGACAAAGACAAAACCGATAAGCCATCCGAGTTGCGTGAGATGGAGCGCTTCGGGCGCGTTTGCGGCCGCTGCAGCGCGAATTCCCCAAGCGTACGCCAGAAATGCGGGCGCGACGCCGAAGCTGACGATGTCCGCAAGCGAATCGAATTCCTTGCCGAACTCGCTCTCGGTCTTCATGGCGCGAGCGATTCGTCCATCGAGCGAATCGAAAAGCCAGGCCAGGCCGATGGCCATGGCGGCGTTGTCGAAATCAGTGATTTTTCCGTCGAGGGTGGCGAGGATCGCGTAATACCCACAAAGCATGTTGGCAACGGTAAACGCGCTGGGGAGGATATAAACGCCGCGCCGGAGACGATGATTGCGGAAAGGGCGGCGCGCACCTTCTTCGGGTCCGATGGGATCTATGCCGTTAAATTCCATTTCGCCAGTATGCTTTCGCCCCCTTTGACTTTCTGCCCACGCCTCACAATCACTTCTGTTGCGAGAGGCAACCAGACATCCACACGCGAGCCGAAGCGAATCAGGCCAACGCGCTCGCCCATCGCAACTTCTTCGCCTTCGCGTTTCCAGCATATCACGCGCCGCGCGATTGCTCCGGCGATTTGTTTGAAGACCAACGGGCCTGCGGGAGTGTGCATGTAGATAATATTCTGTTCATTTTCGCGGGACGCCGCCGAGCGCAGGGCCGCGTAGAAGCGTCCTGGGCGATAAACCAAGTCGGCGACCCGTCCACCTGCCGGTGCGCGCTGGACGTGCACATCCCAGATCGAAAGAAATATGCTGATGCGATGACCGACGACGGAATCGAGCATTTCATCCACGATCTCGACGACGCGACCGTCCGCCGGAGATACGATCAAACCGGCATCGGACGGAATGGTGCGCTGCGGGTCACGGAAAAAATAGAAAATGAAGAGCCCGAAAAAAATCAGAATTCCTCCGGGCCATTTCCAGCCGGGGATAAGGCACAACGCGCCCACAATCAGCGGCGGCAGTGCGAATCGGTATGCGTCCTTAACCATGAATAGAGTGGGTTCCTTGGTTCGCAGAAGCACACCGGATGCGCAAGCTTCCGCTTCGCGAATTATTGCGGTTCAGATGATAAATGAATGCACCAGTATTGTACGACAGAAGTTCGCGGACCGTTGGAGGGTTAAACGATGAAACTGGTCAGTGATGGACCATTTGACTGTGGTAACTGGCCACAATCAGCTCCATCATGTCCTTGAGGTGCAGTTTCATTTTCTTGAGCGATACTTCCATTTCGAGGTCTTCCACGTTCCAGTAGGATTGTCCGACGAGTTGCTGAAGCTGGGATTCACAGCGGGAGTGTTCTTCGAAGAGCTTGCGGTACTCCTGGTTCGATTCCATCAGGGCCTGCCGGATATCGTGCGTCGTAATCGGCATTCGTTCCCTCCAGGTTGGATTGGCGTTCACATAATCGTAACAATTAGCACAGTTGGCCTGTGGAAGCCAATAGGCAAGATTTGCTAGTCGGGATTCAATGTGGAACACAGTCTGGGAAGGCACGATCTACTGTTCTTCGACGAAGTTCCCGGGCGATCATTGAGTCAAGACTTCGTCCGCAACGCTCGACAGAATTGCCCAAATGCGGTCGAGCCAGTCGCGGTGCTCCGGCTTCATCAACACCGAACGCAGGCACAGGACCGTTTCGCGATCAGAGCGGGCGGCGGCGCTCTGGAGGGACGCGAAAAATCGTGTTGGCAAGTGAATCAGCGCAAAATGCAGATCTTGCTTCGCGGCCGCGTCGAAGACGCGTTGCGACAATTCTGAAATTTCCGTGGCGGAATTCGCGCGAGGCGCCCAGACCACGATGTCGAGTTCCGGGGCGAAAGGCGCCAGCCATCGCGTATCGCTCACCAGTCGCTGCCAAAGCTGCGCTGCGGCATCTCGGTTTGCCTCGAGCATGGCGGCGAACTCCCCGCCCCGAACCAATGGCAGCAAGCGTTGGGTGGCCCATAGTGCGACGGCCGAAGCCCCCGGACGGGAACATTCCAGGCTAATTTCGCCCAGATGCAGCTCGGAAGAAGTGAAATACGTGTACGGGGATTGGTGCTTGTAGATAGCTCCTACGCTGGGATCGCGAAAAAGGACGCAGCCGCAACCATAGGGCTGCAGCCCATGCTTGTGCGGGTCAATGACGACGGAATCCGCGTGGCCGATTAAATCGTAGCTAGCGCGAGTTTCGGCAGTGAGATTCGCGGCCAGCGTGAAATATCCGCCATAAGCTGAGTCCACGTGCACGCGAAATCCGTAGCGGTCGCGCAGACGAAAAATTTCTGGCAAGGGATCAACGCAACCCGTCCCGGTAGTTCCCAGAGTCGCGACGACACAGCCGACGTCGGCGGTTTCGAGCATCTTTTCCAGAGCCTTCACGTTCATGCGGCCTTGACTGTCCGAAGGCACTTCTGCAAACGGCAATCGCAGAACGGAGGAAATGCGGTGATGCGTGTAATGCGCTTGGTCCGACGCCAGGATTTTCTTTCCACGCTGAAGCTGTCCGGCGACCCAAAGCGCCTCCAGATTGGCCATGGTGCCGCCTCCGCAAAGATGGCCTAGAAATTCCTTCCAGCCGAACATCTCCGCGATCTGCGCAACGGCTTCTTTCTCCATGGCGGAACTGGCGCGACCGCCATCGAGAGCGTGATTGTTCGGATTGATCCAAGTGGCCAGCGCATAGGCCGCGCGCGCGATCGGATGCGGAGGCTTCAGCATCTGTCCTGCATACAAAGGATGGAAATATGGGTAATTGTCCTGCATTTTCGCCGCGACTTCGGTCATTACCGCTGCCAATCGTGAATCCTGCGCGAAATCATTGGAAATCGCCGGCAACGATGCGAACCCGTCGTCCAGCTTTTTCAGGGCGTCTCTTACAAGTTGCAGGCTAGTTTCTTCCAGATGCACATTGCCCTCGTTCATGTCGTCGCCGCTTACAGTATCAGATTGATTGCGTGTTTTGGGTCGCGGGGGATTAACACAAGGCCATGGATTTCACGCACGGACTTACCCGAGCGTCGCTGTGAGCAGCAGCGCGTCTTCGGTGGGGGCCGTGTAGTAACGCGCGCGCCGTCCCACGACTTCAAATCTGTGCCTCTCGTAGAAATGCAACGCGGCTAGATTCGACGCGCGCACCTCGAGAATAGCGTGCGCCGCTTGGAAGGCGTGCGCCCAATCGAGTGCGGCGCGCAGAAGCTCCGCGCCAATTCCACGGCGGCGGTCATCGGCACGCACGGCGAAATTCAAAATCTCCAGGTCGCTTGTCACTCGCCGCCCAACCAGAAATCCGATTACTTCACCGTTTTCTTCCGCCACCCAGCCGGCCATCTCGCCCCTTGCGACGCGGTCGTAATCCCACATAGTCCACTGCGCAATTTCAGGGCACACAGCTTGAATCGCCAGCACCCACTCAATGTCGCGAGATTCCAGCGCTCGAATCATGCGGGCGGCTAGCTATCCTTCCACTTCATTTCGGCGTCCGTGCGCCGCACGTAGTTTGCATCCAACGTTAATGCGTCGCTGACCTCGCCGCGCAGCCCACGCTCGTACCCGATGCGTCCAATAAATGGAGCAAGCACGCCCGAAACCGTCTCGACCGCCGCGAGATCTGGCTCGAAGTGCGGGGCAAGTGCGGAGACGAGCTCGTGGTCTGGGGTCACGAGCGTCAGAGTGTAATCGCGCACCTCCCCGCGCAACTTTGTTATGAATTCTTGGGGGGTTACCACGAACTCTTCGCCGTCCAACGCCAACCCGACGTCCGTCCGGCGGTAAAAGCCGAAATAAACTTGCCCTCGCCGGGCATCCAGCACCGGCACCACAACGGGAGTCGTCACCCACGATTGGATTGCCACCGCTTCCAGAGCGCTGATCCCAGCCACGGGCTTGTTGTAAACCTCCGCCCAGCCCTTTGCAGCGGTCAGCCCCACGCGCAGCCCTGTGAACGACCCAGGACCCGCGGAAACCGCGAATAAATCGAACTGATCAAGCCTGAGGGACAGTTCATTCAGCAGAAATTCCAGATGGCGGAACATCCGCGACGAGTAGTTTTCCTCCCCGCGCGTCGAAATAACCCCCATTGTTGTGTGATCTCGCAGAACGGCGACGCTTCCGAAAGGCGAAGAGGTATCCAAGGCGAGGATGAGCACGAGCACAATTATAGGGCAATTTCGGGGCCAATCTTACTGAAAACATTCGATTTCTCGCTCCTGAGACGCCCTCCAAATCCACCCATTTATCTTGACGTTTATGACGCATGTGCCTAAACTTTCAATATGCTTTTCGGGGAGGGGATTTCCACCTATGTCCATGTCTATGGAGTTTAAGCTAGGCGAGAAAGTGGTATATCCGAACCATGGTGTCGGTGTAATCGAACAAATCAGTTACGGGTACGTGAACGGACGGTCGGAACGGTTTTACATGCTTAAAATCGTCTCGAGCGGTTTGAAAGTAATGGTGCCGCAGACGAACGTGGAATGTGTTGGCCTGCGCCCCATTATTCGAAATACCCAAGCCGGCGCGGTGATTTCGTTTTTGGAAAAGGGCCGCTCCGCTTCCCACCACGATTGGAAACACCGCTTCAAGGAAAATTCGGACCGGATGCGCACGGGCTCGCTGATGGAAGTCGCCGCGGTGCTGAAAGGCCTCGTAGCGCTCAGCCGGACCAAGCCGCTTTCCTTCCGCGAAAAGAAAATGCTGGAACGGGCAAAGTATTTGCTCGTCAGCGAACTGGCCACGGTGCGCAACACCTCCGAGTCGGCTGTTGAAGCCAACCTCGTCCGCGCGCTGGCCAAAGCCAAGCTGCAAATGCCGGAGACAGCGCCAATTCCGGAGTAAGATTTTCGTAACTCTCTGGCCGGGCACGATCTGCAAAGATCGTGCCTTTTTTTTGTGCGTGCCCGCCAGACCGCCGTGTGCCTCCCAATCATTTTGGAGTGCGGTGGCTTGCCACCGCCCTTACCGTTTGAGGCAGCACTCCTCGAACTAGCCAGGCCAGGCAAGCCTCTCGCAAGTTGCATTTGTGCCGTGCGAAATTGCTAGACAAAGCGGCGGCAAGCCGCCGCACTCCAAATTGCGCATTGCTTAGCGCTTCTTCATTGACGGTGATCGCTTCCGCGCTACGATGGCCTCGATCTGTTTCGTGTGATTGATGTCGTGGCCGGCGAACATGCGCACGATGTGCTCGATGCTTTCCTCCCCGCGCTCCGCGTGAATGCCGTGGTACTTCCACTGCTCGCGCGTGAGCGTCTTCAGCAGCGCGAGGTTGGCCTCACGCACCGCGCGGAATTGCTCGAGCGACTTACGCGCGTCGCGTTTATCGTAGTGCCCGGCCGTGACCCAAACATCCTGATTGAACGCGGGAATCGGCGTTCCAGGAGTGGCAAGAATCATCCGCATACGATATCCGCAGACCATTTCGGTGTCCGCCAGGTGCGTCACAATTTCCGTGATGGACCACTTGTCAGGCGCTGGGCGCTTGCGCAACTTGGCTGGTGGTATGCCCTTCAATAGCTTTTCAATTTTCTTTGCAGTGCCGGCTTGCACTTTTAGCGGTTCTGGGCTTTCCAAATTTCCCAAAATCCGCTGGATATATTGCTGTGGCGTCTCGGTCATGGTAGTTGCTCCCCGGTTCGATTGGATTCACGGTAATTGTAGAAAGACGCTGCTGCGCGGGAAAGGATAGGTCGGTGCCATCGGAGCGCTGGGCGCGTCCAATTTGGCCGCTTCTCGTCTAACGGGGCGCCTCACGTCAGCGGCTGCCAAGTTTGCTGCGGCTCCCGACCATTTTGGAGTGCGGGAGTTTGCTCCCGCCTTTCTTGGGCGAGGCTTGCCTCGCCTGCTTGATCGCGCTCAGGCCAACGCTGCAAAGGCGGCGGCAAGTCGCCCACGATGTTGGCTGCCACCTGAGACTTCTTGTGCGCACATCGGTGGGTGGTTGCCATGTACCTTATCGAAGGGGACCCCGTCTCAGCAACGCGCGCTTGGCCCTGTACCTAAGGCCAGTTTTCGCGTTCTGGAAACCACGCGTACGGAACCGGCCTTCGCCCGGGTCCGGCATTCTACAATTTAGGAAGCGAGCCGCGGCGCCTGGGTCTCTTGGGAAATAACTCGCCGGGTGCGTCGCGCAGCTCTCAGAGGCGAATCGCATGGCGCTGAAGGCGACGGATACCCCTGCCGTCCCGCCGGACACCCGGTCGGGCTCCGGGCCGAACTCCTGGGCAGACGCTCAACCGAACCCCGACCCGGCTGCTAAGCCGTCTCGTTCGGGTCTCCCGGTGGCGACGGTAAGTCCGCAGTTAAATCCCGAAGAACAGGAGCTGGCGCGCAAGCGCGAAGAGCAAACCGCGATCGAGACCGAGCTGGCCGAGCGCGAACTCCGTTCGGCAAACTTGCGCGCGGAGCTGGGCGCGTTCGAGCGGCAATACTTGCATTACGTCGGCTCGCGCTACGCGGAACTCGACGAACTCAAGGCCAGCATCGCCGAGCGGTCGGCGAAAGAGCAACCATCGAACGATCGGGCGCAACGCGCGGCGCGGGAAGCGCGTACTCGCGCCGACGAAACGAAATCCACGACCGGCGAAAAGGACACCGTCTCGCCCCGCGCTTTCGAATCTTCGCCGGAAATGAAGAGGCTTTATCGCGAAGTCGCCAAACGCATCCATCCCGACCTAACTTCCGACCGCAAAGACCGCGCCAAACGCCAGCAATTGATGGCCGAGGCCAACGACGCCTACGAGCGCGGCGATGAAGCCAAGCTCAACAAGATTTTCACCGAATATGAATGGAGTCCCGACGCTGTACAAGGCGAAGGCCCCGGCGCGGAACTGATCCGCGTGATTCGCCGCATCAGCCAGGCGCGCGGCCGACTCGCGGAAATCGAAGCGGAATTGCAGGAGCTGCTACGTTCGGATTTGCATCAGCTGAAAGTGCGCGTGGACGAAGCGCAAAGTCACGGGCGCGACGTACTGAAAGAAATGATCTCGAAAGTGGACGACCAGATCGCGCAAGCCAAGCGTCGCCTGGAGCAGCCTGCGTCACCGGGAGCTCAATTGCCGGGACATCAACCGTCAGGCCAGTGACGAAATCATGCCCGTAGACACTCACGAAAAATCGCACCCGCAACATGCGAACCAACAGCCGGGTCAGCAAATTGTACGGGCTGGCGCGCAGGGGCTGGCGATGCGTTCCGCAGCGCTCGTGGTGCGTGGATTGCGCGACCTCGCGCGCGACTCCAATTGGCTCGTCAAGAAGGTTTTCCCCGGACACACGCCGGGCCTTGCAATTTCTGCTACGGGCGCCGTGAGCGTCATTTCGCCCAATGCTCACGCAGGAGCGCAACGGGTGGTCTTGTACGACATCGAATTGAGCGTTCCGACTCTCGCACTCTCGGTGCCCGGAGAACATCCGGCGTCGGAGAAAGAACTTCCTGCTGCGTTCGCGTGGTCTCCGGTGGCGCGTCATCTGGTTGCTGCGTGGGGAGCGTGGCAACCCTCTCTCCATATTTTCGATCTGCAGCAGCAAATGCTGCTCGGCACGTTCGGTGAATTCGGCAATTTTCCCGGCACGTTGGTTTGGTCGGACCAAGGCATTTATTTCGCGGCGGCATCGAGGGGCGGCAAACAAGCGTCCCTGCGTCTCTGGACGGCGAGCTGCAACGCGCTTCCCTTCAACGCTGTGCCTACGAGCGAAATGGGCGTCCCCGATTGGTTCGAACGCCAAACCTATGAGGCCGAATTCGGCGAAGAAGGCGCATTCGGCGGCTATGGACGTACCGTCTTCAGCCCCGACGAAAAATCGCTCGCGTCGGTGATCGAAATTCACGGCGATTGGGCCGACGATTCCATCGTCCTCGCCGATGTGCCCACGCTACGCAAACAAAACGTGTTTCAAGCGCAGGGGCACATTACCGATCTAACGTGGACGCCGGACAGCAAACAGATCGTTTACTGCGCCGCCGGGCAAGCCTATCAGCTCGACGAGCAGAGCATGTGTTTCGAATCGCTCCCCTTCGGAGCGGAATTGTGCGTTTGCCATCCGCACCTGCCGCTGTGCCTTTGCTACAGTTCGTGGCTCAAGAATTCCGCAAAGGGCAGGCTGTTCCTGGTGGACCTCAGCCGCAAAACCATGTTCGACGAATATGCCGCCGAAGGCATCGTAGACCTGCGCTGGAGCGTGGACGGCTCCAAGGCCTACGCCATGACCCGCGACGGCATGGCCTACATCTACGAACCTCCGTTGATTTAATATCTTCTACCAATTAGCCGAAATCGACTTTTGCACGCTACATTACGCGGCTGATGATATGCTCTCGCAACAGTAAACCAACTATCGAGGAATAGGGCCTCCATGTTACGTTTCTTGCTCGCCTTTACCGCCGCCTTTTGCGTCGTCATTCTTCCGTTACAATCTCAGGACAAGAACACCACGGCCCCCCAGGACTACCTGTTTGTTTGGTCCGGCGACTCGGCACTCAAGGGCAATGACTTTCTCGCTGTGATTGATGCTGACCCTTCGTCAGCGTCCTATGGACGTTTAGTAATGACTCAAACGACCGATCAACAGACCATGCGGGCGCATCACACGGAATACACCATGTCTGCGAGCGGGAGGCTTTTTGCCAACGATCACGACGCGGGCCGGACTTTCATTTTCGACGTCCGCGATCCGCTGCACCCCACCGTCGTGACGTCGTTTACGGATATGGCCGGGTACATGCATCCTCACTCGTACCTGAGGCTACCCGACGGCAATGTGCTGGCCACGTTTCAGCACGCGCACCATGGCGCCAGTGAAAAGCAGACGGGCGCAACGGGCGGCTTGGTGGAAATTGATGACCAGGGTAAGGTGATTCGTTCTGCCAGTAACGCGGACCCGGCATTTCCCGACGCTTTGTTGATGCCTTACAGCCTCGTCGTCCTTCCCAAACTGGACCGCGTCGTTTCCACGAACTCTTCCATGCACTCGCAAGATATTTTTAGCGGCGTGACTTATCAAATGTGGCGTCTATCTGATCTGAAACTTCTGAAGACTGCCTACTTCGACGTCGGGGAAAATCGTTACGCTCAGATCAGTCCCGAAGAGCCGCGTCTTGGTCCCGATGGCTCCATCTTTGTCCAAACGCTCGGCTGCGGACTCGAGCGCATTACTGGGGTGGACAAGGACGAGCCCAAATCGCAACTCGTGTACACCTTCCCGGGGAACTGGTGCGGGGTGCCCACAATTGTGGGCCATTACCTGGTTCAGAGCGTGCCGGCGATGCATGGTTTGATCGTGCTCGATATTTCGAATGCGGCGAAGCCGGTGGAAGTATCGCGATTGAAGCTGACCGACACATACGCTCCACACTGGACGGCGTGGGGCCCAAAGACTCAGCGTCTGGTAGTGACTTCCAGTGGATCAGCCGTAGACCACCGTCTTTACTTGCTGAAACTGGACCAAGCGACGGGGGCCGTCACACTCGATGAGGCTTTTCGTGACATGGACGGACAGGCTGGCTTCAGCTTCGACGAACGTGAGTGGCCGCACGGATGGAAGGGCACGGGCGCACCACACGGCGCCGTCTTTTCACGTTGAGCTAACGCAATCTTGACCGGCGCCGGGTCGTTGTACGCGTGCGGCGACAAATTTGAGGGATCTTCAGACGAGCGGAAGATTCGGTTCGGCGTTCAATGTTGCATCTTCGTGCTGGCCCGCCACAAAACGCGGGTAGCCTGCAGCAGCGATCATTGCGGCATTGTCGGTCGAAAGCGCGCGGCTGGGGAAGAAAACGTCGATCTTGTGGCGCTTCGCTTCGCCTGCAAATCTGGCGCGCAGCTCGCGATTGGCGGCCACGCCTCCTGAGACCAGGATCGAACGCGCCCCGCTTTGCTGCGCCGCCGCAATCGTGCGCGTAACAAGATCATCTACCACGGCGCGCTGAAAACTTGCGACCAAATCCAGCGTCGCGGCACTCGATAGCCGCCGCAACGCATCCGCGCCGCGCTCGCCGCGAGCGAGCGCTTCCTTGCGTGTGTCAATTTCCGCTTGCAGTTCGGAGTGACGCCGCAGGTGATATAGCACTGCCGTCTTGATCCCGCTGAAACTGAAATCGAAGACGTTCCCGCGCATCTTGGGCTCATTAAATCGAATGGCCCGCGCATCGCCATGCGCCGCGAGTTGATCCAACACCGGACCGCCGGGATATCCGAGCGCGAGCAATCGCGCGACTTTGTCGTATGCTTCGCCGGCAGCATCGTCGCGCGTCCCGCCGACGCGCGTATAGGAAAAATGCGCAGCGCCGTTTTGTACTTCAGACTTGACGAAATAAATCACGGTGTGCCCGCCGGAAACAATCAAGCACACAGCGGGCATTGCGGGTCGCGGCAATCCGGCGGCAGCCGCCTCGAGAAACACTGCGTGGACGTGCCCTTCCAGATGATTCACGCCGATCAGCGGCTTCCCCAGCGCCTGCGCCAGCACCTTGCCATACGTGATTCCGACGAGCAGCGCGCCCACCAGTCCCGGCCCGCGCGTCACGGCCACCGCATCCACATTCTGCAAAGTGATTCCCGCCTGCTCGACGGCCTCGCGCACCACCGGCACAATCTGCCGCAAATGCTCGCGCGAGGCCAGCTCCGGCACGACTCCACCATATTTTCGGTGAATCGCGATTTGCGACGCCACAATGCTCGAGAGAATGCGTTCGCCGCCCGAAACCACGGCGGCGGCGGTTTCGTCGCAAGAAGATTCAATCCCGAGAATGATTTTGGATTGCGCGCTCAAAAATGTCTCGAATCCGGCCCGCTCGGAGCCCACAACGTTTATGGTAGCATAGGGTTGTGGGCCACTCGCCCGCATGCACCGCCTCGACGGAAGCGTTGCATTTACGAACGCCCACGACGTCGCTTCCACAGCCGAACGACTCAAGCGCGTAAAAACGAAATCGCGCGGCGATTCTCGGCCGCACGGGCGCAGAAAAGCGCCGGATACGAGGACTATGAGCTCAAGTAAGAAGCGTGTGCGCAAAGCTGTGCTGCCAGTCGCAGGCCTGGGAACACGTTTTTTGCCTGCCACCAAAGCCATGCCCAAGGAAATGCTTCCTGTGGTGGACAAGCCGCTGATTCAATACGCCGTCGAAGAATGCATCGCGTCGGGAATCGAAAATGTGATTTTCGTCACCGGCCGCCGCAAGAGCGCCATCGAAGATCATTTCGATTTTGCTCCCGAGCTCGAACACTTCCTCGAAGAACACGGTAAGTCCGAGCAAGCGCAAATGGTGCGCGAGATCAGCGGCGGGATTCATTTCAGTTACACGCGCCAGAACGAAGCTCTCGGACTGGGGCACGCGGTATTGAGCGCGCGCGAACTTGTGGGCGACGAACCGTTCGCCGTGCTGCTGGGCGACGTCATTATGGAAAGCCCGGTTCCCGCCACGCGCGCGCTCATTGAAATATATGAAGAGACCGGCCAGGGTGCAATCACGGTGCAAGAAGTCGAAGCCAAGGAACTGCAATTCTATGGCGTGATCGCCGCGAGCCCGGGAAACCAGGCGCGCTGGGGTGAGAGCGTGTTGCGTCTGAACGATATGGTCGAAAAACCGAAGCCCGGGCAAGCGCCCTCAAACTTAGGTGTCTCGGGCCGCTACGTGTTGCCTCCGGAGATTTTCGATTACCTCTACGAAACGAAACCCGGAGCGGGAGGCGAAATTCAGCTCACCGATGGCCTAAGAGCTTTAGCTGCAAAACAGGGACTGTGGGCGCACGTTCACCCGGGAAAAACGCACGACGCGGGAAACAAACTAGGATTTCTGAAAGCTACGGTGGAACTGGCATTGCAAAATCCCCATTTCGGCGACGAATTTCGTGCGTATCTGAAAGAGCTGAAGCTGTAACATCGCGCCCTGCGGATATAGCGCAACGATCAAATCTGTGCCTATCACCTGGCGGTCTTAAAGACCCGCCGCTACAAAAGCGCTGCGTACTTCACTTCTTTTTCTTCGCTGTCCCCTTCTCGCTGGAAGACTTCGCGTCGCTCGATTTTGATTCGCTTGATTTCGAGTCGGCAGCCTTTGACTCCGTCGGCTTCGAGTCCGAAGACGTATCCGCCGATTTCGCCGAATTGCCATCGCCCGAACCTTCTACCGAAGTAGCGCCGGAATTCTTGCCCTTGTAATCCGTCACGTACCATCCCGAGCCTTTGAACTGGATCCCCGCGGCCGAAATCATCCGTTGCGCCTTCCCGCCGCATTTCGGGCACTTCCGCGTCGTAGGCGCCGAATGGTTTTCGATTTTCTCGAATTGGTTGCCACACTTCTCACACTTGTATTCGTATAACGGCAAAGCGGAACCCCTCCATGCAAAGCGTCTTAAAAAATAGTAACACGCCTGCGCCGCGAACGCATCGCGTCGCGTTCGAACGCGGATTGTACCTAGCGAATACACCCTGCAAAATCACCTCACGGCGATGTGTTAAACTGCCTTCGTTCGTGCATCTCGCGGGCACCTCATGGTCAAGACGAAACCTGCTGAAGCCGGAGCCGGATGCCTCTACGTGGTGGCCACGCCTATCGGCAACCTGGAAGACATCTCCTTGCGCGCGCTGCGGATTCTGAAGGAGTCCGACGCGATCGCCTGCGAGGACACCCGCCAAACCGTGAAATTGCTTACACATTTCGATATTCAGAAGCGCCTGGTGAGTTATCACGAGCACAACGAGATAACGCGCGCCGCGGAAATCATCATCGAACTGGAGCAAGGCGCAAAAATCGCGCTGGTCACCGACGCCGGCACTCCGGCGATTTCCGATCCCGGCAATCGGCTAGTGAGCCTATGCCTGCGGCACGGAATCCAAGTGGTTCCGTTGCCGGGTGCGTCTGCTTTTGTGACGGCGCTGGCCGCGTCCGGAATGCCGATCGACGAATTTACCTTTATCGGCTTCCTGCCGTCACGTCCGACCGAGCGCCGCAAGCGTTTGCGAGCCTTGGCCGCGGAACCGCGGACTCTCGCGTTGTACGAAGCGCCGCATCGCCTGCTCGATACGCTCGAAGATGCTTTGGAAATCCTTGGCAATCGCCCAGCGGTCGTCGCGCGCGAACTAACGAAAGTGTACGAAGAGTTTTTGCGCGGGCATGTGGAGGACCTGCTCGAAGCGGTACGCAAGAAGCCGCCGCGCGGAGAGATCACGCTGCTCATCGGACCTGCCGACGGCGAAGCTCAACATCTGGCTACAGACGGCGCACAGGCAGCGATTCCATTGGCGCGGCGCGTTACGGAAATCATGAACGAACGTGGCGTGGACAACAAGGCCGCGCTGAAACAAGTGGCTCGCGAACGCGGGCTCACTCGCCGTGAAGCCTACAAGCAACTCCTGATTACCCGCGAAGAATGAGCTTCGTCTCGCCGATTTGACGACAAGCAGGCGTCGCCGAGTTCCGTTCCTTACTCGATTGCAAAGATCAAAACAGAAACACAGAGTTCACAGAGAGAGGCAAGTATTCTCTTCACGTACAGGATTCTCCGTGCCCTCTTCGAGCCTTTCTCTTTGCTGTCTGTGTTTAATCTTTGATTTGCCCGAGGTGAGGCACGCTGCGGTACAGAGGCAGTTCAGCTATGCTGAGGACTCAATCTGCCGAAGCGGCAACGTTCGAGAAGAAGGCATCCACTTTGTCGAGGATTTCCGCGCTGGCATGCGAATGGTGCACCGCGTAGCGCAATTCGGCGCCATTGCGCACACCATGTGTGAATAGGCTCGCGAACTGTTTCATTTTGCCGACAGCGTCGGGCATTTCGGCCGCGATTAAGCTGCGGAAATATCCAGAGAGCAGTTGATAGCGATCCATATCGGTGGGCTCGTCGTATTGTCCGGTCGCGATGTAGTCCGCGATCTGCCGAAAGATCCAAGGGTTTGACGAAGCCGCGCGCCCGATCATCACCGCATCGCAATCAGTCTGGGCAATGATGCGCACTGCATCCTGAGGTGTACAGACGTCGCCATTGCCAATCACCGGAATCTTGACAGCTTGCTTTACCGCGCGGATCACGCTCCAATCCGCCGACCCGGCGTAACCCTGCATTCGCGTGCGAGGATGCACGGCGATCGCTTCGATCCCAACCTGCTCGGCCATGCACGCCACATCTACCGCGACGATATTATTTTCGTCCCATCCGGAGCGAATCTTGATGGTCAACGGGATTTTCACCGCGGCCCGCACCGCACGCAAAAGTTTTTCCAAATGCACTAGATCGCGCAACAATCCCGAGCCGCCGCACTTGACTACTTTTTTTACCGGACAGCCCAGATTGATGTCTACCTGATCGAAGCCCAGATCTTCGGTCAACGCGGCGGCGGAGGCCATCACTTCCGGATCGGATCCGAAAATCTGCGCAGCGATGGGATGCTCGTCATCGTCGAAATACAGATAATGAAGTGTCCGCGCCGAGTTGCGTGTGAGGCCTTCCGCGCTGGTGAATTCGGTCATGATCAAGCCACAAGCGCCCAGTGACCGAATGACACGGCGAAATACCGTATCGGTGACGCCCGCCATCGGAGCAAGGATTGTCGCCGGCTGGATTACGGTGTTCCGAATTTTGAGTTCAGCGGGAAACATGATGTCGTGACAATCCTCGTTCAACGCAGAGTACTGAAGCAAGATAGCGGGCGCTACGGAAGTAAATCTCCGGTGCCCTTCGCGATCGTTCGTCCAGGCACAGGCTCGCCGTCGGTGGACGGGGCACCCGAAGTCGCGGAAGCCGCCAACGCGCGCGTCGCCGGCGTCGCGCGGCCGAGCTGCGCGATCAGCGCCTCTTTTGAACCACCAAAGAAATTATCCACTACCTGGCTTAGCGCCTGAGCGCGCGCCTCTTCCGCGCTCAAATTTGGACGATACATGTAAGCGCGGCCTACCTTACGGCGCTCGACGACGCCCTTGCGTGCGAGTCGATCCATGATGGTCATGATGGTGGTGTAAGCGCGCGGCCGGCGTGGAGCCAAACCGTCGCGAATCTCGCGCACGGTGCCCTCGCCCATGGGCCACAACGTGTTCATGCAGTCCAGCTCTAGCGGCGCCAGATCCAGCACGGCTCTTCGCGGCGGAGAAACGCGTACGCTCGCGTCAGTCATAGACACTCATCGCAAATCGCGCGCTGCTCATTGTCCACCAGCACGAGACGGCTCTTCGCGCTTGTCGCCGCCGATAGTGTCATCGCCGCTGGGTTCTGCGTCTTCTCCCGCGAGAAACTTCTCAGTCCGCAAGAGCGCTCGGCGCAGCGCCGGGTTTCTATCGGTCCATTCTCCGCTTCCAGACGCTTTCTCAAGCGTTGCGCGCATCGCCGCCATTTTCGAATCCATGTCGTCCAGAAAATTCAGGGCGACAGCTTCGCGGATTTGCGGCAGCGACGGCGAGCCAAATTCGTACGTTCCGTGATGGCTCAGGATCATATGCTCGATCAATACAGCCAGCGGCACTGGAAAATCGGGAATGGCCTCGATTTTTCGGCGCACCATAAGCGCCCCGATGGTGATGTGCCCGAGCAGCCGCCCCTGCGTAGTGTAATCGGTGCCGCGCGCGTAGCTCAGCTCATCGATCTTGCCGATGTCGTGCAGCACAATGCCGGCCAGCAGCAGATCGGCGTCGAGTTCGGGATATTGCGTCGTCACGCCGCGGCCGAGACCAATCAAACTCACGACGTGCTCCAGTAGCCCGCCGATATAGGCGTGATGCATGGTCATCGCCGCGGGAGCCCTTTTCATCTTGGGCGCAATCGCCGGGTCATTCACCACATCTTCCAGCAAGCGCTTGATCCAAGGATTCTTCGCGCCCGAGATCGCGAACCGTAGTTCGGCATACAGGTTTTCGACGTCGAATTTTGTATGCGCGAGAAAATCGGAAAGTTCGTAATCTCGTTCGAGTGACGGGACGATCTGCTCGAGGGTCATTTCCTTCTGGCCGTTGTAGAGCTTCACTCGCCCGCGAATCAGCACGACGTCATCGCACTCGAACGTCTTGGCGATCGCCTCGAAGTTGTCCCACATCTTCGCCGGAATCGAGCCGGTGCGGTCGCGCAGAGCAAGCTCCAGCCAGGATTTGCCGGTGCGCTGCGAGGTCCGGACTCCTTTCTCGCAAACCAAAAATAAGGTTGTGACCAATTGCCCGTCTTGTAGGTCGGAAACGTAATGAGATTTCATTGGCCGTTGACTTTTGGCAGCGGCAGCTTCTTCTTTTCCTTCTTCTTCGTCGGCGCGTCGGGTGTCGGCTGCACTTCCTGAATCACGCTCGCTCCGGGAACGGCCGCGCTGTCAACGTATCCGGGCTTCACCATCACATAACTTTCTTGGCGCAATTGCGCCAGGTACTCGCGCATTGTCGGCTGCATCTTCTGCATGTACAACCGGTTCATGATTTCGGTCTCTACTTTGTCCAGTGGCTGCAATCCGGACTGGTAGTGATTGTCTACTTTCAGGATCTCAAATCCGGTCTTGGTCTGGGTCACGTCCGTAATTTGACCCTTCTCCATCTTGAAGACCACGGCTTCCAGTTGCGGCGATAGTTGCCCGCGCTGGTAGGTTCCCAAGTCTCCGGACTGGTCTTTCGCCGTGCTACCTTCGGAATAACGCTTGGCTATTTCACTGAACTCGTCGCCTTTCACTACGCGATTGTGAAGATCCTCCGCCTTTTTTTGCACCGCTTCAATTTCTTCCGGGCTCTTGCCTTCGGTGCTCAGGAAAATTTCGGAAAGCTCCACCTGTTCGGGCCGCGTAAATTCCTGCGGATGCTCGTCGTAATATTTTTTCACTTCTTCGTTGCCAATGTTGATGCGCGAGCCGACTTCCTTGCGCATCACTTCCTGCGTAAGCAGGCCATTGCGAATCTGGGTCTTGTAGTCTTCCCAGGCGATTCCCGAACCTTCCACAGCCTTCTCCAGCTCTTCCAAGCTATTAAGGCCATTCTGCTTGCGAACTTCGTCCATCCGCTTAATCAGATCCGTCTCGACGCTAATGCCCATGTCTTTCGCGCGCTGCACCAGTAGTGACTGATCAATCAGGCCGCGCAGCAAATCCTTCTGCTGGTCTTTGTATTGCCCTTGGACTTTGTCCGGGGGACAGCCCTGGCAATCGTGGGCGACCTCCTCGCGCAGTTGTTGATCGGCTTTTTGATAGTCGGACATGGTAATGATGTCGTTATTTACGCGGGCGATGATTTCTTCCACCACGGCCGCCTTGCTTTGCGCGTGCGCGCCGGCGGGAATCAATAGCTGCGCGACTGCCATCGCCGCAACCAGACTGCGGGTAACGAACGGGATATGATTTTTCATTGGATTCACTCGTCCTGAATTTTAGCTCTACGATTGTAGTTGGAGCAATACGTTTCTCGTCGCTCCCATCGGACCGCCCTGCTCGCCTTTCCACTCGAGCCACAGAACCCCCGTCGGATCGAGCCGCATGCCTTTGCGTTTGCGAATTAACTTCACCAGCCTCTCGGGTCCCAGAGGAGTATCGTCATAGAACTTGATGGCCACCTGATCTGCTCGGCGATCCACGGTCGCAACCAGCAACTTCTCTGCAAGCGCCTTTAGGACAGCATAATCGAGCAAGTTTTCCACCGACGGCGGCGGAACCCCGAAGCGATCTTCCAGTTCCCGGCGAACCTCTGCCCGTTCCGCTTCGGTCGTCACGCTCGCGATCCTCTTGTATATGCGCAAGCGCAGATTCTCGCTCTCGATGTACTCAGGTGGGATGCGGATTTCCTGCCCAAGGTTGAGTGTGGCGCGCCTCTCGGGAACCGCCGACTCACCTTTTCGCTCGGCGACGGCGCGCTCCATCATTTGGCAATACATGTCGAAGCCTACGGCTTCAATGTGCCCATGCTGCTCGCGGCCAAGAAGATTTCCGGCGCCGCGCAACTCCAGGTCGAGTGCTGCGATGCGAAAACCCGCACCGAGATCGCTGAACTCTTTCAGCGCCGCCAGCCGCTGCCGCGCGATGGAAGTTAACGCCGTATCTGGCGGCACCAACAGATACGCGTACGCACGCTGATTCGAACGCCCGACGCGCCCCCGCAGCTGGTACAGCTCCGAGAGGCCCATGCGATCGGCGCGGTTGATCACAATCGTGTTCGCGCGCGGAATGTCCAAGCCGTTTTCGATGATCGTGGTCGAAACCAGGACATCGGCTTCGTTGCGAATAAATTGCAGCATCACTTTTTCGAGCTCTGTCTCGCGCATTTGCCCATGTCCCACGACCACGCGCGCTTTTGGTACCAAGCGTTTCACCATGGACGCGAGAGAAGCGATGGATTCCACGCGGTTGTGAACGAAAAATACCTGGCCGTCGCGCGCCAGTTCTTCTTCGATCACGCGCTGCACCAGCGTTTCGCTGAATGGCGCGACGGTAGTCTGAATCGCCAAGCGGTCTTTCGGCGGCGTCTCGATCACGCTCATGTCGCGCAAACCCACTAGCGACATGTGCAGCGTACGAGGAATTGGCGTCGCGGACATTGTCAGCACGTCCACGTTCTTGCGCATCTCCTTCAGCCGTTCCTTATGCGCCACGCCGAACCGTTGCTCCTCGTCCACCACCAGCAGGCCGAGGTCCTGGAATTTCACGTCCTTCGATAGCACCCGATGCGTGCCGATGAGAATGTCCACTTTGCCGGCCTCAAGTTCCTCGAGAACTTTCTTCTGTTCCTTCTCCGTGCGGAACCGGCTGATCATTTCTACACGCACGGGGAAAGCCGCGAACCGCTGCTTGAACGTTTGATAATGCTGGAACGCAAGCACTGTCGTGGGGGCCAACACTGCGACTTGCCTTGAATCGGCAATGGCTTTGAATGCTCCGCGCATCGCCACTTCCGTCTTGCCGTAGCCCACGTCGCCGCAAAGCAGCCGGTCCATCGGCAAAGTTGATTCCATGTCGCGCTTCACGTCTTCGATCGCGCGCTGCTGGTCGGGAGTTTCCTCAAACTCGAAGGCATCGTCGAACTCGTGCGTCCAGTTCGAGTCTGCGGGAAACGCGTGTCCCGTCGCCATTTTTCGCTCTGCGTACAAAGCCAAAAGCTGCTCCGCCATGTCGCTGACGGATTTTTTCACGCGCGTCTTGCGTGCTTCCCATGCCGTCGTGCCTAGGCGGTCGAGCTGGGGTTCGACTCCTCCCAGCGACGTGTATTTCTGTATCAGGTCCAGGCGCGCCAGCGGGACGTACAGCTTCGCGTCGCCCGCATAACGCAGCAGCATGAATTCGCCGTTGGCGCCTTCGATTGCCACTTGGCGCAGTCCTTCGAACTGGCCGATGCCGTGGTCCACGTGGACGACGTGGTCACCCGGCTTCAGATCGCTGAAGTCGCTGAAAAAACTGGCGGTCTTCGGCCGTGCACGGGAACGCTGCGAAGGTGGCGGAAGCGTCTCGAACAGATCGGCGTTGCCGTACAGCACTACCTTCGCATCGGGAAAGATCACACCCTCGGAGAGAGGAGCTTTGGTCAGCAGAATCGCCGAGCCTGGGGCGGTGCTTCCCTCTTCCGCTAGTCGCGCGACGGTCGCATTCTCTTCCAGCTCGCCCATGCGGTACGGCAGATCGAACTCATGGCAAATGTCCGCGAAGCGTTCCAACTCGCCGGTGCTCGCAGCGGAGACCATCACATTTTCGCCCGCCGCAATTCGCGTGCGCGTTTCCGCAATGAACGCCGCAACGTTTCCGTGATAGCGAGTTGTCGGCTGCGTCTGGAGCGTCCGAGTCCGCGGCTCTATAGCAGCGGCGTTCAGCCCGCCACCGTCATCACCGCGCGCTTCGCCCGCTTGAGTGAGCACGCCACCATCGATGCTCAGATGCTCAATCCCAAATCGTGGCGCCATCTGTAACGCCAGATTCCACTCCTCGTCATCGAAAATAAACTTGTCCGGCGGTTCTGCGAGCGGGTCTTCGGCCTCGTCGAACGCCTCGGAAAGCTGCACTCGATACTTTTCGAGGGATACCGCGAGCAAAGAGGGCTCGTCCTCGATAATCAGCGGCTCAACGGCCAAATCGAACAGAGTCGCCTTGCGATCTTCGCGCAACGCTTCGCGAAATTCCCAGCCCGGATAAAAGGCAGCGGGCGCCGAATCATCTTCGCGCGCGGATGCGCTCTGCACTCGGGCGCGTTCCAACACTTCCGCATGCCGGGGAAACTCGGTGAGCGGCATCAGTGTGGCGCGTTCCACAGGATTCGTCGAACGCTGTGTGTTCGGATCAAACGCGCGGATCGACTCGATAGTGTCGCCAAGCAGTTCCACACGCACCGGCTGCAACGATTCCGGTGAGTAGATATCAATAATCCCGCCGCGCACGGCGTACTGCCCAGGCATCTCGCACGTTACTTGCTTGTCGTAGCCCGCGCTCGAGAGAAATTCAATCAGATCTTCGTGCGCGATGGATTCGTCGCGAGTGATGGTACGCGCAAGCTGCGAATAAAATTCACGATCGCGCATCCTCCAAACCGCCGCCTGTACCGGCACGATCAGCAAATCCGCATCGCCAGTGGCAAATCGCCACAACGCGACCGCGCGGTCCTCCGATATTTCAGCGTGCGGCGAGCGATTCTCGTACGGCAGAACATCGTGCGCGGGCAAGTGCGCCACGCGGCGTCCCGGCTTGCCAGTGACTGCGCGATAAAAATAGCGCACGGGCTCCAGCATCGCCTCGGCGCGCTGGTTCGTTTCGACTAGCAGGACCGTGGTCCGCCCCAGCTCGGCAAACGCCAGCGGCGCCAGCAGAGCCTTAGCCGGATCGGTCAGCCCGGCAAGACGCACTTCACCGCCCGTGCGCCGCAGCGCTTCAAACGCTTCTTCGACCACCGGCCGGCGCGCCACCCGGGTCAGAAGCTCGCTGACCAAGGGAAGAATCATGCGTGCAGTTGTGTGATGCGTTCGATCAAGAGGGAGGTTGAATAGCCGGGCTCGAGCGCAACGCGAACGACCCGCCCGCCCGCAGCTTTAACGGCCTCGTCGTCGAGGAACGCGTTTTCCTGCGAGCCGGGTTCGCCGCCTTTCACTACTATGTCTGGCACAAGGCGAGCAACGAACTCGCGCGGTGTGGGTTCGTGAAATTCCACGACGTAGTCAACAGCTGCCAGGGCTTTCAAGATTTCAGCGCGCTCAGGGGCAGGAGTGATTGGCTGCCTTGCAGCTATTCGCCCATCAGCACGGCTCGGAGTCGCAGCCGCCTGGGAGCTCTGTCGGCCACCCGACTGAACGCTCGGATCACTTTGCAACGCCACCACCAAAACCTCTCCCAGCCCGCGGGCCTGCTCGAGCAAACGAATGTGCCCGGGATGCAGTAGATCAAACACCCCAGCCGCGCACACCACGTGCTGGCCGTTGCGTTTCCACTCCTGCCGTTGGAGAATCAATTCAGATTGCGAGACTATTGCCAAGCGCCTGTTCCTCAGTCCGCCTCGGCGGTAAATCGAAAACATATCATTCTACCACGCCGCTTCCGAACGCCGCGGAGCACGCGATGAAGCACTGGGAAGTCATCCTCGCCCTCATCGGGCTGCTCTTTGTTGCGCTTGGCTACCGATGGATCCGGCGGGGCGAACTACCAAAACAAGAAACGTGGCTCGATGCGGGGGGCTGCCGCACGCCGGTGACGATCCTCGAACCTCCGCCCGACGTAAAGCCTGCCGGCAGCGTCATCTTGCTGCACGGCCTTTCGGCGAATCGCCGTTTGATGATGTATCTCGCGGAAGATTTTGCCGGCCACGGCTTGCGCGCGTATGCCATTGACCTGCCAGGCCACGGCGATAGCAAGGACGTGTTCTCTTTCTCGCGTGCTGAAAAATGCGCGACTGCGGCCGTGGAATCGCTCGTGCGCAGCGGAACCATCGATCCCCAAAACACGATATTGCTCGGCCACTCGATGGGCGCTGCGATCGCCATACGCATGGTCGATCGCGATCCACTGGCAGCCGCGATTGCAATTTCACCTGCTCCAATGAACATGCCGCAGCGCATGCCCGCCAATCTGCTCGTGTTCAGCGCGAGCGCCGATATGGGTATTCTGAAGCGCACCGCGCAAAATCTTTTGGCTGCAGCCGGCGGGAACCGCACCTCGAGCGAAGACTTCGCACAGCAACGCGCGTTTGACCTGCGGACAGTTCCCTATTCAACGCACACCAGCCTGCTTTCGGATCATCGTGTCGCGCACCAAGCCGAGCTTTGGGCCATGCGAGCCTTGTTCCCGAATATCCCATCCAATACGCTCGCGTTGAATCTCGATCTCGCCACCTATGAGACGTTCGGTAATGGCCGCCGCCGTCTCGCAGGCAGCGTATTCGGCTTGATTGGCATTCTGTTGTGGTTTCCAGCGGCCGCAACGGTCGTAGCGAAACTCACTGGTCCCGCTCAAGTCGAATCACCCGGGACGCGGCCATCCGCGTGGCTGTTACTTACCGAAGTTTCCGCATTCTCGATGGCGGCCGTGTTGCTGCTAGCGCTGGGGGTTCCGCTCCGCTTCCTGCATCTTTATGCAGGAGCGTATCTCGCATCGCTCCTGCTGATCGTGGGAATCCTGCTCCTGATTTTGAACTTCGGCTTCGCCATGGAGTACGCAACCTTTGACCGCAAGCGCCTCGCTGCGGCGGCGATCCTGGGCCTAGCGACTTTCCTTGCGATCGGCGCGTGGCTGAATTGGCAAATTGATGATGCGTGGTTGAACGCCCCACGCTGGCTGCGATTCGCTGCGATCCTTCCCATCACATGGATTTTTGCGTTCACTGAGGAAGTCGTTCTGGGCCCGCCACACCACGGCAAGCAGCGCGTCACCCGCTTCGCGACTTTCCTGTCGCTCCGCCTCGCAATCTTTCTCGCGTGTGTGCTCGCTTACTATCTGCTCGCCAATGGCCAGGTGCTAATCGTGATCCTTTTCGTATATCTTGCGCTATTTTCCATACTGCAACGCCTTGCTACCGATGCGTTACGGGTGCGTACTGGCTCGGCGACTTCGGCGGCATTATTTAGTGCTATACTCGCGGCCTGGTTCATTGCCACGGTCTTCCCACTAACCTGAACCGGGCCACAGCAGGGGACATGAAAGAAATAGCCATCGTCGGGGGCGGTCCTGCCGGTGCGCTCTGCGGAGAGCGTCTGGCCAGTGCAGGCTTTCAAGTAACAATTTACGATGAGCGTTTGGCATGGGAAAAACCCTGCGGCGGCGGGCTGACTCATAAAGCCATCGAGGCTTATCCGTTTCTGCTCGATTCTCCTCAGCCCAAGAAAATTGTCCGCAAAGCGGAAATGATCTCCAGCAGCGGACACCGCGCGCAATTCGAAATGAGCCATCCGATCGTCATTTACGCACGAAAAGTGCTCAATGGCCTGCTTCTCGATCGTGCCGTAGCCGCCGGATGCACGGCAGTTTGCTCTCGCGTGACCAACGTGAACACCAACGGCCAACGCGTACAGCTCACAGCCTCGGGCGAGCAGCGTTTTTCAGATTTTATTGTGCTGGCGGCCGGCGCGCGAAACCAGCTGCTCCCTGAAACCACCGCGCTCGGCTCGAAAGACCTGGAAGTGACGCTCGGTTATTTCGTTCCGACCGAAGAAGACATCATCAAAGTGAAATTTCTCAAGCAATTCGAAGGCTATCTGTGGTCTTTCCCGCGCGCCGATCATCTTTCCGTGGGCATCTGCGCCAAGATGGGCCAGACCTCCAGCCAGGCGCTGCGCGGCCACCTCGATGCCTTCGTCGAGGAAGAGCGTATCCCCAGGACAGGCGCTCAGTTCTATAGCCACGTGCTTCCCTCGCCCCAAGCCAAAACGATTCGCAGCCGCAAAATCATGGGACGCAACTGGGCCATGGCCGGCGACGCAGCCGCCACCGTAGACCCCATCACCGGAGAAGGACTTTACTACGCGCTGCGCTCTGGCGATTTGCTCGCGCAAGCGATCGTAGCCGGCCAGCCGGAGATCTATCCTGAACAATTGCGCGCTGCGTTTTCCGCTGATCTGGAATTTGCCGCGAACATCGCGAAAAAGATCTTCCGCGGCAATTTCCTGGGCAGTGCGATCACTACGCGCATGGTACAGATGCTGAATTACTCGCCCGCGTTTCGCGATCTGATTCGCGATGTTTTCAGCGGCTCGCAGGACTATCGGAGCCTGAAGCGCCGCCTGTGGAATCAGCTGGGCATCACGGTCGCAGAATTCACACGCAGCTTTCTCGACCCCCGCACACTCGGCTGCGCTCGATCTTCCTCTCCGGCGTCCACTGCCACTCGCGAACCCTCTCAATGAAGCGTTCCGTGAAAACCGGCAAGCGTGCTGCTTCCACAAAGCGCGCGCAATCCAAGAAGAAGCTTGCGCACTCGGGCGATCAACACAAGCTACGTCTCGGCTTAGAAGGCGCAGTCGAGCGCCTGGTGCCGCATGAATGGACGATCGCTGCATACAATCCGGGGCTACCTGCAGTGCTTTCCACTCCCGCCATGATTGGCATGATGGAAATTGCCGCAGCGGAATCCGTGCTGCCGGAGCTGCCGCCTGGAGCGATCACCGTCGGCACCCGTGTTGAAGTCGACCACCTGAAAGCTGTGCCCGAAGGCGCGACGGTTCGCGCAACGTCGCGACTGGTAAAGCACCAGGGTCGCTTCCTGGTATTCCAGGTTGAAGCGCGGTCGGGCGAACACATCCTCGGTCGCGGGCGAGTATTCCGCGCCGTGGTCGAGCCGCAAAAATTCGGCGCGCGTGCAGATTCCCGCAAGGAATCGTAGCGCCGGAGTTCCGCCGGTTTTGACTCTTCCTACACTCGGTTGAGTGGAACCATCGCCGCGTGTTACTCTTCGTCTTGCCTGCAGTGCTCGAGTGGCGGAACTGGCAGACGCGCCGGACTCAAAATCCGGTGACCGCAAGGTCGTGTAGGTTCGACTCCTATGCCCGGCACCAAAATTTTTGAAATCGTTTCCATTATGCTGCGTTTCGGATTCGAAACTGTTCGACCCTCGGATTCGAACTCACTTGATAAATGCCCGGTGTTTATGCGGCTTCTGAAGATGGCGTCGGTTGCTGTTGCCAGTCCGATTGTTACCAGTTGTTGCCAATAAAGCCAAAAATCTGCTACACGATGACACACGTTGATACATCTGCGTAGTACTAGAATCATTGAAAATCCGCTAAAATCGCAAAAATATCAA
>DATEVZ010000010.1:0-23834 GCA_035258265.1 Candidatus Acidiferrales bacterium
CAGCCAGTTGACGCGCGCGCCGGAGCGCGAAGAGCGCAAGCCGCAACTTGCGGACCTGCGCGAATCAGGCGCCATCGAGCAGGATGCGGATGTGGTGCTGTTCATCAATCGGCCGAATTTTTACAAAACGGACTTGCCGGAAGAAGATCGCGCGAAGGCCGAACTGATTATCGCGAAGCAGCGCAACGGTCCCACGGGGAATTTGAATTTCGTTTTTCTCGCACGCCACACTCGCTTCGAAGAGGCCGCGCCGGATGCGTGGAGCGCGGGCGGTGAGCCGGAGGAGTAGAAGATCTCGCCGCTTTCTTTTTCCCCCTGCAGATTCGCTGTTAGCGACCCGCGGCGTCCAACGGCAGCCACATTGTGTCGTTCGGCCCGCGATGAATCAGAAATCTCGCCATTACCCTCTTTCCGCAAAATCGCAACCCATCCTAAGTGTCTGTTTATCAGCCATCTACAGCGGCGTCTGGTGTACCTAAAGCGTGCATGACAATGGTGGTCCGACTGCCATTGATTCCGATTGGATGTTTACCCAAACGGCGCGGACCGTTTTGCTGACGGGAAATTCATTCGCGCTCGCGCGCGGGAGTCTGGCATTCTAAAAGACGATGTCAAAACCAATCCATTTTGAGGGACGCCCGGTCTGGGCGGAAATTTCGCTGGAAGCCATCCTGGAGAACTTGCGCGTGATTCGCAAACACGTGGGCACTCAGCGCAAAATCCTGGCGGTGGTGAAGTCGAATGCCTACGGCCTGGGCGCTGTGCCTATTTCAAAAGCGTTGCAAAAGGCCGGCACGGAATGGTTTGGGGTGACCTGCGCGAACGAAGGCATCGAGTTGCGCGAAGCAGGAATTCGCAAACGCATTTTGATTCTCACTGGTTTCTGGCCGGGCGAAGAACAGCGGTTGATCAAGAACAACCTGACGGCGGCGGTATTTCGCGTGGGCGATCTTCGCCATTTGGAGCGTAGCGCCCAAGCGGTTGGCGGGAAAGGCCGCGTCCCTTTTCATCTGAAGATCAACACGGGGATGAACCGGCTGGGAATTTCGCCAGACGAGATCGAAACGTTTGCCCGCACGCTAGCCGATTGCCAGCATATTCAGCTCGAAGGAACGTTCACGCACTTCGCTTCGGCGGAAGATTTCACCGCGCAACAAACCGACGACCAGGAGAGAACGTTTCTGATGTGCCTCCAGCGCATGCGTGCGCTGGGCGTGTCTCCCGGAATCGTTCACATGGCTAATAGCGGCGCAATCTGTGCGCGGCCAAGCACTTGGGCGGACATGGTTCGCCCGGGAGCGATACTCTATGGCTACCACCAGTCGTTTGACCCCCCGCACAAGAAACAGGAAATTGCAGGCCAGATTCCGCTGCGGCCGAGCCTTTCCCTCAGAGCACGAATTATTTCCTTGCGCGAGATTCCGGAGGGAGAAAGCGTGGGGTACGGGGCGCGTTTTGTGGCCAAACGGCCGGCGCGCATTGCCGTGATCAATGCCGGGTACGCTGACGGAATCATGCGCGCCAGGACGAACCGCGGATGCGCGCTTGTGCGTGGGCGGCGGGTGCCGCTCGTGGGCACGATCTCCATGGATTTGACGACGCTGGATGTGACCGACGTGCCGGAAGCCGCGCTGGGCGATGTGGTGACGATTTATGGCAAGGATGGCGATGCGGCCATCGAAGTCTCCGACGTCGCACGCGAGATTGGCACCGTTACCTCCGACCTTTTGTGCGCCCTGGGTCGGCGCGTTCCAAAGTTCTACCTTTAACGCTCCCGCTCTGACGTGCGGTCGTAACAAGTCCCCAGGGAGTTAAGTCCGTGACAGCACCTCGTTGACTCCCACTTCCCGCGCGGTGCTATACTGTGGCCTTCATAAAGAATTCATAAGGACCCTCAGATCTTCCCGGCCCAGCGCCCAAACTTCATACGCCGGAAAAGACGTCCTGAGACGAACTTATTGGACGCGATTCGTCTTATACAGATTTTCATAAGGTGCGACCATGCAGAGGACTCCTTCGGTTCCGCATAATCGGCCATCGGCCATTCCGGCTCCCGAAAGTTCTGCGTTCAAACCTGCACCATCCACACGTCCCGGCCTAGACCGGGTCGGAACCTTTTGGGATATGCTGGGGATTCGCATCGTTTTCATGGCCGTGTGTATTGCGGCAGGTTTTCATTTTCGCCCGTTTGGAGTCTCCCCGGTATTTGGCGCTGGCGTTGGATTACTCTTCGGCTTAGCGGTCATACTCTTCGAGCTGCGCTTGCGACATGCTAGCCTGCGTCGGCTGATCGGCGCGGCGGTGGGCTCGATCCTGGGACTCCTCGGCGCTTACCTCACTTCGCTGATTCTGACGCATACAACGATGCCGGAGAGCACGCGGTCATTTTTCAGTCTGGCAGCATTCCTGGTGATGGCCTACATAGGGTTGATCCTGGGCGCGAACAAGGGCGACATGCTGAACCTGCAGGCGCTCGGCGGATTGTTTGGTAGTGAGCGCAGCCTGAAGCACTCGTTCAAGGTGCTCGATACCAGCGTGATCATAGATGGGCGCGTGGCGGATATCGCCGAGGCACAATTCCTGGATGGAACGGTGATCATCCCGCAGTTCGTGCTGCACGAATTGCAGCTGGTGGCGGATTCCGCCGACCCGTTGAAGCGTCAGCGTGGACGGCGCGGACTGGAAGTCTTGCAGCGAATCCAGAAGATGGCGCATTTGGAAGTTCAGATCGCCGAGGACGATTTCTTGCAGGTTCCAGAAGTGGACTTGAAGTTAATTGAACTTGCTAAGCGCTACGACGCGAAAATCGTGACCAACGATTTCAATTTGAACAAAGTTGCAACGCTGCAAGGCATCGAGATTTTGAACGTGAATCAGCTGGCGAATGCATTGAAGCCGGTGGTGCTGCCCGGTGAGACGATGCGTGTCTTCATCCTGCGCGAAGGCAAAGAATATAACCAGGGCGTGGCGTATTTGGACGACGGCACGATGGTAGTTGTGGATGGCGCGCGCAAGATGATCAACAAAACGATCGACATCACGGTGACTTCGGTGCACCAAACCACGGCCGGCAAAATGATCTTCGGGCGATACGACGAGCGTGGGGAACAGCAAGTACCGCGTGTGGCTGCGGGCGGAGGAACGCAACTCGGCGAAACACCCGCGCGTTCAAGCGAAGGTGGTGGCGGCGAGCGTCCTGCGCGACCGCTGTATCCGGAATCCGGCAGATCGTAACGCACCGCTGGCTAATTTCCGCCGTCTGCATCAGACGCCTGGCTCCTCTTCCCTTTCTCAACGTAGCTGGATTGCGATAGACTGTTCACCCTTTTATGGGCCGCATCGCCGCTATCATCCCCGCTGCTGGTCTGGGCACCCGTATGGGCGCCGAAATGCCAAAGCAGTTCCTCGAATTGGATGGTATGCCGCTGGTGATTTTTACTTTGCGCCGCTTGGCGGCCTCTTCCGCTATCACTGATTTCTTTCTCTCGACGCGCGCGGACGATATCGTCCCGCTGCAGGACAAAGTGGCGAAGGCCGCGCTCGGGCGTCCGGCGCGTGTGGTGCATGGAGGCGACACGCGGCAGCTATCCGTGGCTAACGCGTTAGCGCAGGTGGATCCTGCAACCGAGGTCGTGCTGGTGCATGATGCGGTGCGGCCGTTTGTCACTCCTGAACAAGTTGACCGCGTGATTGCGGAGGCGCGTAAGCGTGGCGCGGCGATTCTGGGCATTCCTGCGATTGATACGGTGAAAGAAGTGAAGCGCGCGAGCTTGCCGGAAGATGTAGCGTTGATCACCTCGACGATCCCCCGCGAGCGCGTGGTGCTGGCGCAGACGCCGCAGGCGTTTTCCTATGCGCTGCTACGCGATGCCTTTCGAAAGGCGCAGATGGATGGAATCTTGGCGTCGGATGAATCAGCGCTCGTGGAACGATTTGGGCATGACGTGTTCGTGGTGCTTGGTTCGGAGCGCAATTTGAAGATTACTCGGCCGGCGGATATGGACCTGGCGCGTTTCTACCTCGAACAAGAACGGCGCGCGAAATGACACGCTCAGGCATTGGTTACGATTTACACCGGCTCGCCGAGGGACGCAAGCTAATGATCGGCGGGATCGAGGTGCCGTTCGATAAAGGCTCGGTGGGACATTCGGATGGCGATGTGTTGGCGCATGCTTTGTGCGACGCGCTTCTGGGCGCGGCGGGACTCGGTGACATCGGCACTCATTTTCCGGATACGGATCCAAAGTGGAAGGGCGCGGCGAGTTTGTTGTTTCTCGAGCACACGCGGAAATTGCTGGACGAGCGCAAGCTGCGCATCGCGCATCTCGATGCGGTCGTCATCTGCGAGCGGCCGAAATTGGGACCGCACTTCCCTGCCATGCGGGCGGCTTTGGCGAAATCGCTGGGCCTATCCACTGAGCAAATCAATCTGAAAGCGAAGACCAACGAAGGCACGGGCGAAATCGGGCGCGGTGAGGCGATTGCGGCGCACACGATTGCGACACTCGAAGAATGAATCCACCGCAGAGACGCAGAGTGCGCACAGAAAACAAGAACCCAAAAGAGTCCCCGCTGGGTCGCGCACACCTCGGTCGCCTTAATCGAACGGGATCGCGATGAACTGGCTTACGGGATTCCACGCCGTGGAAGAGGCCCTGACGGCTGGTCGAGCGCTGGATCGCATTGTGATCGCGCGCGGGCGGCACGGTGAACGCGTGGAAGCTGTGGTGCAGCTGGCGAAGGCCAAGGGCGTACCGGTACGGTTCGAAGAGCGGCAACGGATTGACCATCTGGTGGGAACGCGCGAGCATCAGGGTGTTGCCGCGTTAGGCGCTGCGAAACCTGCGATTGAATTGGAAGATTTGCTGGCGGCGAAGACTCCGCAGGGCTTGCTGGTTTTGCTCGATGGGATCGAAGATCCACACAATTTGGGCGCGATTGTACGGACGGCGCTGGCGGCCGGTGCCAATGGCGTCGTAATTCCCGAGCGGCGCGCGGCAGGACTGAGCGACACCGTGGAGCGCGCCTCCGCCGGAGCGCTAGCGCACTTGCCGATTGCGCGAGTAAAGAATCTTGTGCGCGCGATGGAACAGATGAAGGAAGCGGGTTATTGGCTGGTGGGTCTCGACGAGCGCGCAGAGAAAAGCTACACCCAAATCGACTTGAAGGGATCGGTCGGGATCGTGCTGGGTGGCGAGGGCGAAGGCCTGCACGAGTTGACGCGCAAGCGCTGCGATTTTCTGGTCTCGTTGCCAACCGCAGGTCCAGTGCGGTCGCTCAACGTTTCCGTGGCGGCGGGGGTGATGCTATTTGAAGTTGTGCGTCAGCGTAGGTCTACGGCACCACAGATGAACACAGACGAACACAGATAAACACAGATAACAGCATAATCAGATGGAAGTCGTTTGTTGCTTACTCTTCAGCCTCTATTTATCGTATTGCAGAAGCGAAAAGACGTGCACCCCGGGCAGTTTGGCGCGGCCATTTAGGAACGTGAGCTCGACGGCGAAGGCTGCGCCAGCTACGACGCCGCCCAATTGCTCGATGAGTTTCATGGTGGCGGCTGCGGTACCGCCGGTGGCGAGCAGATCGTCGCAGATCAGTACGGTTTGGCCGGGCTTGATGGCGTCCTTGTGGATGTCGAGCTGGTCCGTGCCGTATTCGAGCTGATAGGTGACCGATGCCGTCTGGCCGGGCAGCTTCTTCGGCTTGCGGACCGGGACAAAGCCGGCGTTGAGACGGTAGGCGAGGGCCGGCGCAAAAATAAATCCGCGGGCTTCGATGCCCGCGACGATGTCCACCTTGGTTCCATTGTATTGTTCGCATAAGCGATCTACCAGCGAATGGAAACCGGCCGGATCTTTCAGCAGCGTCGTGAGGTCATAGAACAGAATTCCGGGCTTGGGATAATCCGGGATTTCGCGGATCAGCGCTTTTAGGTCGTTCATTCGTCTCCTCTAGTATGTCGGCGGCGCGTTATGCGCTGCAAGAGATCCAACATCACCACAGATGAACACAGATAAACACAGACGAATTCATTGGGAAATTGATGCTGAGACGATACTTCACATTCAGTGCTCGATCGAGAATCGCTTAGAGAATTGTTCAAGGAGCGGCGCCTCTTCTTCCGACACACTGGACACTAACCCTCCTTGCGGGCCGCGCTCGAGTTCCGCTCGCAATTGGGCAAGCGCCGATTCGCTGCCGACTGCATAAACCTCCACACGGCCATCGGATAGGTTCTTCGCATACCCCGCTACACCCAGGCGTTCCGCCGCACGCAGAGCGAAATAGCGATAGCCGACTCCCTGTACCATGCCACTGACCAGAAAGCGCCTAGATTGGCGACGTTCGCGAGTGTCCGTCATGCCCGATGCAGCCGCAAAGCGGCAAACGCGTGATTTTAACAGAGGCTAGGCATGCATAACAGAGACGCCGAGGCGTTTTTTTGCTATGAGTGAGAAGGTCTGCTTTGGTACAACTGCAAACCGGGTTCGCCGAAATCAAAATGAGTTAGAGTTGACCACGCGGGACGAACCCTGCATCTAAGAACGAAGGAACCATCGGGGATGCCAAAACCGGCTCGACTTTTCGGTGGCTTTGCAACGGCGAGTTTCGCTGTGCTGGCCTTTTCGGCGATATCCTTGCGCGCGCAGGATACCGGCCCGCAGGCTCCGCCGCCGAAATTCGAGGTGAAGCGAATTCCAGCGGAACCCCATCCTGGTCCTCCGCCCGTCCCAGAGCAGGTGATCATTCAGAGGTTCACGGCGAACGAAGAAGCGATGAAAAAAGTCTACGAAACTTACAATTTCACGCAATCCATCCGGATGGATGAACTGACCGACCCCGGCGGAAAATTCAGCGTGACCGGCGAAGTGTATACACGGCCCGACGGCCAACGGTATCTGCGCGTGACCAAGCAGCCGGAGTCCACCTTGAAGCTGATGCATTTTTCGCTGGAGGACGTGCGGGTAATCGCCAGCATGCCGGAATTTCCGCTGACTCCAGACAAAGTTGCCAATTACGATTTCAAGTATGCGGGCCAGGAAAAATTGGACCAACTAAACACCTATATTTTTCAGGTGAAGCCGAAATTATTGAGCCGCAAGGAGCGGTATTTTCAGGGAGTGGTCTGGATTGACGATCAGGATTTCGCGATCGTAAAGAGCTACGGGAAATTCGTGAGCGAGATCGAAGGGAATGGGACGGCGCTGCCGTTCACGATGTTTGAGACTTACCGCGAGAATTTCCAAGGGAAATACTGGCTGCCGACCTACACGCGTTCGGATGATTACTTCAAAAATGATCAGAATGAGGAATTGCCGCTGCGGTTGGTGATCCATAGCACGGATTTCAAACCGAGTAACGGGATGGGAGCATCCGGGGCCGAAGCAGCGCCTGCCGCACAGACCCCGCAAGCCGGCGCGGCAAGCAACACTCAACCTTCGCCACACTGATTTCAGTCCGCGACCCTGAGGTGGCGCGGCAACTCGCGGATGGAATCGAGCAGGATTTCCGGCTTTGCCTCGCGGAGCCGCGCCGCCGTTGGGAAGGGGCCGAGGACACCGATGACGCGCACTCCGGCGCGCCGAGCCATCTCGATGTCTTCCGCTGTGTCGCCGACGTATACGCATTGCTCTGGCGGGAGGCGAAGGCGCTTTAGCGCCAGTTGCAGAGGAGCAGGATGCGGCTTCTTTTTCGCGGCGTCCTCGTTGCACACGCATGCAGAGAAATAATCGGCGAGTCCAAATCCCCGGAGCTGGCGGCGGACCCGAGCGCGATTTCCGCTGGTTACGATGCCGAGATCGAATTCCGCCGCGAGCGTATGCGTGACACGCCGCGCGCCGGGCAACAGCCGTGGTCGTTCGAGTTTGTAGGCCTGCGTCCATAGGCGGTTGGCCTCAATCCACTTCGAGCGCGGAATCAACGCTGCGCGGTACACGCGATACCAGTTCGGCGAGTAATGCAGGTTAACCTCACGTTCCGTCCATTTGATCTCAAGTGCTCGGAACATGGAGAGATAGGCGCGGACGTCTGCAGCGTAAGAATTCAGCAAGGTGCCATCCCAATCAAAGAGAACGCCACGTGCGGAAAATTGGGTGAGTTTCACGGCGAAGCAATCGTATCAGAGCGTGGTCTTGCGGATAAGTAACTACGGACGATCGCTTCCCGCTGGTATTGAAGTGAAAAAGGGCTGAGGATTACCGCAGAGTTCGCAGAGAGTCCCAGCCGTGCGTGCGAAATCGCAGCCTGGACAATCTCGGGCCGGGCGAACGGCGATGATGTGGGCAACGCTCTAGTGGCCGCGATAGCGCATCGGAATGATGTCGTCGCGACGTAGCGCGAAGTCATCAAAACTGGCGGCGTAACCGCGCCATCCCGGCATGTCCACGTCCTCGGCACGCACGATGTGTACGGCGGTGCACATCTGCACGCTGCCTTGGCCGAGCGGCCGCTCGATGAGCGCGACTTCCAACTCGATGGCCGTGCCTGGAATAAAATTTCGCGGGGCGAGGAAATAGATGCCACTCGAGCTGATGTTGCGCGTGACCAGTGTGACCGGAATAGGCTCGATCTGATCGCCGACGCGAATCAGGCGTAGAGGCAGCGAAAGTGCGGCGCGCGGGTTGCCGCGACGCTCTTGCGCTACTCCAATGGCATGCGTGGGAACGCGAGCGAAACGACGAGGCCCCGGTTTCCCTGAATGAGAGATGACGCTTACAGTGTGGCTTTCAAATTCACGCAGCGGCGAAACAGCAAACCGCTGACCCTTCCAATCCGGAGCAGCCCCCATGTACTGTCCCCCAAGAACAGCCTAAGACTCCCCCTGCCGGTGGACCGAATATGCGCGGAGTCCGGCTTGTGGTCAAGGGGGGTGAGGTGAAGGTGCCGTAAGATACAACACCCCAGGTGGGACGCTAAGTGCGTGCTTTCAAGGGCTTAGGGGCTGTCGGACGGCTGAGAACCCTAAAACGTTAATTTTTGTTGAGTTTCAGACTTTCGTGTTCGTTTCGATCTGGAGAGGCTCGATCGGCAACGCCAAAATATTCGCTTTTCTGACGAAGACAGCGAATGTCACGCGAACTGATTTTGGGCGCAATAAACGGATAGCAGCTTCGGTTGGGTTTCGCTATTTTGAACATGCAAGCGCTCGGACGAGACGATTCAATTCATGGCACGAACTTCCAATTCGGAAATTGCGACGGCACAACAAGTGCAGCCATTCGAAGCTCGGTGGAATGCGGTGCGGAACCGTGATCGCGGCGCAGACGGCAAATTTGTGTACGCGGTTCGGTCCACTGGAATTTATTGTCGACCTTCCTGCCCTTCCCGGAAACCTCGGCGTGAACAGGTGGAATTCTATTCTTTGCCGGAGGCGGCGGAGCAGAGAGGCTTTCGTGCCTGCCGGCGTTGTAAGCCACGCAAGGTTCGCCTGCGCGACCCTCGAACGGCCGCTGTCGCTGGGGTATGCCGCGCGATTGAAGCGCGGATCGATGCGGACGGCGGGACAGTCGCAGGCGCAGGTGAAAACGAAGCGCGTTTGACGCTGAATGCTCTCAGTTCGTCCGTGGGGATGAGTCCGCACCAACTCGAGCGCGCATTTCGCAGCGTGATGGGAATTTCTCCGCGGCAGTATGCCGATGCGCAACGAATGCGCAGATTGAAATCGAAATTGAAAAAAGGAGACGACGTGACTACAGCACTTTACGATGCAGGATTTGGATCGAGCAGCCGACTATACGAGCGCGCACCATCGCAACTGGGCATGACGCCGGCGACGTATCGTCAGGGAGGAGCAGGAATGCAAATCAATTACACGATTGTAAGTTCGCCATTGGGCCGTTTACTGGTGGGAGCAACACAGCGCGGAATCAGCGCACTTTACCTCGGGAAGGAGGATGCGGCGCTACAAACCACCCTGCGGAAAGAATACCCGCGGGCGGAGATCAGCCGCGATCGCAATGGTTTGCAGGGCTGGGTCGGAAAAATACTGGAGCATCTTCGCGGCCGCGAGCCGAACCTCGATTTGCCGACAGATGTTCAGGCAACGGCGTTTCAACGCCGGGTGTGGGAAGAATTGCGCAAGATCCCCTACGGTACTACGCGGACTTACAGCCAAGTTGCGCGAGCGATTGGAAAACCCAAGGCTATTCGTGCGGTCGCGCGGGCGTGCGCTACCAACCCTGTGTCAGTTGTAGTTCCCTGCCACCGGGTCGTCCGCGAAGATGGAAAGCTGGCTGGTTATCGTTGGGGAGTCGAGCGGAAACAGACGCTGCTCGAGCGCGAATCCGCGCAGCATGCTTCGGAACGGTCAGTTGTGGCGAAACACTAGCAGAATTGGTCGCGAAACGAAGTTGCCGCAGTCACGCATCAACCCTGCGGTTTCACCTTCTCGGTGCCCTTGGGCCAATGGGGTTTGAAGTTCGCGTCGCCAAGGTCGGGATTGGGCACGACCTTGGAATAGCGAATGATGAAATAATCTCCTGAGCCGGTCTCGTTGAACTGCTGCTGCACCGGTAGCCAAGTGGATTCGTCGAGCCAGATTTGGATCTTGGAAATCTGATTGCGGGCTTCCTGGGATTTAGGCGTCAATTCCAGTTCGGCGGTCTTCTTGCCGTCTAGTGTGCGCTCCCCAAGCAACGTCACCAGGTACGCTTTCTGCAGATCTTTTCCGGAGGTGCCAAATCCCAGCAGCAGATATTGATCCACCAGGGAACGATGCTGGGCGAGGTTATATTCCTCCACGCGCTTCAGGCCCGGCGTATAGATATAGAGATTATCACCCGTGCGCAAAATCGTTCGTGCATCGGGAGCTTTCATTTCCAGCAGCATCTTATCGCCGCGCACCAGAATACTGCCGGTTTCAACGGACTTATCGTTAACGACGACGGTCACCTTGGTGCGCTCCACGTCCGCGGACAGGCTGCGAAAATTCTTATCCGCACGATCCAGCTGCCGCAGAACACCGTCGAGCGTGATTGAGCCATGGCCCTGACTGGCAGCAGATGAAGCCTGAAGGTGTATTCCGTAAATCACCGCGCACAGCACGACTGCTGATAAAAACCGCTTGCTGATCAAATTGTGCTCCCGTCTGGACCCACCAACCATTCACGCGACATTCATAATACTACACTGGATTGGACGCATCGCCGGGGCGGCGGGTTCCGGCTGGTTCAGTGGTGGAGGAGAGAAAATGGTGTTATGTCTATCAGGGGTGGACGGTTACGTCGTAAGAGATGATGGAACCGTCGTCGCCGCGTACGGGCTCAATGCGCACCACCTGGAAGGATTCATCGCTCAAGTCATCAACGGAGCGCGCCAGAATGTCGTGAGTTTCACGTTCGAGTTCCGGACTTGCGTTCGGCGTGCGCTTATCCGGCGGAAGCATCGAGGCATCCAGGCGATACGTGTGCGTCCGGGCGGAGTCATCCTGGGAGCGAAACTGCACTTTGGAACTGGCAAACGCGGAGACTTGCGGCCGATCGTGGAACCATCGTGAGGGCGTCGCGAGAACGAAGAGGACGATTACAATAACCATCACGTCGTATGGCCAACTGCCTCGCTCATAGGACCAAAAAACAGTTCGAACGATGACCTGCCACAAGGAGCGCATGTCAGTGAACTGTGACGCCGTCCACGACTTCGCCGTCACGCATGTGCAGGATGCGATGTCCGTAGGCGGCGGCATCCGGGTTGTGAGTGATCATAACAATCGTCTGGCCCAGATCCCGGTTTAGCTCGCGGAGCAGATTCAGCACGGCCTCCGAGCTTTTTGTATCGAGATTACCGGTTGGTTCGTCGGCCAGAACGATTTTGGGTTCGCTCACGATCGCTCGGGCCAGGGCGACTCGCTGCTGCTCGCCACCGGAAAGTTCCGATGGCTTGTGTTTTAGTCGGCCGGTCAAACCCAGCAGATCAGCGACAACCTGAAACCGGTGAGGGTCGAAACCGTTACCGTGAATGTGCTGGGCCAGGGCGATATTGTGATAGGCGTCGAGCGTGGGCAGCAAATTGAAGCGCTGAAAGACAAAGCCTACCTTGTGGCGGCGAAGCAGCGTACGCGCCGAATCGCTCATGGTAGTGAGATCGTTGCCGTCGAGCAGGACACGTCCGCGCGTAGCCTGCGCCAAACCTCCGATCACGTGCAGCATCGTGGATTTGCCGCAGCCTGAGGGACCCATGATGGAGACAAACTCGCCAGGAAAAACTTCAATGCTGACGCCGCGCAGGGCTGGAACGTCCACTTTACCTTGGCGGTAGACCTTCCATAGATTTTCGGTCTTGAGTATGGGCTCCAACAGCCGCTCCCGTGCCAGTGTCAGCGATTCTGGGGACTGAATTATTTTAGTCGGGTTTAGCATTTCTGCCTAGCATGGAGACGCGGACGCGACTTCCCGCGAATCCGCACGTGAGATTGGATTTGGCCGATGGCTACTCGTAGGCCAGTGCCTCAACCGGGTCTTTGCGACTGGCCAACCAAGCGGGGTAGGCTGCGCCGAGCAGGCCGCCGACAATTGCAATCAGTCCGGCCCGTAGAACCCAAGCGGGGGAAATAAGAATGGTAAGCGACGGGAAAAGCTTGATGAAAATCGAACGCATGAGGAAGCTGAGCCCCACTCCGCCAACGACCCCAGCGAGGCATAGAAGCGTCGTCTCGCTGACCACGATCTGGACGATGTAGCCCTTTGACGCGCCTAGGGACTTGAGCACGCCGATTTCGCGGGTTCTTTCGATGATTGTGGTGTACATCGAGAGAAAAATCACCAGGAAGCCGATTACGACGGCGATCCCAATCATCACGTTGATGAAAGCGCCAAGTCCCGGAAGGTTCGAGGAGGTCATCAACGAAATGAAATCCTTGAGCGGGCGAATTTCATACCGAGGGAGCAACTGCTTGATCTCGTCCATAGCGGCAGGAGTGTGATCTGTACGATCACATTTGATGAAGAAGACTGAGGCTTTGTCATGCGCGCCGGCCATTTCCTGCAAGGTTGAAAGGAAGACAAACAAGCGCGCGCCCTTTCCGTGTTCGACGATGCCGACCACATGAAAATCGTGGTCGAATAGGTGCAGAGTCTGACCGAGTTTTATTTTTTTTGATTGGGCATAGACGTCGTCTACAAGAATGTCATTTGGACCCTGCAGGTCATGCCCTTCGTGGAAAACAAATCCCCCAGTAACAGCGCGGAAACTGTCCAAGTCAATCCCATATACAATTTCGAGCCCGGTGGAATTGAATTGCAGCAGCACGGGCGCGACCGCTTGAACGTAATCGAGGTGTGCCAGCTTGTCTCCGATTGCGATGGGCATCGGCGCACCGCTAAAGGCCATGAACACCGACGCCGAAGGCGGCTGGACCATGATGTCCGCGCCCACGCCTTCGATGCGTTTGGCGGACTCCGCTAGCAGACCGCTCGTAAGTCCCACGACTATGATTACCAGCGTAACCTCGACTGCCACCGCAATCACGGTGATAAGCGTGCGAAGCGGGCGGTGCAGCACGTTGTTGACGATCATGTAGCGGATCATATCTTAGCGCTTCAAGACTTCAGTGCTGCGGCTCCTTGGGAGTGTCACCGGGACTTTTGCCGCCTTCTTCGCCGACGCGCACCAATTCGGCGCCGGGAGGTTGCGCCAGTACGAATCGGTCCGCGCCAACTGGCTCGTTCACGGTCAACTTCTTGATGACTATCTGCAATTGATAGTCGTCGCCCGGACGGGTAATCGCAATTTGCCATGGGTAGGTCAGCGTTCCCACTGGCTGCCAATTTCCGTACGTCACATCTGATGCTATTTTGCCGCCGTCTGGACCGAAATTTTCAATTCGTGTGACGCGCAAGTCCGCACGGTTGAACCAGATTGTCCGTGCGATCTCCCAGTCCATTGAACCCGAATCGCTGCCGTTAGTCGCTACAGCCTCGCTCTTGCTCCTGACGACCGTAAGCACGTAGTACCGCCCATTCCCCTCGCTTGCCTCTTCCACGAGGACCGGCGCGCGTTCGGGTATCGGCGGCCAGAAGAAGGCATCGGTCAGATGTTGCGGCCTGAGATTCTCGATCGGTTTCTCGGCGTGTCGCTCCAGGTTGGCCGGGCCGACGATGAATTTGTTCTTCGACGGAATGTAAATGCTGAACGTGGTGCCGTCGCTGACCATGTCGAAGACATTCTTGCTGATCACCGGGGCTTGGCCAATCACGCGAATGTTTGCCGGTCTGGCGGCCAGGACGAAGCCGTTCACTTCATGGTATTGCTCGATGACGCCAGAATACGCGGAACCGGCAGTCAGCTTCATGGTCACTGCCGCGTTCAGCGACTGGACCGCCTCCGCCCAGTGATTGTAGAGGTCGATAAGCTGTGCCTTCGTGGCGGTCTGCAATGGCCCGGAAGCTGGCGACGGCTTAGCTGCGGTCTTATGGCTAACGGCACAGCCGCTAGCGAAGGACACCGCAGTTGCAAGCAAAACCATCCAAATGAAGCGCCGATTCGTGAGTTGGAACCCCGTTATGAACACAAACAATGCAATCTAACAGCCGCTTCGAGGGGTGTCAACGAAGCGCGAGAACGAAGCGCGAACGCGAGGAAAGGTCGAGATGGATTGTACTTATGATGACAGGTGAGAGAACCGGACCGGCGAATCAGTCGTCGAGGAGGCTGCCGTTGGCCGGGCCCGCTTGCCCGATAGCGTCATTGCCGCCCAGCGAGATTAGCAGGCGGCGTAGCTTGGCGCGATCTTCGAGATTCATGCCTACCATTTCGAAGCCAGCCTGATGCGAACGGACGAATCGCACCACCGCCTGCATGCTGATTGAGCGCAGCCCGGCAGGAATTTTCAGTGTAGCTTCGGTGCCGACCGGGAGTTGAAGTTCACCGCTCAGAAGACCGCCATCGAGACTGAGTACGCTGATGGCTGAAGAATATTTTCCCTTCGCAGAAGTAACCACGGCGGGCACGTTGCGCGGCAACCGGACGCGGCGATAGCGGCGGTGACGCACAAAATCGCGTTCCGGTATAGGATCGAGCGGCGCGAGTTGCAAGACCTTCATATCAAGACCAGATTGGGGCAGAAAATTCTGAATCCATTCCGGGTCGAACTTGACGAGCGCTTGGGCCGCGGCCATACGAATTTCATCCGGGTAAATCCAGCCGAACGTCTTGCGCTCTTCGACGAAACGGCGCAAGTGACTCACAGCCGCGGCCGCTCGCATGCGACCCAGCGCCTCGATGGCCTTCACACGCAGGTACTCGGGTCCCTGCGGCAAAATTTCGCCTTCCGCGAGGCGCAGCAGCTTCGGCGCGGTATCCGCGTCGCCGCACATGCCAATTTCGTCCAGGGCCAGAGGGAGAATCATAACGTCAAACATTTCGAGCGAGTCGACGAGGAGCTTGCCGCGCTCGGGCGCACCGGCTATGGCAAGCTGACGAACGACCGCATCGTGAAAGCCGCGGCCGCCATCGCGCAGGCGCCGAGGCAACGATTCATCCACTGCCGCTGGATCGAGACGGCTCAACAATCCAGTCACGGCGGCAGCTTTCGCGGGGACGTCGTTCTTGAAGGTTTCCTTGAGGTGACGCACACAGGGAGCGCCGACTGCTTTTGCAAGGTGGACGATGCTCTCACGCTCAGTACGCCGACAGGATCGTGCGAGGCGCTTCGAAAGATGTTCTGCGGCGCCCTGCGGCACGCGCATGAGCACGCCGACAAGACCATCAGGCATTGTTTCAGCGCCGAGGGCCTCTTCAATGAATTCCGGGATACGATTGTCCACGCCGATGCGAGGACGCAGGCTCTGCACCCAGCTGGGACGCGATTCTTCCAGATCAGCGAGTGAATCCAAAGACTGCTGCACGGCGCGATAATAGCGTCGCGCCGCGGATTCCTGGCTGAGACGCACAAATGCGGCGCTTAAAAGCGTCTGCAGTTCGGGGTCTCTCTCCGCAGCCATCGCTTGACCGATCTTCACTAGCGCATCCTGCAAACGCTGGCTGGCCGCTTTGCTGTAGAGCTCGGCGAGTTGACCCAGGCCGATGGCTGCCTTCTTGCGGGCCTCGGCGTCTTTATTGGTGACGCACGAAGCGTATTGCAGCAGGATGTCACCGGCAGCATCCGATTCACCGCGGCCCATCAGCTCTTCAACGTATTGCTGCACGTTGCGCGGGGGAATGCACCACGCTTCGGTGGACATGAGCACGGACTTCTTGCCCGACTCCGGCACGGCCGCCCAGAATTGCCGGTCGAGGATATCGGCGTGCGATTCCACCGACATTCCCGCGCTGGCCAATTTTTCTTCGCGCGATTTCAGCAATTTGCGGAGCGTATCGAGCTCGTGGCCCATGCGGTCGAGCATCTGACGCACCGCATTGACCTTCACTTCGCCACGCTGGTAGCGATCGATGGCGAACTTAATTGCGAGGTCTTCCGCGAGATGCAACAACATCGCTTCGTCGAGCTTGGCTGTAGGCGATTGCGCGGCCACGGTGGCGAGAGCCTGCTGCAGCGTAATTTTCGCGTTCTGTGGCAGCGCCGCAATTTTTAGCTGCCACGACGAAGCATCGAGTTGAGGATTCTTGGCAAGTTGCGCCTCGCCGAACTGCGCCAGCAGTTTCAGCAGGCTCTGCAACTCAGCTTCTTCGAGGCGGCCGATTCCACCGGCGAGGCCTGAAACACCGCCTCCCAGCGCCACTCGCACTGTTCCGGCAATGCCAGGGACCGGCAAACTCAAATCTGCGCCGATTCCCGAGCCAGTTCCGGTTCCCACGACTTCGCCGCTTCCGACTATGTCCTCGGAACTCGCCACGTATACCACGCCCGGTGCACTGAAGGTACCGGGTGCACTGGAGGTTCCCGCTGAACCGGAACCGCCTGGAACACCAGAGCCACCATGCGCGCCTTCGGCCGCAGTGATGAGCTGAATCATTTTCTCTGGGCTGCGGAACCATTCCTGAATTTTGTCAGCGTCAGCACCGAGTGTCTTCGCGGTCAACGTCGCAGCGACGCGCGCTTCGGAAAATCCAGCATCTTCCGCCACGAATCGAATTTCGTTCACGCGAATTCCACAATCCTTCCGGTGGCCGAAATATGCTTCCAGACGCTCGGACAGTGTCCCCGCCTTCGGGCCGGTCTCCATGAAGCATTTCACTAAATTCGTGAATTCAGCGCGCTCCACCCGAGGCAGGAAACCGATGCTGGCGATCCCGGCAGCGTTCAGAAGATCAGCGAAACTGCGTTCGGCGAAGCTTGATTCGAGCGGAACACCATCGAGCAACAGTTGTGACCCGGAAGCGCCAAGGAGCAAACCTCCATGGCCTGCCGCGGCCACCGCAGCCTGAAGTTCGGTCCAGGCAGAATCCAGCTGACCAGCTGAGCGAGTGTGGTCTAAACCATAGAGACGAGCGTACTTAAGGAGGACATTCAGACTGCGAACGAAAGCGCGCGCATTCGGGACGGTGGGTTCGCTATGCACCATTGATTCGCGCGAAACGGGAGGCATTAACTTTTACCCATAATCTACTGTACTAGCACTGGCGGTGGCGTAAATAGTACGAAGGAGCTAGGGTGCCGGACTAACAACTGGGGAGCAAACGGCTTAGGAGGCTAGGCGGACTTCCACGTCCTGTCCCTCGAGCGCGGGACGCACGCGGCGAATCACTTCGCTGGCCCAAAGCTTTTCGCTGAGTAAAACCAGTGAACCATCTTCGAAATTACAGATTGCGCAGAAAACATAATTCGGGAACGCGGTGTGATAAGCGTCCAGACCCCGTCGCGCGAGTTCGCCTTCGAGCGCCGCATCGCCCGTTGCAACTTTCTCCCCGGCGCGCACACCGAATGTTTCGGATTGGAAGCGATCGATCAGGGGTTCCAGCGCGGCAAGCTCTGGAGCGGAGATCACCATGCAGCGACTGCTCGCTTCGCGGAATGCGATCTGGTGAGGTTGGCAATAACCGCGAACACGGTCCAGATGGCTGAAGAAATCGAGCGCCCAAGTTTCGTTTGCGGCTGTCGCGCGCAGCACGCGACTCCAAATTCGCGCCGCATCGGCTCCGCGGATAGGCTCGCGGTTTTCGTCCGCCTCGGTGAGCTCCAGAGCGATGGCGCGAACGTCGGGACCGAGGTCGAGAGGTTCAATTTCGAGAAGGATCATTGGGCTTATTCTTCAGTTCCAGGGAGGTCTTCTTCGAGCCCGGGCGTAGGGAACTTGTTTAGAAAATCGACAGATTGCTTGCGGACTTCGAGCCAATCAAAAAATGCATCGGGCGTTTCCAGCCAAATAGCGAACCAGTGCGCGATCTCTTCTTTTTCGGCGCGCTTATAGGCATCTACCTTGTGGTTGCGTGAAATCATTTCCGCCCGGCGCCGGCCAAGACGGGCTACTTCGCGGACGCGCTCGGCAGCCGCTTGCTCGCTGTCCAATAAAAATTTTCTCAGCAGTTCGTCGAGGCGCACCAGGCACATTTCGGCTTCTTCGAGCGTTGAGAAATGAAGCAGGTCGGTGAATTCCTCTTCGTAACGCCCTTCGGTATCGGAACGCGTGGACCACACGACGCGCATGCCTGCTTCTTCGAGAACGCTGACGATATAGTCAGGCGCGGTTTTCCCCTGTGCGCCGAGTTGCGCGATCAATTGCCGGCGGATTTGCTCGATTTCCGCCGGCGTGTATCGTGGCTTGGCCAGTGCGCGGGCGGCTTCCAGAATGAGAGCCTTCTTGGTGGGCGACCCGCCTTCATCCGGCGCTCGCGAGTGGGTGGGACTCACGACGGACCTCGATGGGGCGCCTTCTTTTCAGCGGTTTCGGGCGGAGCCTCGCCTGAGAGCAGGCGCCGATAGCGGGCTACGTTTCGGTTGTGTTCAGCCAGAGTCTTACTGAAGAAGTGGCCGCCATTGTCATTGGCGACGAAATACAAGTAATCAGTCACCGCAGGAGCGAGTGCGGCGCGCAGAGATGCTTCGCCAGGATTAGCGATGGGCCCGGGAGGCAGGCCCGGATATTTGTACGTGTTGTAGGGGGAATCGATCTGCAAATCCTTCGAATGGACGATCTTGACGGGACGACCAGCGAGCTCGAGCGCGTAAGCGACCGTAGGGTCGCATTGCAAGGCGTCACCAAGTTTCAAGCGATTGTAGAACACGCCGGCCACGAGGGGGCGTTCGTCCTTACGAGGCGTCTCGCGTTCGACTAGCGACGCGAGAGTCACGATCTGCGCAGGCGCGAGGTTGACAGGAGGACCCTGCAGCCCCGCGGAATTCAACGATTCCCACACCGCGCGAAAATTCTGAACCATGCGCCTCACGGTCTGCTGGCAAGTGGTGTGACGCGTGAATTCGTAAGTCGAAGGGAAAAGAAATCCCTCGAGGCTTTGCGCGTTCGGAGCTAAGTCAGAAATCAAGGTCACATCTTTGGCGGCCGTCAGGAACTCATTGCGATTGCAGACGCCCTGCTGGTCAAGCTCGGCCGCAATATCAAACATGGTCCAGCCTTCGGGTATCGTCACAGTGTGGACAAAAATTCTTCCCTGAGCGATTTGCCAGAAAACTTCCCGTGAAGTGACGGGATGATCGAAATAGTATTCACCGGCCTGCATCGGTGCACGAACGTGCCAGAGGCTGAAGAGCACGAAAGCAAGGCGGTTGCGGATTACATCGTCGCGGCGCAGGATGCCGGCGATGCGCCAACGTGATGTGCCGTGGGGAAGATCCACGAAAACCTGTTCTGGGCGATGACCGCGATACGGCCTGCTGATTTGCGAATCCAGCCAACCTGCGCCGGCTCCAATGGCCGCAATTACAAGAAGGGCCAATAGACCAAGCCGCCGCATGGCCAGTTATTCCCTCTCGGCCGCAACATGCTGCTGGTGGGCACGGTTGCGGTCGAGATATTCGCGGAGGAGAACGGCGGCGGCCACATCGTCGATGGACGACTTCTTGCGCCGGTGGGGAGATTTATGTTGCGCTACGATTTGCTCCGCCTCCCAACTGGTTAGCCGCTCATCCACAAGTTTCACTTCGATTCCCAACTCCTTTTGCAAACGCTCGGCAAATTGCGCGGCTTCGTCCGCCATTTCACCGGCCTCGCCAGTGATGTGCAACGGGTGGCCCATGAGGATACGCGCGACGCCATGTTTTCTGCAAATTTCCCGCAGCCGTCGGAGATCGTTGCGACGGTTCGTGCGCACCAGAGTGAAGAGCGGTTGCCCCGTCATTTGGAGCTCGTCGGAAACTGCGAGGCCCATTCTCTTTCGGCCATAGTCAATTGCCAAAATTCGGCGCGGCTCGGGATCAGGTGTTGCCGTGGGGGCACTCCGGGTAATGGAACGCGCGGTGGCTGATGTCATCTTCTCCTATTATACGCGAAGCCTTGCTACAGGCCGCACACTCCCAATGGTGACGCGTTCCAAGCGGTTGCCTTTTCAATAGATATGGCGTATTAGCAAGCGACTGCACGAAAGAGCGTGATTCGGCCGTGGATTCCGGTTACCGCGGAGTGGTTCTTCGTTTTGGCGCCGTCACAGGACGCACCCTTGAGCCCGGGCCGCATTTGATTCCTCCGTTTCTAGAAACGGTCCGGCCGATATCGGTTCAGGTGCAGGTAGATAAGCTCGATTCCCAGGCGTCAAGTCACGACTTGCAGGTTGTACACACGCAGGTGACGCTAGCCTATTACCAAGATCCATGCTGCGTAACGGAATTATGGGCCAAGCTAAATGACGCTGCCGTGGGCCGCGTGGTAATTCCAGCGATTCAAGAAGCCATCAAGGCGCAGACGGCTCAGGTGCGACGCGGAACAACTCATCGCGCAACGCGCCACCGTGCGGAACGGAATCGAGCAATACGTGCGAGACCGGTTGGCTGCTCATCACATTGATGTAGATGCCGTGAGCATCACCGACTTCAATTTTCCCGAAGAGTACAATCGCGCGATCGAGGCCAAAGTGACGGCGCAACAGAACGCGTTGAAAGCAGAAAATGATTTAACGCGCATCAAGATCGAAGCAGAACAAAAAGTGGCCCAGGCGCAAGCAGAAGCGAAGGCGCTGGAAGTCCAAAAACAACAGATCACTCCCGAGTTGTTGCACCTAAGGACGATCGAAATGATGCAGCAGCACTGGGACGGGCACCTGCCCCAAGTCTACATGGGAGGCGGACAAGGAGGTGACGTGCTGAAAGCGGCCGGCCGAACTAAATAAGCAACTCGGCGTTCCGTCACGGCTGGCGACCGCGTTCACTTGTTTCCCATAGCGGCCAGAATCCGGCTTCCTTCATTTCTTCGCCGAGGCCGGTGTCGCGCATCAATTGCTCGATCTCGGTGCGGGACTGGCGCGAGCCGATGCGTTGTTCCGCGTCGGCAAGGGCGAAGACGGTAACCGCCGAAATAGCTGCCTGACGCTTGAGCTGGGCTATATCGACCTTGTCAAACGTATCGGATGTGGCGTGGTAGTTCAACATGTAGTTCGCGGGCTCCTGGTTGGCGACCAGTGTGGGCACGCCCTCGATCAGGAAATCAAAATTGTCGGTGTCCATGCTGGCATTGAGGGTGAAATCTTTCACGCCGAGAGACGACACCGGCTTAAGTGTTTCGCGAACCGGCTCGACAATATCTTTGCGGCCGGCCAGCGAGTAACCGGTGACTTTTCCGATTCCTGAATCGAAAATCACCGCAGCGATCATGTGGTCGAGTTCCGCGCGATGCGAATGTGCGTAGGCGGCCGAGCCAAGCAGCCCTTGCTCTTCTCCGGTGAAGAGGACGAAGCGGATTGAACGGCGAGGAATAGTTCCGGAGGCGTGAATCACGCGAGCGGCGTCAATCACCATCGCGGCGTTGCAGCCGTTATCCAGCGCCCCGGTGCCAAGATCCCAGGAATCCAGATGCCCACCAAGCAGGGCAAAATCTTCAGGCCTTTCCCGCCCGCGGATCTCGGCGACGACGTTCTCGGAATCCAGTGGGCCCGTCACATGATTGGGCATCTCCCAGTGCACCCGTAGCTTCTGACCGGCAGCCAGAAAACGCGACATTCGTTCGGCATCTTCCCGAGCCACGACCGCTTGCGGCAACTTTTCCAGTTCGCCATTGATTGCCAGAGTGTGGCGATAGAGCAAGAGATTCGGCCGTGATGACATCCACAAGACGCCCACCGCTCCGGCCTTGATTGCCCTGGCAAGGATGGCCGGGCCCACCGTGTATTCGCTGGTGAGATCATCCCAGGTCACCAGAAATTTCGAATGGACGAGCAGAATGGCGCCGTCGGCTGTGCCCCCGGCTTTGCGGAAACCGGCCTCGTCGCCCATGCCCACATCTAATACGTCTGCCGTGATTCCCCCTTCGGGAATCGCAGGTGACCATCCTATCGAAACCAGTCGAACGGGAAAAGAAGCGGGGACCAAAACCTCCAGATGTGTATGGCCTTCTGTCCAACCGGCTGGAATCGTAAATTTTTCCGTGTGTACTTCGTCAACGCCGGCCTGGCGGAACGCTTGGACTGCCCAGTCCGCCGCCCGGTCGGCGGCGGGAGTTCCTGTGACACGACCGCCAATCGTGTCGGTAAGATAGCGAAGGTTCTCTTCTAGCGGCGACGGTCCGAGCGCCGACTGGATCATCTGCGGAGCTAGCTCAGCGCACGACTTTTCCACAGAGCAAGCACCAGATCCTTGAGGAATTTGCCTTGCGAGCGGCGGGGGCTTCAGCGGCGGAATCTGAGCCCCAGTGTCTATGGCCAAAAGGAACAAGCACGGAGCAATGATCAGAAAATGAAAGATTGCGCGCAAGGCTGCGACTCCTTTCGCGAATAAATAGGGCACACCATGGCAGTGAAGTTTAACTCGAAAGCAGAAATTCGTGAGCGTGATCCTAGTAGAACCAGGACTTGAGTCTCGCTGTTCAGTCTGAATGAATGCAGAAAAATCCGTGGAGGCGTCTTTACGGACGGAATATTTTGCAGAGGCCGGGCACTTTCTACCTACGGCGGCGAACAAGAAGTCAACTTTCGCCCAAGTTATCCTACTCATTTGGAGACAATTAAAATAACTGTGCGTTTGGCATGGTGGCTGCGGCGGGCCAATACCCCGGCTAGGGTGAACGCTGTACATTACTTACGGAACTTTACGGTTAGACCTAAGTTGAGGCAGCGACCCTTTCTCAGCTGCAGTGAACGGCTCCATAAACAAGACGCGCAATATCGAAATCCAAATCAAAAAAGCTTTGCCGCATGCAGTCCTGGGCTAAGCGGACGGGAAGGCTAATTTGAGAAAAGTTCGCGTTTTTCCAAAGTTTGAAAAGCACGAAAGAAGGCAAGAGACAAGCGTCCCTGACGTGTTTCTATTCTGCCAAGAGTCTACTGGCAACGCCCAGTTTCGGGCTACGTCGGGCGCGGACCTAGAGTGCACGGTCGAGCGGATCGCAGGACTCCTGGCGATGCAATGCCTGGTGCGAGGCCAGAATCCGACGGAATTTCAGGTGATGGTGCCCGCCGAGGGTTCGCTGGTGAATCGCCTGGTTTCCCGCGCGGAGGAATTGCTGCGGGAAGGGCGCTCTATCGCGTGCCCAACGTCTCTAAGCGCCCGGCAGCGCGAAGTACTGGACGCTGTGTTGTGCAATCGAGCTAACAAGGAAATCGCGTCGAAGTTGAATATAACGGTCCGTACAGTTAAGTTCCATATCTCTTCTCTTTTGAGCAAGTTTGGTGTGGAAACGCGGGCTGACTTGGCGCGCAGGGCGTCGGGATTCATGCGCCCAACTTTGGTCGAAAACGAAGCCCCCTCGGCGGATCAACAAGACCGGAATCATAGGTCGCCGACTTCCGAATCGACCGGCCAAAGAATGCCTTTTTCGATTTCAAACAAGTCA
>DATEVZ010000011.1:0-2360 GCA_035258265.1 Candidatus Acidiferrales bacterium
GCAGCGCAAGCAAGCAAAAGGTAAGGCCAAGAACGAAGCCGTGAAGATCGGCATTGTCGGCGGCAGCGGGCTATATCACATGGCTGGACTCACCGATACGCGCGAGGTTCGCGTGAAGACGCCCTTCGGCGATCCTTCGGATGCGATTGTAATCGGAACGCTCGAAGGAAAGCGGGTTGCGTTTCTCGCGCGCCACGGCCGCGGACACGTTTATTCGCCCAGCGAAATCAACTATCGGGCGAATATTTGCGCGATGAAGATGCTTGGCGTGGAACGAATTATTTCGGTCAGCGCGGTGGGCTCGCTGCGCGACGATTTGCCTCCCATGGATTTCCTGGTGCCGGACCAATTCTTCGATCGCACCAAGGCGCGCGCGGCCACGTTTTTTGGCGGTGGGATTGTCGCTCACGTGGGCTTTGACAAGCCGACGTGCACGCACCTTTCGGCGCACGTGGCCGACGCCTGCGAACGCGCTGGGGTGAAGGTGCATCGCGGAGGCACGTACGTTTGCATGGAAGGTCCGCAATTTTCGACCATGGCGGAATCGCACACCTATCGCCAATTGCGGTTCGACGTGATCGGGATGACCAACTTGACCGAAGCGAAGCTCGCGCGCGAAGCGGAAATCTGTTATGTGACGATTGCCATGATCACTGATTACGATTGCTGGCATCCGCAGCACGATGCGGTGACGCTCACCGAGATCCTCGAGAATTTGACCCGCAATACCGCCAACGTGCAGACCGTGCTGCACGAAGCGGTGCGGGAGGTGCCGGACGACCGCGGCTGCAAATGCGCTAGGGCCCTGGCGCACGCCATAGTCACGGACCGAGCCATGATTCCGGCGGCAACGAAAAAGCGGCTGGCTCCGATCATTGGAAAATATATCGCCTGACCGAGAGCTTGCACGAACCGCAGTGCGGCTCTTTTATCCTCATACAAGGGAGATGACATGTCTTTATTGGTGGTGGGGTCCGTTGCGTTCGATGGAGTTGAGACGCCGCATGGAAAAAATGACCGGATGCTCGGTGGCGCGGCTAGTTACATCGCTCTGTCGGCTTGCCACTTCGCGCCGGTGCGCATGGTGGCGATCGTTGGAGACGACTTCACCGAAAAGGATATGGCGGTCTTCAAGCACCGACACATTGACCTAACGGGCGTAGAGCGCGCTCGTGGAAAGACGTTCTACTGGGCTGGGCGCTACAACCAGAACATGAATGAGCGTACGACGCTGGTCACCGAACTCAACGTCTTTGCGAATTTCAAGCCGACCTTGCCGGATTCATACACGGATTCGCCATTCATTTTCCTCGGCAACATTGATCCCACGCTGCAGCGCTCGGTGTTGAAACAAGTAAAGCGCAAGCCGAAGCTAGTGGGCCTGGACACCATGAACTACTGGATCGAGCGCACCCACGACGAACTAAGAGAAACGCTGAAGCACATACAAGTGCTCGTGATCAATGACGACGAGACGCGCCAACTGACCGGGGAGCATAACCTCACGCGCGCGGCAAAAGAGATTTTCAAGATGGGCCCGAAGACGCTGGTCATCAAGCGCGGCGAGCACGGCGCGCTGATGATTCACGAAAAATTCCTGTTCGCGGTGCCCGCTTACCCGCTTGAGAGCGTTTACGATCCCACGGGCGCGGGGGACAGCTTTGCGGGCGGCTTCATGGGCTATCTCGCGGGCGTGGGCAAGATCACCGAGCATACATTGCGCAACGCCATGGTTTATGGATCTGTGCTTGGAAGCTTTGCCGTGGAAAAATTTGGCGTTGAGCGGCTGACCAAATTAACACGCCGCGAGATCACAACCCGCGCGCAGCTATTCTCGAAGCTCACATCCTTCAAACTGTAGGATCGCCAGCGCCATGGTGCCCACAGGAAGCCGCTCACCGGATGGCAATGCTATTCTTCTGCCCGTGCACTTTGTCTGGCCTCGCCCCTGTTCGGGGTATATATAGTGTGAACTCGGAGCCATTGCGGTGAAAAAGAAAGCCAAGGTTCGCGGGAAACCCGCTTCAATAGCCGCCGCCAAGGGGCATACCAACGGCGGTAAGACAGCCCACCCCGCGGTGAGTCAGAGCCTCTCGCTGCTTTCCGAGATCAGCCAGGAAATCACTTCCGTTCTCGATCGCGATGAACTCTTCGGCCGCATTGCCGACCGCGTCAAGAAGGTCGTGGACTACCACCTCTTTAGCGTGATGCTGTGGAACGAAAAGTCCACGCAACTCGAAATCGTTTTTTCCGTGCACTTCGGCGAACCGATTCCAGCGCGGTTTCGCGTACCGCTTTACAAGGGCATCACCGGCCACGCAGCCGGTGAGCGCAAGCCGTTTCGCGTGGATGACGTTCGC
>DATEVZ010000012.1:0-7171 GCA_035258265.1 Candidatus Acidiferrales bacterium
GGACCCGTAAATCGCTTCCTGGCCAGTTTCGGGCCGAATCGCAATCTTTACCGCGCGAGCCAAGGGCGAGTTGCGATTGGAAGTCACGCCCACCGTGACGCAGCCACGCTGGTTCGCCCACTTCAGCGCGCCGAGAACATAAGGGGTCGTTCCGCTGGCCGCGATCCCTACCACAACGTCACGACGCGTTACGCCAGCGTGCGCCAAGTCTCGCGCGCCGTTCGATGCTGAATCCTCCGCGCCCTCTACAGCGCCTCGTAGGGCCTTATTGCCTCCAGCAATAAACGCCTGCACGAGTTTTGACGATACTCCGTACGTTGGAGGACATTCCGCGGCGTCCAGCACCGCCAGACGCCCGCTGGTGCCGGCACCCACGTAGAAAAGCCTCCCGCCCGCGCGCAGACTTTTCACAATGGCATCCACGGCGCGGGCGATCCGTGGCAGTTCGCGTCGTACCGCAAGGGCTACTCGCTGGTCTTCCCGATTCAGAATACGCAAAATTTGAAGCGTGGATTTTGCGTCGAGCCCGCGCGTCCGCGGGTTTCTTTGTTCCGTCTTTGGAGCTTTCACCGCGCCCTCAGCCCGTCAGTCGCGCTGCCATTAGCAATCATTTCATTATACCGATACGGCGGTGCCGTTCAGGGGCAGAGATGGATTCTAGGGGGCTTTGTGCCGAGGAAGTTATTGAGGCGTTGTCGGGGCGTTTAGCAGGCCGAGTGCTTGAATAATTGCATCGTGCACGGGCGGACGGACTTGCCGTATTTGCTCGTTGGTGCGTGTGGGGTTAACCCGATTGGTCAACAAAACCACAAAAAGCTGCCGCTCAGGGTCGATCCAAAGCGAGGTTCCGGTGAAGCCTGTGTGTCCGAAGCTCTCTGGTGAGAAAAAGTGACCAGCAGAGGATGTCGGCGGTGTGGGCACGTCCCAACCCAGGGTTCGCGCCGAATCGCCCACGGTCTGGCGCTGGGTGAACTGCTGGATGGTGGCTCGGGTCAACAGGCGATGGTGCGCATAGATGCCACCGTTCAACATCATTTGTGCAAAGGCGGCGACGTCTCCGGCGGTGGAAAATAGGCCGGCATTCCCGGAAATTCCGCCCATGGCCCAGGCATTCTCGTCGTGCACTTCGCCGCGCAGCATCCGCTTGCGGAAGTCGGCGTCGAATTCGGTGGGCGCGATTCTGGGGCGCAATGATACGGCAGGATTGTAGAGCGAATCGTTCATCCCTAGCGGCGCGAAGATGTGCGATTTAGCGAATTGTTCGAGCGTTTCGCCGGTGAGCCGCTGAATGGTCTCTCCGAGCATTATGAAGCCCAGGTCTGAGTACTCCACTTGCGTTCCCGGCTCGTGCACCAAAGGCTCGGCGAAGACCTTTGCGAGTACTGCGTCATAGCCCTTGGCTTCTTTGTAGAAATCGCGATGGGCGGGCAAGCCGGAATCGTGAAGCAGCAACATGCGCACCGTCACCCGCGCGCGCCATGTGGGATTGGGATCGGACTTCGCCGCCGCTAGAAATTCCGGCAGATACCGCCCAACGGGTGCATCAAGGTCAAGGCGCTTCTGTTGCACCAGCATCATTGCGGATGGTGTTGTGACAACCACCTTCGTTAGCGACGCCATATCGTAAATTGTGTCTGCTGATACCGGCGGCGCTTTGGCATCGCGCGTGAGTTTTCCGAATGGCCGGACGACTAGTTGATTACGCAATCCAACTGCCAGCACTCCGCCTGGGAACGCCCCCGCCGTTACCGAGCTGTCCAACAAATCGAACACGGGTCTTAGCTGATCTGTCATATAGGCTGAGGCTGGCTGCAGCGTCATCGGATTTGCAGGAACAGCCAATCCATCGCCACGCTTCACGGTACCAGGCACTGTGACGGGAATTTGTCCCCGCATTGCCACTTGGCCGAATAGAGCGCGGACGGCCGCCCGTTGCGAGACATCGTTAGTGGAAAACTCCGCAGCCCATGTCCGTACGTCGGGGAAGCGCTCGATCAAGTAGGGACTGCCGAAGGCCATCACTACGACCGGTTTGCCCGCGGCATACATCTGATCCACAAATGCGCGCTGGTCATCCGGGAGTCCGACATTTCCTTTGCGGTCGGCGACCCGCACAAAGAGAGCAGCGATAGCGACGTCATAGGAATCGGGCGGCGGCAATTTCAGCGTGCTCACGCTCACGAACTGGGTATCCGCGCGCAGAGCCTTTAGCGAATCCACGCGCCAACGAATTTCGGGTTCGATTGTTTCTCCCGGATAGGGATCCGCATCGGCGGAAAGTGAGACCAAGAAGACGCGGAGCGATTTTGTCGCGTCGAGCGGCAGCAAGCGCGGAGTATCGCGAAGCAGTGTGACGCCGCGGTCGGCGATGCTCTGCGCTTGCGATTCAAATTCGGGGCGGCCGAACTTTTGGTCCAGATGCTCTATGTCTGCGAAGCGGTTTTTATCCAGTCCCAGGCGCGCCTTGGCTTGCAGAATCCGGCGCACCGATTCGTCGACACGTTTCTCGGTAAGCCGCCCGGCCCGCACCGCACGCTCCAGACCTGCCAGCGCTGCATCCGGCACAGGGGGCATCAGCAAAACATCCGCCCCGGCTTCCACCGCGCGTATGGCCGCTTCGCCCGGCGGATAGAGCGAGGTGACGCCGCCCATATCCATTGCATCCGTAACCACCAGCCCTTTGAACTTCATCTCGTCGCGGAGCAATCCGGTGAGGATATTGTGCGACGTTGTCGCCGGAACCGTCGTGTCCGGCTCAAAGGCGGGCACTGCCAGATGTCCGGGCATGATCGAATCAACATCCGATGCAATTGCAGCGCGGAAGGGAACTAGCTCGGTCGCCTCAAGTTCTTTGCGGTCTCCAGGGACGGTCGCGAGCGAAAGATGGGAATCCACGCTCACATCGCCATGCCCCGGAAAATGCTTCGCCGTCGCAAGTCCGCCATTTTCTTCGATCCCGCGAATTACTTGCGTCACAAAGTCGGCCACGCGCTTGGGATCTTCGCCAAACGAGCGGATATTGATGATCGGATTGTCGGGATTGTTATTCACGTCCGCGTCCGGCGCGAAAATCCAGTGCACGCCAGCCGCGCGTGATTCCAGCGCGATCACTTTACCTTCGGTATAGGCCAGCCGCGGATCGTTGGTCGCACCGATCGCCATGGCCGATGGGAACGAGGTTCCTTCATCGAGCCGCATCCCGGTGCCGCTCTCGAAATCAGCGCCAATCAACAGTGGGACTTTTGCGCGCTTTTGCAGTTCGTTGGTTAGCACCGCTGTGGGGTACACTTGGCTGCGCTCAATTCCCAGCGGACCGCGTTCGGTGCCGACGATGAAGCCGCCGACGTGATTTTCTTCCACTTGGCGCAGCAGCGCTTTGTACTCGCCGCTTTCGGCCGATGTGAAGACGCCAAAATAGTGCGGCATCAACATCTGGCCTAGTTTTTCGCGCAAGGTCATTTTCTTGAGCGTGGACTCGACCCATGCGGCGCTACCGCTGGCGGGACTCTTGGGTTTCGTGGCAGGTTTCTTCTGCGAGCGGGCGAAGGATGTCATGAGAAGGAGCAGGAGCAGCGTGGAGACCCCGAGCTTACGCATCACTCTCACACGGAGCCTACCATGTTGACGCCCGCATCCCGCGGCTGTATATAGCACACGGTCGCATGGCGCACAACGAATCCTCCTCCATCATGTTTCGTAACCGTTTCCTCCCAACTTTTCTTTCTGTTGCTGTATTGACCCTACCATTCGCTGCCGCGACGAGAAAATTCGCACAGCAAGACGCTCCGCAGGCTTTCCAGCACACGCAAACCGGAATTGACGTTCTCGAAGAGCAGAACTTTACCCCGCTGCGAGGGAAGCGCGTCGGCCTGATTACGAATCAGACGGGCATGGATTCGCAAGGGCGCCGCACGATCGACGTTCTCGCGCATGCCGACGGCGTGAAGCTCGTCGCACTGTTTAGCCCCGAGCATGGCATCGAAGGCAAGGTTGACGCGACCGTCGGAAACGCGACCGATGCCACGACCGGCTTGCCGATCTACAGTCTCTATGGCGACACAAAACGACCCACCGATCAGATGCTGCAGGGAATCGACACGCTCGTATTCGACGTACAAGGCGCGGGCGTTCGCTTTTATACCTTCATCACCACAATGGGTTATTGCATGGAAGCTGCGTCAAAGCACCAAATCGCTTTCTTCGTGCTGGATCGTCCCGATCCGCTTGGAGGCGAAAAAATCCAAGGCCCCATGCTCGATCCTGAGCGCATGTCCTTCGTCGGCTATTTTCGAATGCCGGTCATCTATGCCATGACGCTTGGTGAGCTGGCGCAAATGTTCAACACCGAAAACAAAACCGGCGCTGAACTTCACGTAATTGCTATGAAGAACTGGCATCGCCGCGAGACCTACGACCAAACTGGTCTCAAGTGGATTCCGCCTTCGCCAAATCTGCGCACGCTGAACGAGGTGTTTCTGTATCCCGGCATCGAGATCTTGCAGCCCGCTGGAGTTTCCGTCGGGCGTGGGACGGACGCGCCTTTTGAGCAGGTGGGCGCTCCTTGGATTCATTCCGACGAGTTATTGAAGAATTTGACGCCACGGCAGATTCCCGGCGTACGTTTTACCGCAGCGAGCTTCACGCCAACTAGCGGCCTCTACAACGGCGAAGCCTGTGAAGGCGTAAAGCTTGAAATAATCGACCGCGATGCGTTTGATTCCATCCGCGTGGGGCTCGAGATCGCTGACGCGATGCATCGTTTGTATCCCTTGCGATTTCAGATCACAAAGCTAACGGATTTGCTCGGCTCCCAAACCACCGTGGATGCGCTTATCGCCTTTCAATCCCCCGCGAGCATCATCGCGAGTTGGACGAATGATCTGGCGGCATTTCGCGCGATGCGCGCGAAATATCTGATTTATGATTAAGCTGGCGGCGCTTTCACGGCGCACGCTAAGGTTTTGATAATCCGAATGCGAATTGTTTCCCTGCTTCCTTCGGCCACCGAAATTCTGTACGCGCTCGGCCTCGGCGATTCCGTCGTCGGCGTAACGCACGAGTGCGACTTCCCGCCGGCGGCTGCTAAAAAACCTCCGCTGATAAGGCCGCGTGTGGACCCCCGCGCCGCACCCGCGGAAATTGACCGCCAGGTCAGCGAACTTGTACAACGCGGCGAGAGCATCTACGCAGTGGATGCCGAACTGCTTGCATCGCTGGCTCCCGACTTGATCGTCACGCAGGACCTTTGCCACGTTTGCGCCGCCTCGCCCAACGATCTGGCGACAGCGTTAACGCGTCTGCCCAAGCAGCCGCGCGTGCTGACCCTCACTCCTCATTCACTTGATGACGTCTGGCAAGACATCATCCGAGTTGGCGACGCCACCGGAACCGGCCGTGAAGCGGAGGCTCTTGCGGGGCAACTGAAGACGAAGGTAAGAAGGGTTGAATCGGCTGTGAAATCAGCTTCGTGGCGTCCGCGCGTCGTCTGCCTTGAATGGCTGGACCCGTTTTACGTCGGCGGTCATTGGGTGCCGGAAATGGTTTCGAAGGCAGGCGGCGATGATGTGCTTGGACGCGCCGGGCAGCCTTCATTCAAAGTGTCAGCGAGCTTAATAGCGGAAAGCGAAGCCGACCTGATTCTAGTGATGCTGTGCGGTTACGATGCCGCGCGCAACGCCGCCGAGTTTAGGCAAATCAAGTTGCCACAGAGGGGGGAGAAGCTTCCCGCGCTTGGTGAAGGACGCATTTTCGCCGTCGACGCCAATGGCTACTTTTCGCGTCCGGGCCCGCGCCTAGCCGACGGGCTGCAGCTTCTGGCGCATTTGATCCATCCGGAACTGTGCGATTGTGAGTTGCCGCAGAACGTTTACGAAAAATTGGGCGCGCGAGCCACATGCAGCGGGGCAACTAGCTAGTCGCTTCGAGAGTCTGCCTTTTCCAGAGCCGATAAAACAAAAGGCCAGAGAGAATCAGTAGCAGCCCGATCGACGAACGCACCGGTCGCTCAATCCAAATGTTCACCGTAAGGGCAAGAGCGCCGGCAACGAAGAGCGCCGGAACAACTGGGTAACCCCAGGTTCGATACGGCCTCGGCAGTTCGGGGGCAATACGCCGCAAGCGGAACATCGCTACCACCGATAGCGCATAAAAAATCCATGCCGCGAAAACAAACAGTGAAGTCAACTCTTCGAAGGTCCCAGTCAGCGCCATCAGGCTCGCCAGAACTCCCTGAAAAACTAGTGCGCCACCGGGTGTGCGAAATTTGGGGTGCACCGTGCCGGTCACCCGGAAAAACAGCCCATCTCGTGCCATGGCATAAGGCACGCGCGCGCCACTCAAGACCGAGGAATTCAGCGTTCCCAGCGCGGAAATTATCATCGCCAGCGTAATCCACACAGCTGCGTCGCGGCCCGCGAAGCTGGCGACCACATCCGATGCCACGTGCGGTGACGCAGCCACACTCGCAAAAGGAAGCGCGTAGAAACAAACCGCGCTGAAGAGCAGATACAGGCCAGCCACCAGAATCGTCCCGCCAACCAAAGCTAGCGGAATATTTCGCTGCGGGTTCTGTATTTCGGAGCCAACGCGGTTCAGGTCTTCCCAGCCGTCATAGGCCCACAGCGCAGCCGCTAGCGCGGCGAAGAAAGCGCTCATTGCGCCGATCTGCGAACTCGCCGGCCAAAACGGATGGAAATGGTCCATGCTTCCGTGGCCGAACCAGAATCCCGCCGCGACGATTGCGAGCACGGCTCCAACTTTCATGACCGTCAGCGTAATTTGCACGCGCCCGCCGAGGCGCACACCGAGGTAATTGATGAAAGTAAAAAGCGCAATCACTCCGGCCGCCAACGGCTGAGCCCACGTAAATGCAAAATCGTACGGCTTGCCCGAGATGGGGCTCGTGAGATGCCAGGAAAAAAGCGGGGCCGCGATCGCGGGAATCAGAAAGCTGGAAAATCGGGCGAAGCCGGCGGCAATGGACGCCGCCGAACTCGACTCACCTACGGTCGAATGCATCCAGCCAAACAGAAATCCCCAAACGGGTCCAAGACCGTTGCGTAAATAAGCGTACTGCCCTCCTGCTTCCGGAAGCGCGGCACCCAGTTCGGCAAATGACAGTGCGCCGAATAGCGACAACAGTCCGCCCACAATCCACGCAGCAAAGACAACG
>DATEVZ010000013.1:0-4825 GCA_035258265.1 Candidatus Acidiferrales bacterium
CGGAGCAGGGGCGCTGACCGGCGCAGCACCCGACATTCAATTGCCCTGGGATCTGCGCTACGGCCAGGCGGACGGCCCATGGCAAGTGCGCGCCGTGATTCGCAAACTTGCGAACGACGGAGTGGATCACATCAAGATCCTCTCGTCCGGCGCGGTGCTGGAGCACGGTAGCAATCCCAATTCGCAGGAATTCACGATGGAGGAATTGCAGGCAGCCGTGGAGGAAGCGCACGCCTTTGGGCTGCGCGTCGAGGCCCACGCCCATTCCGCTCAGGGTATCAAGAATGCGATTCGCGCGGGAGTCGCGTCCGTCGAGCACGCCAGCATGATTGACGATGAGGGTATCGCGCTCGCTAAAGAGCGCGGAACATATCTCGATATGGACATCTACGATGAAGAATGCATTGAGGCGGACGCACGCAGCGGAGCGATTCCGCCTGACTTCGTGCAGCACGATGCCGCGCTCGGCCAGATTCAGCGTGATAATTTTCGCAAGGCGGTGCGAGCGGGCGTGAAGCTGTCTTTCGGGACCGACGCCGGCGTGTGCCCCTACGGCGTGGCCGCGCGGCAGCTTGCGTTCATGGTGAAATACGGGATGACGCCGATGCAGGCCATTCAGGCCGCCACCACTTCCGCCGCCGATTTGCTGGGACACAGCGACGTACTTGGCTCCATCAAGCCTGGAAAGTACGCTGACATCATCGCAGTGGCGAGCGATCCAATCCAGGATGTCCGCGCGCTCGAAACCGTCAGCTTCGTGATGAAAGACGGGAAAGTCTACAAGCAGGGAAACTCGGATAACTGATTCACCAAAGCGCTAGTCTGACGCATCTAAGCAAGTGTGGACGGTATTCACCGAGGCCGGTTGATGGCATCCGCAAAGGGTCTGATCCTTTTATGCGTTGTGATTGCGTGCGTCGGACTGGCGACGCCGCCCGTTGTACGGGCCCAGGATTCTATTCCTCCCGGCACCGTCCTGCCGATTCGATTGGACAATTCCTTGTCGTCGCGCAAATCCAAGCCGGGTGAAGCGATCACGGGCCGCATCATGCAAGACGTGCCGCTTGGTCCGAGGCTTTCGATCCACCGCGGAGCGCGGATTACCGGCCGTGTGCTTGAGGTGTCGCCCGCCACCCGCGGCGTGCACGCGAAGATCTCGTTGGTGTTCGACGCCATTAAGCTTCGTCACTCTGCCATACCGATTACTACGAATCTTCGCGCTCTGGCTTCGCCGCTCGAGATCGATGCTGCGCAAATCCCGCTCTACGGTGGCGATCGCGGCACGCCTTCAACTGCTTACACGACGACGCAGATCGGCGGCGAAGTGGTCTATCGCGGCGGCGGGCCTGTCGCGCGCGGAGAAACCGTGGTTGGCGAGCCCGTGTTCGGAGGAGTCCTCGTATCCTTGCGCGAAGCTGAGGCAAAGCCCTGCAGAGGCGCTATCGACGGCAACAACCGACCACAAGCGTTGTGGCTGTTTTCTTCCGATGCCTGCGGGGTCTACGGATATCCCGAGGTTGAAATCACTCAAGCAGGGCGAACGGACCCGGTGGGTGAGATCAAGCTTTCTTCGACCGATGGCGGCGACCTCGCCATTCGAACTGGCAGTGGAATGTTGCTACGTGTAGATGCTGCTGAAAACTTTGGCACGCGATAGAGGTCCGCGCTCGCCAGCGGTTGCGACGAATTCGATCCATTAAGGCAGCGCGGTAAGAGCCTTGTTGATGCGATCGCCGAATGCGGTGCCGAAGGTCGCTTGCTTCTGCGGGTCGCCAAGGTAAGGATCCACGAAGGGGCCGGCCTTATCGAGAATCAGTCGGTCTCCCCATCCGATCAATCCAAAAAGGCGAATCAATTCCTTAGTCGGATCGTTGATGGGAACAATGTAATTCGGCTTCAGCGAATATTGCACGCGCTTCAGCGCCGTCGGTGCCAGGCGGCGCAGCGCAGCGTGCAGTTCACCTTCCGACTCAAACGGACATTCCACCGCGTAGCTCAGGAAAAATCCACGCCGGCGGAAATCGCTAAGGGCGGGCTCCTCTTGCGTAACGGCGGCCGCTAGCGATCCCGTAGCTTTCATCAGTTCATCGAAATACATGCGCGACGCGATCGACCGGGTTCCGCGGTCTTTGGCCGGCTGGTAGAAGAAGTCTTCGGCGCGCACCGGCGGCGCGGCGTCGAGAATGAGAACCCGGATTTCAACGGGACGCTGTCGCAGAGCCAGTTCGATACGCTCCGCGCGCTTTTGGATATGAGCGTCGTCCGTTCGCGTGCCGCACCCTTCGCAAACAGGCATTGCATGGCCTCCGGCCAGGCGAAATTCAGGTGCAGAAGGATGGCACGGAGATTCAAATCGAGCAAGTCCGAGAAAGAAAACTCTTCTAATTCGCAGTGCTCAGGCGCGTGCGCGAGGGCAGGTTCAATACTTTCGATTCGGGCAAGCTGTGCGTACGGACAGCGCGATGCCGCTCGAGGAAATGCTTCTGCGCGCGGCGTCCCCACGAGCGCACGAAATAATAATTCAGCGTGCAGCCAAAGCCGGAACTCAACAAGGGGATCAAGCGCCCGGACCACTTTTCGGCAACCTCGGCGCCAACGCGCACAGCGATCCGGTCAATAATGCGCGGGACGATGCGCTCGACCGCCTGTTTCTCAATGAAGTCGCGTCCCAAATCCAAGCCTGCGGCGCTAGCGGCAGCGAGCCAAAGCTCGTTTACTTCGTCTTCGGTTTGGTACTCAAACCCATAAATCAAGCTGAGCTTTTGTAGCATGCGTATGGTGATCGCGGAAAGAATTCCGGCGTCGGGTAAGATCGTCAACATTCCGCCGAGGCCGAATCCCGCGCCTTCGAGGGCGGCTGTGCGCGTGGACGATTTGATGACGCGATCCGCGTAACGGCTCACCACCGCTTCCTCGACGTTGAACATGTCCGTCCACGTCTGGATCGGCAACCGATGCGCTTTGCGGAATTGATGCAGATATTTCTGCGGGTCCACTTGGACGCTGTGATACGCGCGGCGGAACCCCGCGCGAATGGACGCCTGGAATACGTTGGAAACCAGGTTAGATTTCGGTCGTCGCGGCATTAATGGTTAGACCGGCGGGCCAGTCGAACGGTTTACGGCGCTGGCCAGCCAATGGTTAAGCATAGCAGGATATCGCCTAGGGCGCTCGCCTCGCGAAATGCGAACGTATCACAACTCCTCCTAGTGGAATGGCGGGACTTGCGCCCCGCCGGAAGCCCTCGGAAGTCCATCGGGATTCAGCCCCTGAAGTTATCTTTGGGTTGCCACACAGCCTCTTACTGGCTCACTGCCTCCCGAGTGCTTGCTGTCTCGAAATGCATTGTGATTTTACTTTGGCCTTGGTTTTATCTGCGTTTATCCGTGTTCATCTGTCGTGCCTTTCGGCCGTGCAAGCTGTTCGGCCCGCTCACGAACGGATTGCCGCGCTCGTAGAAACGCAGCGGGCGATGAGCTTCCTTGGTGATGCCGATGCGTACGCTTACACCGATTCGCCCCGTTGGACGCGCGGCTGTTCCGAGCCAAAGCTTGCCCGGACCGCAGAGGTCAACTCCATCAAGCTTTCGCGTGATGCGAAACGCCTCAGCGAGGCGGCCAGGCCCGCGCGTGAGATCGTGCAGCCGTGTCGTGTGGCGATAGCGCTTCATGCGTTCAATGCCTTCCAGGGGTTCGACAGCGCGGAGTAACACGCCCTCTCCGACGCCCTCGTGCTCCCCGGAAACGTTGAGCATGAAATGATTGCCGTAGACGAAATAGACGTATGCGTGCCCACGCTCGAGGAAGAGCGAGCGGTTGCGTGCCGTCATCCCACGGAAAGAATGTGCGGCTGCATCGCCTACGACATATGCCTCGGTTTCGACGATACGGCCCGCAAGACGCGCGCCGGGCAGATCATGCACCAACGTCTTGCCAATCAAAAAGCGCGCGAGCTTCACGGTTGCGACGGGAAGCTCGTCACGCGAGAGACGCCGTACGGTTTCAGCGTTCATGTCGCCGTATTTCCACCGCGCTCATTTCGCTAAACGCACTCCTCAACTCCTTCGTGAATCTTTAGTCACGGATTTCCTGGCGGACGCAAAAAGTTTCTGTAGAATGAAACCCCGGCGTGAATCCACCGGAACCGAACGCCATGAACAACACCGTCGATATACGGGATCATTTCTGGCCGGCGCTCCCCTTGCATGCGTGGAACGACACACGCGCTACGCTGCACATGTGGACGCAAATTGTAGGCAAAGTCCGCTTGGCGCTGACGCCCTATGTGAATCACTGGTGGGAGGTCCCCTTGTACGTCACCGCCAGCGGCCTGACCACTTCCCCGATACCCTACGCCGGCGGAATTTTCGAAATCAGCTTCGATTTCATTGACCACAAGCTGGACATTGCCACCAGCGACGGCCAGCACCGGACCGTGTCACTTTACCATCGCACGGTGGCGGGATTTTACCGCGAGTTCATGGAGCTGCTGCGCTCGCTCAACATCCGCGTGAAGATTTGGCCGATGCCGGTGGAAATTCAGAATCCTATACGATTCGATCACGACGTTACTCATTGCACCTACGATCCCGCTTACGCCCACCGCTTCTGGCGAATTCTTACCACCCTCGATCCGATCTTGAAGGAGTTTCGCGGCCACTTCATCGGCAAAGCCAGCCCGGTGCACTTCTTCTGGGGCAGCTTCGATTTCGCCGCCACTCGATTTTCCGGCCGCCGCGCTCCCGAACGTCCGGACGCCGACAAAATCACCAAGGAAGCCTATTCGCACGAAGTTTCCAGCGTCGGCTGGTGGCCGGGTGGAGGCG
>DATEVZ010000014.1:0-14180 GCA_035258265.1 Candidatus Acidiferrales bacterium
TAGACGTGGAGATCAGCCACTTGCCTGATCCGCGTGTCGAGGCCGAAGAGCACTACTACAACGCCAAACACTCCAAGCTGATTGATCTGGGCCTGGAGCCGCACTTCCTTTCCGACAATTTGCTGGATTCGCTGCTGAAAATCGCCGTCAAGTATCGCGACCGCATTGACACGTCGCTGATCATGCCGCACGTGAACTGGCGGCATACCCGCAACGACCGCAGCGAGCGAGGCAAGGCGGCTAGCGCCGCGGCTGCGTCGGAGGGTCGGCTGGAAAAAGTGGCCGTCGCGGTAAGCCAGGCGAGTCGTGTTCCGGTGACGTCGGCTGTGCGGAAGGCAACGCCGAAGCGCGGAAACGGCAAGAACGGCCGAAGGAACGGCGGTAGTTGACACGTAAGTTCGCGATGGAGACGCGCACGCCGCAGTGATATTTGTGCCTTCGATCCCTCAAACAAGAGACTACTAGAACGTGTGTCGATTCTTTGTTTTCAGTGAGTTACGACCACGTCTAATCGCTTCGAGTGACGATTCGAAATGCCCTGATTGGTGATTTGTGAGCCGTGGTTTCAGTCGATTGCCTGGAGAAAGCATATTGGGGCGCCTATCGAGACTCGTAGTGTGAGGGCGAGGGCCGCCCTGCCAGACGGCCCTTCGCTTCACTAGTTTCACTCTCGGATTTGCGTTATTTGGAGATGATTACGCCGAATAGTCCGGCGAAGTTATTGTCGGGACCAGCGGTGAAGAAAAGTTGATTCGCGGCGCCGTTCGATCCCGTGCCATCGCCAAACTTAATTCCCCAGAGCTGATCGATGCGGATTACTTCACCATTTACATCCTTTAAGGTGCCGACGAATTGGCCGGTTACGGCATTAAAGGCGTTAATGGTGCCGCTATTTGTGTTGTTCGAGACGAGCAGGGTGTTGCTGAATTCTCCGAAATTCTTCGGTGCGACGGCGAAACCCCACGGCTGGTTCAGCGGTGCGCCGTGCGCGAGTTGCTTCAGGAGCGTTCCATCTTCGGCAAAGATGTCAACGAAGCCGCCCGCAGCTCCCGAGGAACTGGCGAATGAAACATAGACCAAACCGCCAAAGTCCTGAATTCCGAAAGCAGAAAAGCCGGCGGGAACAGTCCTGTCTGTAAATGATTTTACGAGCTTGAAGCCGGCGTTGTAGATGTCGACTTTATTATTCGCGTTGTCGACGGCAAGCAGAACATTCCCGGAGGTGTTGGCGGAAATGGCCAATCCAGTGTAAGACGCTCCGGGGGTGGTGACCGCAATGATGGCCGCGTCACGATTCACCGAGGGCGCCCAGCCGCTGATGGTGCCATCCAGAGTGGCAAACATGAAGACCGCCGGCGATCCCTTGATCTTGAAGTCCGACGATCCATTGAAAACGATGCCCGTGGGTGAACCGGGACCGTCTCCGCCAGCCGTGGGAATGAACACGTCCAGGGGTATCTTGGTTCCCGTACTTGTGTAGAGCGTGGACCAGCCTGAGCCGTTGTCGCTGATCCAGAATGGCCCGCCGGGGGGGTAAACGAGACCCCAAGCATTCACGATCAGCGGGTCCGTGGTTTTCGCGGTTCTTTCCTGGTTGGAAACCAAATTGGTGACTTGATATTGTGCGCGAGCCGGGCTGGAAACGAACAGCGTTAGCAGGGCGAGACACACGGTAAGAACGGTGGTGCGGACGTGCATGCGAGATTCTCCTTTGTGGCGGGCCAGTAGTGACGACCTTCCATATCCCCTGAACTGAATTTGCCGGCCTGCTCGGCGCACATGTTGAGGCCTGGGCAAAAGCGATTTGTAACGAAAACGTCACCAATTGGTAAAAACTATTGCAGGCTCTTTTCGGGCCAGTGCAGGACTTCGACCTGGCGTTGCAGCTCTTTGGCTATTTGGTTGGCGTCCATTTCAGGGGGGAAGCGCACCGGGGCGCCGATGGAGACGCGGACTTTTCCCGGGGCGTGGGCGATGCGGTTGGTCTTTTTCATGTCGAACAGACCATCGAGGCGGATGGGGACTACCGGGAGATTTAAGTGCTTTGCGAGCAGGCCGATGCCGGCGCGGAATGGATGGAGTTCGCCATCAGGCGTGGTGATGCCTTCGGGGAAGATGAGCGAGTTCCAGCCACGGTCCGCGAGATCTCCGGCGAAGGCAAAGCTGCGGCGAAAGCCCGCCTCCCTGGGCAACGGAAAAACGTTGAAAAGCGCGAAGACCAGAAAATAACTGATTCGCTCACTCATGCGTTCGAGCAAGGGCATTTCCGGCGGCGGGCGCAGCATGGTGGCGATGCGTTCGCCGCGCATGGCCGTCGCGAGGCGGTGGCGAAATCTTGCGGGCAGCGTGGCCAGGATCCAGCCGATGTCCACGTAGGTGACGTGATTGGAAACGACCAGAGCCGGGCCGGTGAGTCCACGCAGGTTTTCTCGGCCGCGGATGCGAGGGGCCGCGAGGATGTAGGTGGCGGGCCAGACCAGTGTGTAATACACGGCGATGCGGAATGCGGTGACGAGCCAATTTTGGGGCCAGCGCGGATATTTGATTTCTACCGGAATTTTGGGCGGATTACGGATGAGTTCTTCGACTTGGCCAATTGTGGTTGCGTCTGAGAATTTTACGTCGCTGAGATCGACTTGATAGCGCTCTTCTAATTCGCCCATTAGTTCGACGCGGTCTAGCGAGGACATATTCAATTCTTGGTCCAGCGCGGAATGCGATGAGAGGGAGCTGGCCGGCTGGCCTTTGATTCGGGCGACGAGATTTGCGATGAAATTTGCTTCGGGAGGAGACTGCTGGCCGCCGCCAAATTTACCTTCTACTGCTGCGCGGATTCGCGGCAGGGCCGGCTTTTGCGTCGGCGTGCGAGGTAGGTCTGGCTCCGGCCAAACGATCCAGCGGCGAAGGCGTTGAAAATCCGCCAGAGATTTATTTGCCGCGCTGACGATCGGGGCGGGATCTTTTGCAGGATCGTCGAGCAGAAGAACGGCGCAGGGTTCGGCATTTCCGTCGCGTTCGATTCCCAGGACCACGCAATCTTTGACGCCTGGTTGCAGACGCAGCGCGCGTTCAAGATCTTCAGGATAAATGTTCATCCCTGCGGCCGTGACGATTACGTTTTTCTGGCGGCCTTTGAAGTAGAGGCGGCCTTCGGCATCCTGCTCGGCGAGGTCGCCGGTGTGGAACCAGCCGTCCTCTTCAACCACCGGGCGGAGCTCTTTGTTGCGCCAATAGCCCGACGCAATATTTTCCCCGCGTACGAGAATTTCGCCCGACGGGCTGACTTGCATTTCCAGCCCCGGGAAGAGCTTCCCGATTGATCCTTTTCCCAAGCGGAACGGATGATTCAGGCTTATGAGAGCCGTGGTCTCCGTCATGCCATAGCCCTGAATCACCGCAAAGCCGAGGCGATTCCAAAAAGCTTCGACAGCGCCCGGCAGAGCCGCGCCGCCAGAGATGAGCGCCCAGAATTTCCATCCCAGAAGGCGATGAATCCTGCGAAACCGCCACCAGCGCCGGAGAAAGTGCTGGCCTTCGGCCGCGGCGAAATCCTTTTTGAAATGTTCGGTGTTACGCGCCGATTCGATGCGGCGCTCTACTTCGCGCTCGAGTGATTCGATCAAGCGAGGAACTGCGACCAGCACCGACACTCGTTCGCGCCGGATTGTTTCGAGCAGATCGGCGGGACTGAACGAATCGAGAAAGATAGTCGTAGCGCCCAGTAGCGGCGGAATAAAAATCGCGAGCAACTGGCCGAAGACATGGCTTAGAGGCAGCAGATTGAGAAATCGCAGGGGATGGAAGATCCGTTCGTAGCGCAGATACTTACGAATTTCGCTTTCTAATGGTTCGATATTCGCGAGGACATTTCCGTGAGAGATCACAACGCCACGGGGCTCGGCAGTGGTTCCGGACGTGAAGACGATCTCGAGGGCGTCGTTGCGGGAAAGCGGTGGCGAGGCATACGGAGCGGAGGAATGTCGCGCGATCGTTTCGCTAAGCGACTGAGTCGCCAGAGATGGAACGGCGACGCCGGCGGCGGGAACGTCCCGAGAGAAAACCAGCAACTTGGTATTGACCTGTTGCGCCACGCGTGACGCGAAATCCGCTGTGGAAATCTTATCGATTGGGACCACGACGGCGCCGTGCAATAGGCAGCCCCAAAAGGTTACGAGCCATTCCGGAGAATTCTCGGACCAGAGTAAGACTTTGTCGCCGGGGTTGATGCCGCGCGATCCGAGTTCGCGCGCAAACCGGCAGGATTCTTCGACAATTCGGCCGTAGGTCCAGCGCTCGATGCGATAGCCGCGGAAGAATGCGATCGCAGTTTCGTTTTTCTGCCGGGAATATTCGGAGAAGAATTCGATGAGCGAGGCGCGGGGCATGGTCCTTCAAAGTGTGCCTGAAGGGAATGGAGATTGAAAAGGGTGCGCAAAGAGCCGGCGGGACGCCGGCTCCACGGGCGGCCGGCGAATCGTAGAGGTACGTCGGACGGAGCTTCTTATACAGACTCGCCGGACTCTCGGCGCACTAAAGTGCGCCGCTACAAAAGCTAGCGCATCGAAACAGGGGGGAGCGAGTGCCTGACCGGAGGACGCTTCATGGTTCGTCCGGGCATGATATTTTTAGCTATGAGCGTGACGCGGCGAGTCATCGTGATCGGTGCAGGAATCAGCGGGTTGGCCTGCGCACTGCGGCTGCATCGATCGGGAATTCGTGTTCTGGTGCTGGAAGCGTCTGATTTGGCTGGAGGGATGATCGCGACCTGCGAAAAGAATGGCTTCCTCCTTGAAGCCGGGCCACAGTGTCCGCGATTCGCCCGGCCGCTTTGGGAGCTAGTGCGTGAAGCTGAGCTCGAGGATGAATTTGTACGGAGCGCCCCGCAGGCGAGGCGTTTCATTTTAAAGAGTGGTGAGCTGCACGAAGCGCCTTTTTCTGTAGGGCGCTTTGTCTCGACTCGTCTGGTCGGTGCGTCTTCGAAGTATCGTTTGCTGACCGAGGCGGTTCGCCGCGCGCAACCGCCTGACGGCGAAGAGTCTTTAGCCGAATTCGTGCGGCGCAAGTTTGACGATGACGTTCTCGCGTATCTGGTTGACCCATTCATTTCGGCGATTTATGCGGGAGACATCGAGAAAATGGGCGTCGAGAGTGCATTTCCTTTTCTGGCCCGATGGGAACGGGAAAACGGCAGCGTCTTACGCGGCGCGATCCGCTCGAGCAAACCCAGCCTGTCGGGCGGCTCGCAAGCAGCGTCCTCGCCAGCAGGCCGAAAGAGGTTGGATTTAACGGAATCTCTTCCGCGGATGGGATCGTTTCGCACAGGGCTGGCCGCTCTGCCGAAAGCAATTGCCGGAAAGCTGGGGGATTCGATATCCTTTCGGGCAAGAGCGGAAAGCATCGAGCCCGCTGCGGCGAACGGCGGTCCAGGTCCCGGCTGGCGACTCCGATTGAGCGATGGGGAAGAAGTGTCCGCCTCGGCTTTGGTGGTGGCGGCTCCCGCTTACGAAGCCGCTCGTCTTCTCCAGAAAGCCGCACCGAAACTCAGCGCGATGCTTGCGGAGGTTTCTTACGCGCCGATGGCGGTGGTTTCCTCGGGATACGACCGCGCGCAGGTGCGAAATCCACTGCGCGGATTTGGACTGATGATTCCGCGACGCGAAAAGCTCAACACTTTCTACAGCGTTTGGAACTCGTCCGTTTTTCCGGAGCGCGCACCCGAAGGAAAAGTCCTGATGACGAGCTTTGCGGGTGGAGCAGCGAACCCAGTCTTTGTCGAACGCGACGAGGCCGACATTGCGCGAATTGTCGAGGGGGAAGTGGGCGCCGTGCTCGGGATTGAGGGGCCGCCCATCGAGCGGTCTATGTGGCGGTATCCGCGAGCGCTCCCTCAATTCAATCTTGGACACGCGCGACGAATCGCGGCGGTTCGCGAGGCATTGAAAGAGCTGCCTGGTTTATACCTTGCCGGGAACTATTTGCAGGGTCGCTCGCTGGGAGACTGCGCCGAGCTGGGGTCGCGTACGGCCGATAATGTAAAGCGTCTGTTTTCGTAGTGGCGCATCTAATTTGTCATTGGAACTTGGGTGATGTGAAGTTTAGTCTCGCTGGCAAAGGAGAGGCAGTTGTTGTCCGTAATTTCTAGCGCCATCGTGATCGCTGCTTTGGTGGTTTTGACCGGTTGGGTTTACCAGCAGATGGGAACCGCTCGAGGCCGGAAGCGCTATCCTGCGCCTGGCTGCCTGGTGAATCTGCAAGCACAAAGCTTGCACCTGCTCTCGATGGGCGAGGGCAGCCCCACCGTGGTTTTTGAATCCGGCTTGATGTCCACTGTTTTGAGTTGGCAAGACATCCAGGCAGAAATTGCCAAGGATGCTCGCGCAGTGTCCTATGACCGCGCAGGACTCGGGTGGAGCGAGATGGGACCAGCACCTCGTGATGCCGAGCAAATCGTTAGCGAACTCCACCAGCTCCTCGACCAAGCACAAGTCTCTCCACCTTTCATCCTCGTAGGGCATTCCTTCGGAGGGCTAACGACTCGGCTTTTTGCTGCTCGATATCCGGATGACGTTGCGGGGCTTGTGTTGATCGACCCGGTGGTTCCGAGCGAGTGGAATCCGGCGAGCGAGCACAACCAAAAGCGGATCAGGACCGGCGCGAAAATTTTGCGGCGGGCTAGTGTGCTTTCGCGGCTGGGCTTGATCCGATTTGTTTCCTTCTTATTGCGGGGGGGCGCTAAACCCCTTGCAGAGCCGTTGGTGCGGCTGATGAGCAAGGGTGCGCCAAAGGGCGACGGCACAAGCAGCAGCCCGCTTTTTTGGAATTTACCGCCGAGCGAGCGCGCCATGGCTTCGGTGTTTTGGGTTCAGCCAAAATTCACCGATACGATTGCCAGCCAGCTTGAAAATCTACCGAGAAGCGCTGCCCAGGTCGTTGCGGCTGAAGACTCAAGAGACATGGCCGTAACCATTATTTCTGCGGCGAACACTCCTGCAAAACGAAAGGCCGAGCATATCGCCACGGCTAAGATGTCTTCGTGTGGGAAGCATGTTACCGCTGCGCGGAGCGGCCATTGGGTTGTGACGGACGAGCCGGAAATCGTACTGCAGGCGATTCGCGAAATGATTGAACGAACGCGCAAGCCCAGCGTGATGAGCGCGGGCGTGTGAGCGCGGAATGGGCGTCGCCGCACGGAATCTTTGCAGGGGCATGGAGAAGTAGAATGAGAACTCGAAAGAAAATCTGCACGATGCTTTTTTTCGCGGGCTTGGCTGTGGGATCGCCTTGGACGCCATCACCCGCCACGGCGCAGGAGCTGTTACACGAATCGTTACAAGACCCGTTATTGCTAGCGGACAATCAGAGCCAAGCCCAGCAATCGGCACAGTCACAGTCATCGGCACAGCGACAACAGGCACAGCCCACGGGATCACCGGCGGCAACGCAAGCACCAGCCGCCAAACAACCGCAGCCGGGTCAGGCGCAAGCGGGTTCGAGTACCAAGGAGCAGAAAAATATTCAGCATGAGCAGGAAACCGGCACTTCGAAGGACCGACTCTTCTGGACGATGCCAAACTTTTTGACGATGGAGAATACCGAGAGCATTCCGCCGCTCACGAGCGGGGACAAATTCAAGGTGGTGGGACGGTCTTTGATTGATCCATCTGAATTCGTGCTGATCGGCTTCGTCGCCGGCCTCGGCCAGGCAAGTAACAGCAATCCATCGTACGGGCAAGGGGCGCAAGGTTACGGGAAGCGGTACGCGACCGCATATGCCGACAATGCAATCGAGAATTTTATGGCGAGCGCTGTGCTACCGTCATTGCTTCATCAGGACCCCCGGTACTACCAGCTGGGTCACGGTGGATTTCTCCGGCGCACCGGCCATGCGCTCAGCCGAGTCGTGATGACGCGCTCAGATTCCGGCCGATCACAGTTCAATTACTCGGAGGTTTTCGGCGCTGGAATGGCTGCGGCCATTTCGACCTACAGTTACCATCCGGAAAGCGAACGGGGCGTTGGCACCGTGATCAGCGTGTGGGGCACGCAGATCGGGTGGGACGTCGGCACATACATGCTCAAGGAATTCTGGCCCGACCTTCGCCGCAAACACCACAGGAATCAGCAGGACAATCCATAGAAGATTCTCATCGTTCACAGTCTGAAGAATAGCTTCGACTGTCAAAATTTCGCCGTATGACTGGACATGATCCGTGTTATTGACTTAGTCGGTTCCGTTAGCGAATCGCAAGACTATTTCAATGATCGGCATCCTAGCCATCTTGGCCTTGTGCTTCTTGCTTTCGTCCAACCGCAGGGCGATTGAATGGCGAGTTGTGCTCTGGGGGCTCGGATTGCAGGTGGTGGTGGCTGCGTTTGTACTGCGCACCGACACCGGTTACCGGCTGCTCGACAGAATCGCCAGTGGCGTCGTGTGGCTCTTGCACTTTTCCTCTGACGGCGCAAAATTTATTTTTGGCCCGCTCGCCGATCCAAACGGCAGTCTTGGGACGATTTTTGCATTTCAAGTGCTGCCGCTGATCATCTTCGTGGCTGCGTTTTTCTCCATGCTCTACTATTTCCGGGTAATCCCGATCCTGGTCGAGCTCGGCGGCAAACTGATGTTTCGGTTGATGCGCACCAGCGGAGCCGAATCCCTCGAAGTGGTCGCGAGTATCGTGATGGATCAAACCTCCGCACCACTGGTGATCCGACCCTACCTCGCAGGACTTACCGAATCAGAACTCTTGACGGTGATGACCGCTGGGATGGCGCATATCTCGGCTGCAATGCTGGGCGCCTATGTGCTCCTGGGTGCTGAGGCTCGCGATTTGCTGACGGCCGTGGTGATGACCGCGCCCGGCGCGATCATGATTTCCAAGATGCTGGTTCCTGAGACGGCGAAGCCTGCTACCGCCGGTGATGCGCGGATTGATTCGAGCGAAAAATCCGCGAATGTTCTTGAAGCGATTTCGCGGGGCGTGACGGACGGCTTGCTCCTGGCTCTTACCGTGGGCGCGATGCTGATCGCGTTCGTCGCGTTGATTGCGGTAGCGAACGGCGTGCTGGGGGCCGTGCACACTTCCCTGCAAACAATCTTCGGCTACGTTCTCGGACCTGTAGCCTGGACCCTGGGAGTGCCGTGGGCCGATGCGCGAACGGTAGGAAACCTGATGGCGACGAAGCTGGTGCTGAACGAATTCCTGGCGTTCAGCATGCTAGGCCCTCTGAAGGGACATATTGCTCCTCATTCCTTTACCATCGCGTCTTTTGCAATCTGCGGATTTTCAAATTTCGGATCTATCGGCATTCAGATCGGAGCGCTTGGGTCTCTCGCGCCGAATCGAAAAAGCGACGTGGCCAAGCTTGGTTTTCGCGCTCTGCTGGCTGGAACGTTCGCTAACTATCTTTCCGCTGCGATTGTGGGCCTTATCATGCGATAAATGTCCGAGTGGGCGAAGAGTTGACACCCGAACGTTTCCGCCCTATTGCTTTCTTAAGCGGGACGCTGGAATCGAGCGTGCAGGCGCAAAACGGGGTAGCGAAATGCGAGACTTTCCGGTTATTGACCTTTCGGATTTTCAAGCCGCTTCGCCGAGTGCCAAGCGAGATATCGGGAAGCAAGTCGATGAAATATGCCGCCGCACCGGTTTCCTAGCCATCGCCGGATATGGAATCCCTAACCAAGTCATCACAGAGGCGTGGAGCGCCTCCCGCACGTTCTTTGACCTGCCAACGGATAGAAAACTTGAGGTAAAGATGCCGTATGCGGGATACCCATACGGATATTCGCCCCTGCAGGCGGAGGCGCTTTCGAAGTCACTCGGCGAGGAAACACCCCCGGACATCAAAGAGAGCTTCAGTATTGGGCCGCTGGAAATAGCGCCGCACACCGGGAATGAGCCGGACGCGGATTTTCGATTTGCCACGAACTTGTGGCCGAAGGAGCCGGCGAATTTCCGCGAGGCGTGGTCGGAATATTATCGAGCGATGGGGGCGCTGGCTGCCAGGATCATGCGCGTGTTCGCGGTGGCCCTGGATCTACCGGAAAACTTCTTCGATGATGTGATTGACGATCCGATCAGCGCGATGCGCGCGTTGAACTATCCCAATCAGTCATCACCACCCAAGCCTGGCCAATTGCGTGCGGGTGCGCACAGCGATTATGGCAGCCTGACGATCCTGCGGTCCGAAGCGGCACCTGGTGGATTGGAAATTCACACTCCCGACGGTGAATGGCAGCCTGTGCCGATCATCCCGGATGCATTCATCATAAACATCGGTGACTTGATGGCGCGCTGGACCGACGATCATTGGGTATCTACTCTGCATCGCGTGGTGAATCCGCCGCCGGATGCAAGTGGCTCGACGCGGCGCCAGTCGATCGCGTTTTTCCATCAGCCGAACTGGGAAGCCAAAATCACGTGTATTCCGACTTGCCTCAGCCCCGGCCAAACGGCGAAGTATTTGCCAGTCCGATCGGGCGAGTATCTGTTGGAGAAGTTCCGCCGGACGGTGAAGGTTGGGGCGGCAGCAACGACTCAGTAGTTTCACGCAACTTCAAGACGATCTGATTGCGCTGTAAGCCACCGCAATTTGCGCAGCAACCCGCGCGTTGTGCACGAGCAAGGCGATATTTGTTTCCATCGTCCGGCCATGGCTCTGTTTCGACAAATAATCGAGCAGATAGGGCGTGACGCTCTTACCGCGAACGCCTGTGGCTGCCGCCGAATGGAGCGCTCTCTCGATCCAGGCGTCTATTTCGGCTTTTTTCAAGCCACCAGCCGGTGGAGGATTGCCGACGACAATTCCGGACGTTAGTCCAATCTCCCAATGAATTTTCATGAGGCGAGCGGCCTCTTCCGGAGTGTCGGCTCGAGAATTCAATGGGAGGCCGCTTTCCGCGACATAAAAGGCCGGAAACTGTTTCGTGCGATAGCCCACCACCGGCACACCGAGAGTCTCGAGCGCCTCGAGGGTGCGCGGAAGATCGAGAATCGCTTTGGCGCCAGCGCAAACCACGGTGACGGGAGTTCGGGCCAGCTCTGCCAGATCCGCGGAGATATCGAAACTCAATTCGGCGCCACGATGGACGCCGCCGATTCCACCGGTGGCAAAGATGCGGATGCCGACGCGCGCGGCGATCAGCATAGTCCCGGCAACGGTTGTGGCGCCCGTTTGGCGCGAGGCCAGCACGGCGCCGAGATCCGCGCGGCTAACTTTGACGGCGCCTTCGGTTTCAGCGAAGGATGTGAGTTGCTCGGGCGATAGGCCCACAACGGTGTGCCCGTCGAGGATGGCAATCGTAGCGGGTACGGCTCCCTCTTCGCGAATCACCGATTCCATCTTGCGGGCCGTCTCCAAATTGTGGGGCCGCGGAAGACCGTGCGCGATGACCGTAGATTCAAGAGCCACAACCGGAGCGCCTGATTTCAGAGCGACAGCGACGTCTTCACGAATGGAAAGCGTGGTGTCCAAGAAATCCTCCAAGAGTCTTTTGGTCTTATCACAAAATGTAGCTCGGAGCGAAGTTCGCGGAAGGCGCGTTCCGTGGCGTGCTAGGATTTCGACTCGATGAGTGACAGGGCAGGCGGCGACAGGCCAGGCATTCTCGTTCTCGGCGATGTGAACGTGGATGTCATCGGCCGCGTAAAGGCCTGGCCCGCGCCTGGAGAGGATTGTCTTTCGACGAAGCTTGAAATGCACTGCGGAGGTGTGGGCGGAAATTGCGCCCTCGGGTTGGCTCGCTGGGGCGTGCCGGTGCGGCTCGTGGGCTGCGTGGGCCGTGATCTTTTTGGCGATTACGTACTCAAAGCGCTCGCTGCAGGCGGAGTGGATGTTCGCTTGGTGCAGCGAAGCGGGGCTGCGCTCACCGGAATGTTCTATATCAACGTAACGCCTGACGGCGAGCGGACATTTTTTGGAGGCCGTGGCGCGAATGGGCTGCTGCGAATGCCTTCGCGTGGCGCGTCATTGACGAAGAGAGCTTCGGCAGTGCATCTGGCGGGTCATGGCCTTCTCAATCCGGGCCCAGAGAGGACCGCGAAGCAACTGATGAACGCGATTCACGCGCGCGGCGGCTGGGTTTCGCTTGATGTGGGGATGGAGCCGAGCAAGGCAATCCCTCGGAAGATTTTGCAAATGAGCAACAAGGTAGATATTCTTCTCCTAAGTTTGGACGAGGCAGCCGCGCTCACTGAAACGCGCAAACCGCTCGAGGCATTCTCGCGTCTTCGCAAGGCAGGTGCTCGCGAGGTGGTGCTGAAATTGGGGAAGCAGGGCTGCATGATCGCTGAGGATGGCACCCCCGTGGTGGTTCCCTCGTTCTCGGTACGGACCGTGGATTCGACGGGTGCAGGAGACGCTTTTCTTTCCGGGTTTCTGCAAGCGCGGCTGCGCGGATGGTCCGCCGCCGAAGGTGCGCTCGCGGCGAACGCCGCAGGAGCTCTGGCCGCGTCGATAGTTGGGGCCGGAGAAAATTTGCCCGACGCGCGGGACATAGCGGCGTTTCTCCGCGCGCGACGACTTGCAGCAAGGTGGGACGCAGTGCGATTGCGCGTGCTGACGCGTCTTGAGCGCAGCCACGGAATTCGAGGGGATTCAAGATGACGTCCAAGCCCGAGCGGAACCAAATGCCCGAGTGGAAACAGGAAATGGATCGGCCGCGATTGCGGTCGCTCGCAGATCTTTTCCCGGCGCCAAAGCCGGTGATCGGCATGGTCCATCTCTGGCCCCTTCCCGGAGCGCCGGGTTACACCGGCTACGGGATGCAAGTGATCGTCGAACACGCGTTGCGTGATGCTGAGGCGCTGGTGCAGGGTGGGGTAGACGGACTCGTAGTGGAAAACATGTGGGATCTGCCGTACTACGTCGGAAATGACGTAAAGCCCGAAGCCATGACAGCGCAAGCCGTCGCAGCGGCAGAAGTGGTAAAGAACTTCCCCGTTCCTGTTGGGATCAACGTGATTCATAACGGTGGAGTCGTATGTCTAGCGATCGCTGTGGCGGCGGGGGCGCGGTTCATTCGTGTTTGCATTCTGACTGGGGCAAGGGTGTGGGATACGGGAGATTTCGATCACGGCTGCGCGGCGGAACTCATGCGGAAACGGAAGGAACTCGCTGCCGATCGAATTCATATCTTTGCCGATGTAGACAAAAAACATTCCGTTCCGTTTCCGGGAATTGATTTACAGACGCACATCCAGTGGACGGAATTCTACGGCGCGGATGCTTTGATCGTTTCCGGAAAATTTACGGGCAATGCTCCTGACGTCGAGAAGGTCCGCGAGGCCAAGCGGCTCGCGACGCGTCCGGTCCTGATCGGAAGCGGCTGTAGTGCGGAAAATGCCGCTGCGTTCCTGCAATGCGCCGATGGGATCGTCGTGGGAACCAGCTTGAAAAGAGACGGAGTGATGGAAAATGCCGTGGACGTGAATCGCGTCCGTGCGCTGATGGAGAAGGTTCGCGCAGCACGCGGGGCCACTGCGGCGCACGCGACTTGAAATTTATTATCGACCTCGGCGTAAGTTACAAAGAATCAATGGTGCCCGAGAGAGGACTCGAACCTCCACTCCCTTGCCAGAGTCCTGAATCCGAACTGGATGATGTCCCGTAGCTCGCTGTAGCGCGCCCATCCTGCCCGCTCGTGTGTTATCAATGAGATCCGCAAACTGACGCATGACTCGACAAACCTCGCGGTGCCTCGACTTCACAAACCAGGTGCCACCACAACTGCCACTGCGGCGGGCTGGGAAGGCGCGTACTTTCTGCGGCTCGCAACACGGGCGGCCACGCAAGAGTCACAAGTGGAGCAAGAGCGTCTACAAGCCGCACGATTGGTTTTCGAGCCTGCGCTTGGTTTACGGCTCGCTCGGGCCAGACCTCTGTTGCCACGACCTGGGCTAAATACCCTTTGTCTGCCGGCAGAATGTTACCGCGGTCTGACAGCCGACGTGTTTAATCTCAAATTTGGAAATACACTATCCCGTGTATATCGTTGCATTCAAAGGATGCTCAACATTTGACAACACCAATCGATTCACAGGCCCTTAGGAAGGTTCGTGAACAAGATAATTCTCGTAGCTGATGATAATCCCGTCATGCGTGACGCGCTGTGCGAGCTTTTTGAATTCGAGGATGGTTTGGAGCTTTGTGAACATGCCGTAAATGGTCAAGATGCGATC
>DATEVZ010000015.1:0-6692 GCA_035258265.1 Candidatus Acidiferrales bacterium
GTTTTCAACAGTTCTGTTGAAAACCGTGTGGAAAAGACCTCGCGCAAAATAAAATTGTCCAGCAATTCATAGTATTAATCCGCTTTGCACAATTTCAGTGCAGTTCGCGGCACAGCAATCGCAAACTACGGAAGGCGTTGCCAGCGAGAAACTACGGAGCCAGGTAAGCGAATTCAGTACCAATGCGGAGGCGGATCAAGCTTGATGTCAATCGTAGCCGCATCTTCTTGGATGTCGTACCACTTTCCAAAAGTGTGCAAACCCTTGGCGATCACTTGAATCATAATTTTGCCTGCCGGCACGGATGGAACTTTCACGGTTCCGTCTCCGTTCGTCTTGAAACTCAGCTCCGCAAGCTTGTCGTGATGCAGAAATCCGCCCGCCTCGTTGAAGCGCACGTACACACTCGCGTTCCCGACAGGCTTATCTTCACTGTTTGTAACGACAATCTTCAATCGAGTGGTATGAGGCGCGGCGGACTTGTCATCCTTTCCGTTCGACTTATCGTCTTTGGATGAAGGTTGACTTTGAGTGTCAGTCTTGTCCGGATTGCCCGTCTGAGCGCGACATGGCTCCACGCGCAGCAATCCTATTGCCAAGAATGTGGCGAACACACACACAGAAAAAAATCCGCTGCGAATTGTGGCGGGATCCATCCTTCTTGTTTTACTCCAAACGGACGCGCGCCTCAAGCCCGACACAATTCCATGCGCTAGCGGCTTCTTGAAACTACGGTGGTAGTCGCAACCGTCTGTCGCGAACATCGCGGTATTATTTCTCTTGAATGTCTCTTTGCATTTTAGGTCTCTCGCGATGCCAATCGATGTCATAGCCGCCGCCGTCTGACGTATGATTAAGATTCGAGTCCGCCAGCGTACGTGGATCGAAGAGCCGTGCCCCGCCTTCGCAAAGAACCATAGAAGGCTTCTATGCAATTTGCCGCGCCGTTGTCCTGAAATGGACACGGTGCAGGGCTGAAACATGGCCACGAAACAGTTCAGGAGGAACCAGATGGGTTTTTCTACCGATGCAATTCACGTGGGCCAGGAACCGGACGCGCTCACCGGCTCGATCGTCGCGCCAATCTATCAGACGTCCACCTACGTGATCGAAGCCATGGGCAAAAGCAAAGGCTACGATTATGCCCGGACCAATCATCCGAACAGAAAAGCTCTCGAGCGGACCATCGCAAAACTCGAAGGTGGGCACGCCTCGTACGTTTTCACTTCTGGCATGGCGGCAATTGATTCAGTATTCCGGCTTCTGCGCCCCGGAGATCACGTCATTCTCTCGCAGGCGGTCTACGGCGGCGTGTTCCGGCTCACTACGCAACTCTTAGTCCACTTCGGCATGGAATTCAGCTACGTGGACACCTCGCAGCTCGACAAAGTGTCGCAGGCAATCAAACCGAATACGCGCATGGTGTATGTCGAGACGCCCACGAATCCAACGATGATCGTCACCGACATCGCCGCCGTCTCCAAGCTCGCGCACGACCGCAAACTGATGGTCGTCGTGGACAACACATTCCTAAGCCCTTACCTCCAGCAGCCACTCGCGCTGGGCGCGGACATCGTGGTTCATTCCATGACCAAATTCTTGAACGGACACAGCGACTGCACGGGAGGAGCCGTAATCGTCAGCACGCCTGAGCAAGCGGAAAAAATCTATTTCGTGCAACGTTCGGCGGGCGCGGGCCTTGCGCCCATGGATTGCTTCCTCGTTTCGCGCGGCGTGAAGACGCTCGCGGTTCGCATGGATCGCCACAATTCAAACGGGATGGCGGTCGCCAAGCACTTGGCTAGCCATCCCAAAGTAAAAAATGTGATTTATCCGGGCCTCGCCTCGCATCGCCAGCATGAAATCGCGAAACGCCAGCAGCGCGGCTTCGGCGCCATGATCTCCTTTGACCTCGGGTCACTCGATGCGGCCAAGAATTTTCTAAATCACGTGAAGCTCTGCTCGCTCGCCGAAAGCCTCGGCGGCGTTGAAACTCTCATATCCCTGCCCGCGCTGATGACCCACGCGTCCATTCCGCCGGACATTCAGATGCAGATTGGAATCACACAGGGGCTGGTGCGCCTATCGGTCGGCATCGAAGACGTGGAAGACCTGATCGCCGATCTCGATCAAGCTCTTGCGAAAATTTAGCCAGAAGCGCGTTGGAATTGCATTTGTAGCGGCGCACTTCAGTGCAGCATGCCCGGAACGGCGCCAAACCATGGCCGTCTAAAGACCGCCCCTACGAACTCTGAACCCTACGTGCGAGCTTTACCGAGTCAGCAATCCAATCCAGATACGCGCGCGAGCCTTCCACAATCGGCAGCGCGATGATTTCCGGCACCTCGTAGCTGTGCAATTCGTGTATGGCCTCACGTAAGCCCGCAAATCGCTTCTTCGTCGTCTTGATGACCAACAGAAACTCCTTCGCGGATTCCACTTTGCCCTTCCAGCGATATGTCGAGCGAACCAAAGCGCCGATCTCGTTGACGCAAGCCGCCAGCCGCCGCTCGATTAACGCCCGCGCGATCTTCCGCGCCTCCTTTCGCGATCCGCAGGTCACCAACACTACGATTTTATCGGTCATCGAATTTCGCTGGTTCGCCTTTACTCTTGCGACTCGTCGCATTCTTTCGTAAGTTTGAATTCCAGGCCACGATACAATAGGCGCCCGTGACGAAACAAACGATCCATTTCGGCACCTCTGGTTGGCGCGGCGTCATCGCCGACGATTTCACCTTTCCGGGCGTCCGCCGTGCTTCCGCAGCCGTCGCGGGACACGTCAGCGCAGGGAAAAAATCTCCCAAGATTATCGTCGGCCACGACACGCGCTTTTTTTCGCCGGAGTTCGCGCGCACCGCTGCCACCGTTATGCGCAGACATGGATGCCGGATCGTCTTCTGCCCCGAGCCGACGCCGACTCCCGTTCTCGCTCATGCCATCATCCACAATAAATTCGACGGCGGCGTCAATATCACCGCCAGCCATAACCCGGCTGAATACAACGGACTGAAATTTTCCGGACCCGACGGCGGCCCGGCTCTTCCAGAAATCACGAAAGACATCGAAAAGCGCGCCGCCGCACTTCCCGACGACGAAGCTCCATTTCAAGACATGGAAAACGATTTTGAGCGAGTCGACCCGCGCGGTCCCTATTTCGCGCAGCTGGAAAAAATGATTCGGTTCGACGTCCTCCGCAAGGCCAAAGGGAATTTCGCCTATGACGCCGTCCACGGCTGCGGCGCGGGTTGGCTGGACCGCATCCTCACCGATCACGGCCTGACCGTCGAATCCATCCGCACCAAGCGAGACGTCCTTTTCGACGGCTCAGGCCCGGACCCTTCGGAAGAAAATCTCGCTCCGTTGAAAAAGCTGGTCATTGAAAAAAAGGCGCTCGCCGGTCTCGCCACCGACGGCGACGCGGACCGCTTCGGCATCCTCGATCGCGACGGCTCTTTCGTTTCGCCGAATCACATTCTGGGTCTCGTTTTCGATTACTTGCTCGAAACGCGCGGATGGAAACTCGGCGCCCACCGCAGCGTGGCCACCACGCACCTGCTCGACGCCGTCGCACGCCTGCACGGAGTTAAGGTTTACGAAACGCCGGTCGGTTTTAAGTATGTCGGTCCGCTGCTCCGCGAGGATAAGATTGCGCTCGGCGGCGAAGAGAGCGCGGGCATGACCATCCGCGGCCATCTGCCGGAAAAGGACGGCATCCTCGCATGCCTGCTGGTGGCGGAAATGATTGCGGCGCGCGGCGCGTCGTTGGGTGATCAGCTTCGCGAACTTTTCCGCAAAGTCGGCGGCGAATTCTGGCCCATCCGCAAGAATTTGCATCTTCCTGCGGAAACACAGGCAAAATTGTCGGAGCGCCTGCGCGAGAACTTTAGTGAATTCGCGGGGCGCCGCGTGGCCAAGACGGATCGCACCGACGGCTTGCAACTGATATTCGACGATGGGTCATGGCTCCTGATGCGCCCCTCCGGTACCGAGCCGGTCGTCAGGATTTATGCTGAAGCGGCAAAACCTGCTGCCGCCGAGAAATTGGCAGAGGACGCGCAGGCGTGGATCACCAAATGAAGAAGCGGCACACAAAAAAGCGCTCAACGAAAGAGCGTGAAGCAGCTACGCTGAATCCGCGCGAAAGCTTCATCGAACAGCTCGGCAGCTTTTTTCGCCGAAACATGAATTGGTTTCTGGTTGCCGGCTTCGCCTTGTTGCTCCTGCAGGATATCTTCGGCACCCACGGCGTCCTGGCGATGCATCGCTCGCAAGTGGAAGCACGGAAAATCCAGGAAGAAATCAACCAACTCGACAAGGAAAATCAGGCTCTGCAGAACCACGTGAAGGACCTGAAAACCGATCCGGCCACCATCGAATGTATCGCCCGCGAAGATATGGGCCTCGCGCGCCCCGGCGAATACATTTTCAAAACCCAGCCACGATCTAGCGATCCCACGCATCCAGCCCCGCAACAGCAACCCTGCTCCGCGCAAAAGCCCTAGGCAATTCCACCCGGCTTTGCAGCGCCTTTTTCTGTATTTAGTCTTTTGACCCTAACTTTCCTAACCAACTAACCTTCGGCAACCGGCCGCAACGTCCGCCGGAACCACGCCAGCACCTCCGCACCGTGGCCTTTCACCCGCGTGCGCGCCATCGACAGCAAGACCATCGCCGCAGTGATGATCAGAAAACCAAGCGTCGCCAGGGGGATGGACTGCATATTCTTCCGCAAAATCGAAAACCGTCCGTAGACAAACTCGATGTGCACCCAATAAACCAGCAACGAAGTCTGGCCCAGCTGCACGATCGGGCTGAACGGAATCCGCGACACCACCCAGCGGCACCACCCGTAGCTCACCGGAAACAAAACCAGCATGATGCCCGCTCGCGCGAGAAAAAAGTTAGGGCTGGTGTGCCAGTAGTCGTAGACGGCGAACATCTGCGCCGGCCGCGCATCAAGCCACGCTGCAAGATAAAACACCACAATTCCCGCAGTGCCCAATAACGCGACTGCTTTCGCCTGATTCTTAGTGGCCCAGTCGCCAAAAAGAAAGAATCCTACCGCCACTCCCGCAAATGCGAAGCCCGTCCAGGGAAAAACCGGAAACAGCCAAGGCTGCGGCGATTTGAAAGTGTGGACTCCATTGAGGTAGGACTCCAAAAACCATGGAAGCCATCGTGGACGCCATGTCGTATAAATCGGCGGCGTAGCCAACGCGATCACCGCCGTGGCCCCGAGGGCGAGCGCAATGCTTGCCGTCCGCGACTGCGCCAGCCGACAAAGAATCGCCACCAGCACAATCGAAACCCCAATCGTGTTCAGGATGTCCACGCGCAGCAGGTCGGTCCACGGCGCCCAAGGCAGCCCCAGTAAATATTCCTGCAAGCGAAACAGATAGCCGAGCGCGAGAATTTCCAATCCGCGCAGGATCATCGTCCGTGCGATTTGATTCGGGGGAATTCCCTTCTTGCGCGACTTATCCGTCACCAGCGCGCAGGAAACACCGGCCAGAAAAAGAAATAGCGGCGCGGGAAGCGTGCCGCTAAGCTGCGACCACTTGAAGAAATGCGTCTCGCGCGCGGAAGCATTCAGCCAGGAGTCGTACGAATGCACTTCGAACATCAATACGCAGGCAAGCCCGCGCAGCCAATCAATGTAGGTGAACCGCCCCTGTTGTGGAGATGCAGCCATGCCGTTGAGCCGCACCAGAATCGCACAAGAACCGCCACGCCGGAATGCAAAAGAGGTTTGTCGTACCGCTCGGGTTCCTATGACACGACGATCGGGGCAACCCAGGGTAAATCGTTAGGCTTCCTCTCGTCTTGATGAATCTGCAGTTCCGCGCAATTATTCGGTGAAGTCCAAATTCACCGGCGCCTTCGGGACCTTGCTATCCCCAAGACCCGTTATCGGAACATCGTTGCCAACGACATCGAAGTTCGTGTTACTCAGCCAGACTTCACCAGTGCCCGCTAGCAAAATGCCGAAGGACGCGCCCGTCGCATCTTTCGGTGCGTCCAGAATCACATCGTAGTGCCGCCAAGCTGTTGTGCCCTTGATGGAGCGGTCTTGCATGTTGTCAAATGCGACCGCGCCTTTTCCCTGGTCGACTCGCATCCACAATCCGGCCCATCCCACAACATCTTGTGACTTCACTAACCCACTGAGGCGAATTCGCTTGCCCTTGTACCGCTCCGCGGTAACCCTGTGCATCAGGGTACCGAATCCGTCGACGCTCGTTTGCTTGCTCTTCAAAAATGCGCTGGCATGGGCTTGATACATTTGCTCAGGATCCACGCCAGATTCAAACTCTTCCGGCCTCGAACCAGCAAGGAACCACCCCTTCGGCACATTCGCGTGTACGACCGCCGCCGATGTCCCAAGAACCATCGCGACACCCAACCGCAGCCATCGCAAAATCCTGTTATTCAGCATTAGGCCCTCCTTTACTTGGCTCTGAAGCACAGCTTCGGTCGATGGTTGAAGTGACGCCCCTCTACTTGATAAGCGTTCTAATCAAAAACTAGCCACTCGTAAGTTCCTCGTTGAGGATGCCCCGCCTTTAGTTGAAACTTGAGAAGAAGAAGCAGCGGCTCTCGCCCGAACTCGGATAGAGTTCGGGTTGAGAATCCCTTTTTAAAGGAGAGAGCCGCCGTGAGAAACAAATACCAGAGCAAAGACCACAAGT
>DATEVZ010000016.1:0-8137 GCA_035258265.1 Candidatus Acidiferrales bacterium
AAGGATCGTCTCCACCTTGTCGTTTGCCGATGAGACCGGTCAAGCCGTTCCTGGCTCGAAGGCGCCAGTCCCGGGCCGTTGGCCGAATGCGGTCACGGTCATTGTGGATTTCAGTGAGTCGAGCGGAAAGACGAAGGTCACGGTTACGGAGGTAGGGCTTCCACTGATCGTGAAGGTCCTGTCCAGGGTTGCCTGGGATCAACAGTTCGACAAGATTGAGAGTTTACTTTGAGGGACGACGGGCTCTCTTCCACCCTCTACCAGCACATTCCGTGAAGTGGCCGAGGATACCGCAGCGGTCAGGAGTCTGGCCCAGGTAATCCAGCGAAAGCCTACTTGGGTTACATTTCCGCGTCGAAGTCCGGATGGTCGGCTCGGAACTTATCGTCGGACCGTGCGGTTAAGTCCCGTGTCGCGTAACCGAAAACCCACCACCTAAACGTCGAGTACGTTGACTACGCGTAATAGCGGGTATATCGTCCACTTCAACTGCTTCCGGACAATTCCTTAGCGCTTACTTTCAGGGAAGGGATGAGCGCCGAACATACTCGCCCCCGGGTGTTTTACGGCTGGTGGGTCGCCTTAACGGCTGCTCTCGGCCTATTCCTCAACACTGCCACGGTCATCGTATTCACCTTCGGGATATTTGCGAAGGCCATTGGCCAAGAATTTCATACCGGGCGTTCCAGTATTTCGCTTGCATTCACATGTCACAACCTCGCGGGGGCACTGTGCGTCCCGATCGCCGGAAGATTGGTTGACCGTTATGGCGCGCGGAGGGTGCTGATTCCGTTCACCATCGTGCTGGGGCTGATTCTGGTTTTGGGCAGCATGTTGTCGAATGCGATTTGGGAACTGTACGTATTTTATTTGGCGTTGGGCATCGTCTCTGGCGGCGCTGGAGCGATGTCCTACACAGCCGTGGTCTCACGATGGTTTGACCGGCGCAGAGGACTGGCCCTGAGCCTGATGATGCTCGGCATGGGGCTTGGGGCAATTATCATGCCCGCCGTGGCGCAGCGTCTTGTGGCGCTTTTCGGATGGCGTCATGCTTACAGCATTTTTGGTTTGGCGATTTTGCTGGTGCCGATGCCGGCGGTTGCGGCGTTCCTGAAAGAGAAACCGGAAAACATGGGATTGCTGCCCGATGGCGCGGCAGAACCCCACATTGCGACTCCAATCCGGGTGGATGAAGAAGGGTTGACGGTGCGCCAGGCCTTGCGCACACCGGAATTCTGGAGCCTGGCATGCGCGCTGGGCTTGGTTACCGCAAGCGTGCATGCGTGCTTCATTCATTTGCCTGCGATACTAACCGACCGGGGAAGCACGGCTCAGACGGCAGCGTTTGTCAGTTCGCTTTTCGGTGTTGGACTCCTTTTCGGGCGAGTGGGCTGCGGTTACTTGATGGATCAATTCTTCGCTCCGCGGGTTGCGGCGCTTTTTTTCGCTTGTGTGGCGATCGGCGCGGCCATGCTTACAACAACCCATTCGATATGGCTTGCATGCGTCGCTTCCTTGCTGGCTGGCCTGGGAATAGGCGCTGAAGTGGATATCATTGCGTACTTGACCACCCGCTATTTTGGATTGCGATCGTTCGGCGAACTTTTTGGCTGGCTGTGGGCTGTGTTTGGCGTGTCCGGAGGCATAGGAGCTTACTTGATGGGCGTAGGCTTCGACAAAACGGGTTCTTATTCGCTGCCGCTCGCAGGGTTTTCCCTTGCGGCGTTTGCGGCGATGCTTTTGATGATTAGCCTGGGACCATACCGCTATCGCGTGAGGGCGCCGCATTCGGCGGATGTCGCGCCACCCATTGCGGCGGTAGCCCCGACCAGAGGAGGGCAATGACACCAGAAGCGAATTTGCCTGCCGGTCCTTTCGAATTGCTGTGCGTGCGAGATGGTCTGATCTTGCATCAGGCTCTTTACGTCACAGCAAAACTAGGCGTGGCGGACCTTCTGAATGACGGGCCACGTAAAACGAGAGATCTTGCCACGCAACTCGAAGTGCATGAATCCGCCTTGTACCGGGTGTTGCGCGCCCTGGCGAGCAGAGGAATCTTCGAAGAAACCGCGCCGCGGACTTTCGCCAACAATCCGACGTCGAGCTATCTCCGCAGCGGAGTGCCTGGCTCGATGCGGTCCATGGTGATTTTCTGGGGAACCGAAACTTATTTTCGTCCGTTTGGCGAGATTCTCTACAGCGTTCAGACCGGTGAGCCGGCCAGATCCAAAGTGCTGGGCATGGACGGATGGGAGTTCCTGCAACAAAATCCCGCACTCGCACGCATCTTTGATGATGCTATGACGGACTCTTCCGCGCTTCTCGGGCCAGCGGTCGCAAGCGCGTACGACTTTGGCCGTTGGGGCAGCATCATGGACGTAGGAGGCGGCAACGGAGTGTTGCTTGCGGCCATCCTCAAGGCACATTCCGGACTGACCGGCACTCTGGCGGACCTGCCGCACGTGCTGGAGCGCGCCACAGAGCGCGGCTTTCTGGGAGGGGAACTGAAGAGTCGCAGCGCGATGTTGCCTTGCGATTTTCTTTGTGAGGTCCCTTCCGGCAGCCGGGCTTACGTGATGAAACACGTGATCCACGATTGGGACGACGAACATGCTCATACCATTCTGGTGAACTGTCGCCGCGCGGTTCCAGCAGACGGAGCCCCGCTGCTTGTGGAATGGGCGCTGCGGGAGGCGAACCTGCCGTCGACGGGCAAACTTCTTGATGTGGTGATGCTGCTCTTGACCGGCGGACGCGAACGCACCATCGAGGAATATGGCGAGCTGCTGGGGGGCGCTGACTTCCGTCTGAATCGGGTGGTGCCGACTTCGACGGATTTGGTTGTTGTGGAAGCGCTGCCGGTCTAACGGATTCAGATCTGCTGCGTCGACGCGCTCGTTTTAGGTGTTGTGATTATCTTTGGAACTGGACTGTCAGGACCATGTGCGTGGCGGTGGGCTTGCCGTCTGTTAAGGCCGGCTCGAAAATCCATAGGGCTACGGCTCGTTTTGCCGCACCTTGCAGAATGCGTGGGCCGGACAGTGCCTTCGTGGTTTTGAGGTTGCCATTCGCGTCAATTACGGCGTCCAGCTGGACGACCGGGTCGAGGTCGAGTCCTTTTGCCCATGACGGAATGGCCGGCGGAGCTTGCGAGATGATTCTTGCGGGAATGGTTTCTCCGACGCTCTTGTTGCTCTGTTTCAGCTCGCGGCGCTTTGTCTCCTGCTCGACTACTACGGGTCCGTCGGAAAAGTATTTGGCTGCTGCGGGCGAATCATTGGAGGCTTTCGCGATGCTCGGCTGTTGGGTCTTGTCGGTTGCTTGTGCCGGCGTGGCGCTGGAGTTGGAATTGGCGACAACTCTCGCGCTGTCAGTTGTTGGTGTTGCGCTTGGCGTTGTTGGACCGCCATTCGCGGCAGTCGGCGTTTGCGATGTTTCCGAAGCGGTGGGCTGCGTTGCGGATTGCTCGGACGCCGCGATGGCACGCTGACGTGCGCGCAGCGAAGCGCTGCGCTTCGCGTGCCACGCCAGGCCGAGAATCGCCACGATCAAAATGGACGCGGCGATTCCTACGGCGATCGTGATTTTGCCCGGCTTGAATTCGCGCATCCGGCCGGGCAGGGAAGCCAGCATCGAAATTACCGTCGACCGTCCTGCCGCGTCGGTTTCGTCCTGGGGCGAAGCGTTTTCGGATGCGGCCTCTTGTCCGTTTGCTTGCTTTCCTTCTGCTGTGGATTCTCGCTTCGGTTTTGGCTTGGCGTCGCCGGCCATCATCGCGAGCGCGGCCATAAGCTCGGCGTCTTTTGCTTCGTTCCAGTCCGCCTCGTCTGCTGGTGCGGGTATCGCAGCCTTGGGGGCAGGCGCGGGAGTGGCGGGCTCGGTCGCTTCGGTTTCTGGCAACGTCGCGGGGGCTTCGTCGCCTATTGGCGCCAGCACTTCCGGCTTCGGCGCGGCGGCCTGATTTTCTGTTGCCGCTGGAGCGATGGCTTGCGCGCCGTCATTCTGTTTCTGCGCGATGGCACCAGGTCTCGCGGCGGGAGCATTCCAAAATTCCGGGTCGCGCGAAGTGAATTCGAGGTCGGTGTAACCTCCCGGACCACCTTTGCGATATTCGAGAACTTTGCAGAGGATTTCGCGTCCGGACTGCTCATTGCGGAGAAAAAGGCACTGGCCCGTGGATACTTTTGCTTTGAGACTAACGACCGCGCCGTTTTCGAAAGTGAGCGTGGTTTTGGTGGTCTCGGTGAAAAGCTCGCGCCGATCCGAGCCGTCGACGAGCGTCGCGCCTTGAATCGTCACCGGGACTTCGAGCGGAATGGGTTGAGCGGTCAGCACTGGCTTAGCGAATCCTCATTCATTCAGACTCAAGCCGCGCGATTGAAATTTGCAGCATTGGGATTGTGCCCCCCGAAGGCCCGAAATACAGCGCTTAGCCGCTTTGCGTCGCATGGGCGTGCCGCTGCTTTGTCCCGCGGCTTAGCCCCGGCCCGGCTATTAGTCCTTATATTGTATGCCGAGGGCGGCAAGGGCAATAGTCGGGAAGTACCGATTGGTTCCTAACTATCGTCATGGAGCGGATGATCGGGAGAGGTGTTTGCAAATTATTGATAGGCATGGACATGTGACTGAATGCTTCAGGCCAAGGTCAGATCGCGGTAGTTAATTGATGAGAACGCGAGCGAGTGATGCACCTGTTTACTGCGGTCAGGGAAGCTAGGCCTTCTGCAGCATTACTTCTGTGGATTTGATCACGGCGGCAACTGTGTCGCCGACTTTTAGTTTCAATTCTTCCGCGCTGCGGCGGGTGATTACGCTCTCGACTTGATTGTCGCCGATTTCCACGACGACGTGAGCCATGATGTCGCCGAGCTGAAGCTCCACGATTTTACCGACCAAACGATTGCGAGCGGATAGTCTCATGCGCAGAATTGTAGCCAATCGCCGGGGATGTGTCGAGGCATACGATGTCGGGTAGGGATAAATTTACGATTACATGACTACTACACAGGAAGGTGGTTTGTCGGGACTGCAGAAAATGCGCCCCCGCGCGACGCTCTACTTTTCGACAATTGCCACGGGACAGGTTTCACTTGCGTTGCTCGAACTGCGAGCGTACCGTAGCAAATATGAAGCCGATACAAGCAGTCTGCGACAAATGCAAAAAGACAGTGGAAGCAAAACCGTTGCTCAGCGAAAACGAGCTCTGGTTGGCGCTGAATAAAGGCGACGAAATCGAAGTCATGCATCTCGCCGATGATGTCCATCACACGTGGAAACTCACTGGACAAGACAAAGAGAATCTGCGTAAGGCGCGAGCCGCAGGAGCAGCTTAACCCGTCCTGCTTGATTTCGTGTTCATTCTAGCGTCTCCAAACCCTTGGCGACTTACGCTCGGAACCGGGCACTGTCTTGGTGTAACCACTCAGAGGTTGACGTGTGCAATACCACAGGTTACTCCCGTAGCTAAATAGCTTAGATTTCGTCCAAAGTCCTGACTAACGCGCATCGGAAACTGATGACCCACTGACTGGGCGGCTGCCTGACTATTCATATCGCAGCGCGACCATAGGATCCACACGTGAGGCGCGGCGGGCTGGGATGTAGCTGGCTGCTGCGGCGATCGCGGCGAGGACTATGCACGCGGCGACCAGCGCGATGGGATCGGCGGCGCCTAGTCCGAAGAGCATGCTGCGAATCAAGCGCGTGCCGCCGAGTGCGATGGGAACGCCGACGGCAATGCCGATGAGCATCAAGGTTAACGTTTCGCGCAGCACTTGCCGCAAGATCGTGGAAGGACTGGCGCCCAGTGTCATGCGAATGCCGATATCGCGAGTGCGGCGCGCGACAGTAAAAGCCATGATGCCGTAGAGGCCGACGCCGGCGAGGACGATTGCCAGCAGGCCAAACGCCGAAGCGAGCCGCGCGACGAAATAATCGCTATGCAGCGAGTCCTGCACCAGCGACGGCATGGTGTGTACTTGAATTTCGGGAATTGCAGGGTTCGTGTCGTGCACGACGCTACGCAGCGCGCTCGTGACGCCGGCCAGATCGCCCTTCGTGCGCACTTCGAAGAAAGCGAATCTTTGCGGCCAGAAAGGATTGAACAGAGGCACGTAGATTCGCGGTGGTGTTTCCTCGCGCAGGTTGCGGTATTTCGCGTCGCCGACCACGCCCACGACCTCGGCGTCGGAAGGATTGCCCGGGTAGGTATCACGCACCCACTTGCCGATCGGATTCGTGTTCGGGAAAAAGTGTTTCGCAAATGTCTGATTGATCACGGCGACGCGTGGCGCTTTGCCGCCCGCCGGCGCGCTATCGTGCTGCTCAATGCCGCGCCCGTAGAGAACAGGCATGCCGACTACGGAAAAATAATCCGGGCCCACGTGATCAAAGCGAGAGTCCATCTCCTCGCCCGGTTTCGGGGTGTAACCCTCGACGGCAATCGGATCGCCGGACTCGGCGTTGGTGAACAATCCGTCGGTGGAAAGCGAAACGCCCTCGACGCCGGGCACGGCTCTAAATTTCTCGAGCAGGTTTTGAAGCAGCGGAGGAATTTCGGCGTCCTGGTATCCCGCGGGAAGCGGCATGATGCGGAAGAGCACCAGACGCGTCGAGTTGAAACCGAGGTTCACATTGTTCAGGCGCTTGAGGCTGTGAACGAATAATCCAGCGGCGACGAGCAGCACCAGGGAAACCGAGACCTGCGCGACGACCAGAATCTTCGCCACGGGAAGGCGGCGATGGAGCGCTTCGGTGGTGGAACCCGATGCGCCGGATTTCAGCATCGGCGAAAGGTCAATATGCGTGGCGCGTAGCGCGGGAGCCAGTCCGAATAAAATCGCCGTAAGAGCGGCGACGCCAAACGTAAACGCGAGAATGCGCGCATCGGGTCGCAGCGAAAGTTGCACGGCGAACGGCCCGGCACCCGAAACCATACGCAACAGAAGCGCGTCCGCCCACTGGGCCAGAACGAGTCCGGCTGCGGCGCCGGAAAATGCGAGAAGAAAGCTTTCAGTGAGAAGCTGGCGAATCAAGCGCGAGCGGCTCGCACCGATCGAAAGGCGCACGGCAAATTCCCGTTGCCGCGCGGCGCCGCGCGCGAGAAGCAAGTTCGCGAGATTCGCGCAGGCGATCAGCAGCACCAACGCCACTAGAGCCATCAGTAGCTTCAACGGTTCCCTGAACCCGCCACGCACCGTAGAGGCGCCGCGAGCACCGGGTTTCAATTTGATGTTCTGCTTGGCGTAGGCCTTCAACTCTTCGCCGGAAAGCGTTTGTCCGGCGAAGGAGGATGCAATGTAGTGCTGCAACGCGACGTTGATGGCGGCATTCGCTTGCGCCATCGTGACGCCCGACTTCAAACGCGCAATCACCTGCAGCCACATGTGCTGATCAATATTTCCGTCAGGAAACGCGTTGAGTAGATCAACACCCGGATAGATGGCGGCCTGCATCGTGGCGGGAACCCACACATCCGGCGATTCACCGACGGATTCGCCGAAAAATCCCGCGGCCGTGACGCCGACAATTTCAAACGAAGTTTTGTTGATCTCGATTGTACGGCCGAGCACTTGCAGGTCGAGATTGAAGCGGCGGCTCCAGAATCCCTGACTGATGACGGCGACGGGAAATGCGTTGCGCGTACGGTCAACTTCGAGGCCGAAGGTGCGGCCGATGATTGGTTGCACGGCCAGCGTCTCAAAATAATCGCCCGAGACGAGCCGGATGCGGGCGGAGTCTTTTATGGGCGCGCTCGCAGCGGAATTTGCGGGGTCGGTGGCGTTCGCGGAGGCTGCAAAGGCGTTCGGAATGGTCACTTGCAATTCGGCAGTCGAGCTGTCCGCGGCGAAAATTCCAGAGAAAACGTCGTTGTGGTCACGCAGGTACTCGAATTCAGAATACGCCAGCAGCGTGCGATCGTTGCTCTCGCTGCCGTTGCTCATGCCGTGCGCGTCGGGGTCGGTGAGCACTACGAGCTGCTGCGGGTTCGCCACCGGCAGCGTGCGCAGCAACACCGAATCGAGAATCGTGAAGATGGCGGTGTTGGCGCCGATGCCGAGCGCGAGCGTCACGATGGCGATGAGCGCGAAGCCGGGATTTTTCAGGAATGTGCGCAGAGCGAAGCGGATGTCTTGCA
>DATEVZ010000017.1:0-2557 GCA_035258265.1 Candidatus Acidiferrales bacterium
ACTGTCTTAGAAAGCAGTTCGGTTATTTGTGGTTTGGGTTACCGAACACTGACGCCGACAAACAGATGTGCCTATGTTCTGGAAGAAGATTGCTTCGCAGGCTTGGCACAATACGGCGACTGCAGATCCGTGGGCAATCGGCTCTAGCGCCATCACTACGATTTCAAGCTATTGGTGGCAATGGAGAAATGACTCGTCGTCGACGGCGGAAAACATTCAAATCCGAATCCGCCCGATCTCGTCGGCCGACAATTCTTCCCGGGTCCGATCGTATAGCTTGGTGGTACGTGGCGATTCGTGATTGGCGATGGTCTGGGCGTGTTCCAGCGTCCCGCCATTTTCCAAATAAGTGGTGATGCCGGTGGCGCGAAATGTATGGCAGCAGGTGGAGTAGCGACTGTCTCCAATGTCAAGCGGTGCAGATAGTGCCGGCCATAATTACCGCGCCGCCGCTCGCGCAAGCAGCGGAAAAAGGCGAGGGCAGGTCGCGCGCAATTGTGGCGAGTTCGGGATTCCACGGAACTTTATCTCGAAGCACTGCGTTGAGCATGACAAGCAGCTTTCGCATGCAGGCGGTGAGTGCGACCTTGGGTTTCTTGCCAGCAGCGCGTAGCCGAGTGTAGAACGCCCGCAGCACCGGGTTGCGTCGCGTCGCTACCAGCGTGCACATGTAGAGGACCGCGCGGACCTGGGCGCGGCCGCCCCAGATCGCGCGCGTCCCCTGCATCTTGCCACTGTCGCGGTTGAAGGGCGCGACTCCCACCAGGGACGCAATCTTGCGGCGGCTGAGAGAGCCGAGCTCGGGGAGATGGGCGAGTAGAGTGATGACGGTGACGCTGCCCACCGCCGGCACGCTTCGGAGCAGGCGCGCCTTTTCACACCACAAGGGCGAATTACGCACGGCAAGGTCCAGAGCGGCGTCGAGCTCGGCCAAATGTTTGCGCAGCCAGCGGACATGGGCGGCGATGGCCTGGCGTAGGCAATTGAATGCCCGCCCACGCCGATTGCTCTCGGCGGTGAGCATTTCTACCAGTTGCCGGCGCCGCGCCACCAAGGCCGTCAGTTCACGGCTTTGCGCGTCGGGCAACGGCCGCGTTTGCGGCTGGATGAGTTCAGCGAACTGGGCCAGCACCCGTGCGTCGATCGCGTCGGTTTTGGCCAACCGGCCGGTGGCCCGGGCAAAGTCCCGCACCTGGCGCGGATTGACTACCGCTACAGGTAACCCCGCCGCGGCCAATTCACTGGCAGCGGCGATTTCGTAACCACCGCTGGCCTCGAGCACGACGCGGCTAACCTGCAGCTTCTTCAGACGCTCGACCAGGGCGCCTATGCCGCGTTGGTTGTTGGCCACGCAGAAGCTTTGATCGCCGGGCCGCAGCGCCACATCGAGCCGTGCCTTGGATACATCGATTCCCACGAACACTTGGGTTTCCACGATTCCTCCTTCGACGCCGTAGCCCATCCTTGCGCGATGCGGGTTTCTTTGACCCTGGCGACTGTTCGGGCCTTTGCGTCTTTGTACGAGCGTGACGAACCAAGCGCTACTCACGGTCTTGAAAACCTCGGGTAGGGACGGCCTGTCACGCCCGGACTTACTCAAATCGCTGCAAAGCTGAAGATACAAGGGCAGGGCGGCATCTCTTGCGCGTCGCTTTATCATGTAGAGAATATCGCTCCGCGTCATCGAGTTGCCTGTGAGTTTGTTGCCCTTGTGAATGCTCGGAAAAAGGGGTCCTTTTTTGTCATCGCCGATACCGGCAGCCCGGATCCAGGCGTCCAGATATTCGTCCAGCGCGTGATGGCAGGGCACTTCGTGTCGTTTGCCACCTTTCTCATGAAGCCTGAGCCATGCGCGGCGTCCCTGCTGAAAGTAATCCTCAACCCGCAAGCCGCCTGCCGCGCTCACACGCGCAAAACTGTATCCCATCAATCCAATCAACGCGCGGTCTCGAAGGCCTATTAGTTCACTGGTATCGATGGAGTCCAACAACTGTCGCACCTCATCCGCCGACAGCACCGGCGTCTTGCCGCGCGTCACAACATATTTGGGACCGCGCACCGAGCCGGCCGGATTCGAGGGCAGAATTCCTCCGGTCACTAGGTAATCAAACAGCTGCCGAATAGCGGCCAGGTTTTGTTTCACCGTCGGCTTGGCGGCGTTTATACCGAGTTCCTCGATGCATGCCGCAATCGCGATCGGCGCGATTTCATCCAGACTGAGTCGGTGATCTTCGCACCAATCGAAGAATTGCTTTACCGCCCGCGCATATGCCATCCGGGTATTACGATTCCGGATGGTCGCGGTAAAAAACTCGATGAAGCGCCGAGCCGTGCCCTCGCCATGCGCAAGGATTGCCCCTGGAAGCGCATCCAAACCGGCCCGCACCAGCGCCGGAGTTGGCGCAATCTCGTTGCTAAGAATGATCGGTTCATTGGCCATCACCTGCCTCCTCAGCCACCCACATTTTATACAGCATAAAGGAGGTTATGTTGAAGTATCCGGCGAGCTGTGGTAGGGTCGCCGGATGGGCGAGCTGAGCGTCATTGGAAACACGGC
>DATEVZ010000018.1:0-13040 GCA_035258265.1 Candidatus Acidiferrales bacterium
CGCTGGAGGAACTTTGCAAGGGACGATCGGCTTCGATCGCGCCCGTGACTTTAACCGACGAAGTGATTTCAGGGGAAGGGTTAGATAGCACCGTTACTATGAAGAGGAGAATCAACTAATGGCTTACAGCGACAAAGTAATCGAGCATTACAACAATCCGCGGAACGTCGGCTCGCTTGATAAGGCCGATCCGAACGTGGGCACGGGGTTGGTGGGCGCACCGGAATGCGGCGACGTAATGAAGCTGCAAATGAAGGTGAACCCGGAAACTCGTGTGATCGAAGAGGCCAAGTTCAAGACGTTTGGTTGCGGTTCGGCCATTGCGAGCTCTTCGCTCGCGACTGAGTGGGTTAAGGGCAAGACGGTCGAGGAAGCGCTGGCGATCAAGAACACCGATATCGTCCGCGAACTGGCGCTGCCGCCGGTGAAAATCCACTGTTCAGTGCTGGCGGAGGACGCGATCAAGGCCGCGTTGGGCGACTGGAAGAAGAAGCAGGGCGAGCCGGATGCCAAGTCTGCTGAGCCCGCCGTAGCACGCAACTAAGGAAGCGAGCATCTCCGCGCGCCGCGGGCGATTTGTGGGTGGGCTTGCGGCGCGGTGGCGGAAAACGAATATGATTCACCTATCGGAAAAAGCGGCGGTAAAAATCCGCGAGTTGCTGCAGAAGGAAGGCGTACCGGCGGAATCCGGCGGGCTGCGCGTGGGTGTGCAAGGGGGCGGGTGCTCGGGGCTGAGCTACGCGATGCGCCTGGATACGGAAGCGCGCAATCGCGACAAAGTCTTCGAAGAAAACGGCGCGCGAATTTTCGTGGATCCCAAGAGCTATCTCTACCTTCACGACACGACGCTCGATTATCACGAAGACCTGATGAAGCAGGGCTTCGTCTTCCAGAACCCTCAGGCGACGCGTAGTTGCGGGTGCGGAAGCTCGTTCACTGCCTAAGGCCGCGGCGGGGCAGTGCCGCCAGCCAGGTCCACACGCATTTTCTGAAACCCAGCTAATCGTCTGCGGCAGTCGAGGTATCGTTGGTCTCCCCGCGACCGCCGGAACGGCGGGATTGCGGGCAGTGCGACGGGCTAGCTGTATTTGCAGGAGAAGGAAGGGAAGCGCATGAGCATCTCACAGCCCCAGAAAAAACGCGCCGAGGGAGTGCCGGTTGCAAGTTGCTGGAATTGCAAAGGCGCCGTGACCGGCGCGCATTTTTGCGCGGCTTGCGGAAAGATTCAGCCGCTGCCCGGCGGCTGGGATTATTTCCGGTTTTTTGGGTTGCCGCAGAAGTTGACGATTGATCCGGCTGAATTGGAAGGGCAATTCCATATTTTGAGCTGGAAACTGCATCCGGATAATTTCGTGCGCGCCGGGGAATTCGAGCGAAATCTTTCGCTGGAGCGCTCTTCGGAATTGAACGACGCTTACCGCACTTTGCGCGAGCCGATTTCGCGCGTGGAATATTTGCTCGAGCATCTGGGCGTACGCAAAGAAGGGACGACCAAACAACAGGCGCCGCCGGAATTGCTCGAGGAAGTTTTTGAGCTGAACGAGTCTCTGGATGAGTTGCGCGAGGCGCGGGCTGATGGCCGAGATGTGGCGGGCTTGCGCGGACGACTCGACGCTGCTGCGGTGAATTTTCAGGAGAAGCTGGCGGAAGTGGATGCGGAACTGGAAGCGATTGGCCACGAGTGGGATGCGGCGATCGATGCTGGCGCGGATGACGCGACGCGCGGCGCCTTGCTCGCGCGGATGAATGCGGTGCTGAATCGGCGCAGCTACATCCGGAATTTGGTCGCGGGCGTACAGAAGGAATTAGCGGAAGCGTAGCTTGAAGAAAGCAGATCCCTGCCTGCCGCTGGTAGGCCTCGCTGCGTTCGGGATGACAAGTTCATTTAAGTTGTTGCAGAGGGAACGATGGGACGCGTAGTCGGAATCGATCTTGGGACAACATTCAGCCTGATTGCGTACATGGATGCGCAGACGAGCGCGCCGAAGTGTATCCCTGGGCCTCACGGTTCGGCGCTGTGTCCTTCGGTTGTTAGCGTGGATAGCGACGGGAAAATTACCGTGGGCGATGCTGCGCGGCAGCGTTTGCTGACGCAGCCAGACCGGACGATCTATTCGGTAAAACGCTTGATGGGCCGGGGCGTCGCGGACGTCGAGAGCGAACTGAAGATTTTTCCTTTCCGGATCGATCCTGACAGCGACAACGTGATTCGCGTACGGCTGGGCGACAGGACTTTTACGCCGCCGGAGATTTCCGCGTACATCCTGCGCGAATTGAAGTCCTGGGCCGAAAATTATTTCAACGAGCCGGTGGACCGGGCGGTGATCACCGTGCCGGCGTATTTCAATGATGCGCAGCGGCAAGCCACCAAGGATGCGGGGCGGCTGGCAGGTTTGGAGGTTCTGCGGCTGGTGAATGAGCCGACCGCCGCAGCGCTGGCTTATGGATTGCACAAACAGAAGCGCGGGCATGTGGCCGTATACGATTTTGGCGGCGGAACATTCGACATTTCGATTTTGAAGTTGATCAGCACCACGGAAGGCGACATTTACCAGGTGCTTTCGACCAATGGTGATACGCACCTGGGCGGAGACGACATCGACAACGCGTTATTGGAACTGGCGCGTCGTGAAATTCACGCGAAATTCGGCGTCGAGCTGGACCCTCGCGGCGAAGCCATTCAGACGCTGCGCAAGAGCCTCATACGCGCGAAACACGAGCTTTCCACGGCGGAGAAGACTGCGATTCACTTTCCGCTGGGCGCGAAGGGCATGTACGAGCGCGAAATCGGCCGAGCGGAATTCCAGGAGCTGATCCGGCCGATCGTGGCGCGCACCATGACGCCGGTGAAATTGGCGATGGCCGACGCGAAGCTCACCGTGAAACAGATTGACGAAGTGGTGCTAGTGGGTGGTTCGACGCGGATTCCGCTCGTGCGCAAGACTGTCGGCGAATACTTCGAGCGCGCACCGCACTGCGAACTGGACCCCGACGAAGTGGTGGCGCTGGGCGCGGCGGTCCAAGCGGACATTCTCGAGACGGGCGTAAAGACGATGCTGCTACTGGACGTGACACCGCTTTCGCTAGGCATCGAAACCATGGGCGGCGTAGTAGCGAAAATTATTCCGCGCAATTCGACGATTCCGGCGAGCGCACAGGAACTTTTTACCACTGGAGTAGAGAATCAGACGGCGATTGACGTCCATGTGCTGCAGGGCGAGCGCGAACTCGCCAAAGACTGCCGGTCGCTCGCGCGATTCCAGTTGAAGACGCCGCCGGGTCCCGCCGGGCTTGCACGCATCGAAGTGAAATTCCTGATTGATGCGAACGGAATTCTGCAAGTGGCGGCGCGGGACATGAGAACCAACGAGCAGCATACCGTCGAGGTGCAGCCCAGCTACGGCATTTCGGACACGGACATCGAACGGATGCTCGAGGAATCGATCGAATACGCGGAGCAGGATTTTGCGGATCGCCAGTTGATTGAAGCGCGCACGGAAGCCGAGACGATCATTGCGGCGACGGTGAAAGCGCTGGCCGAGCCGCGCGCGACGGAGATTTCGCCGGACGAGCGCAAAGCGATTACGGAGTCGGAGACAAAACTGCGTACCGCGATGCTGGGAACGGACTACAAACTGATCCGCAGCCGGATCGACGAGCTCAACAAAGCGACCGAACATCTGGCCGAAGTGCTGATGAATGGCGCGCTGCAAACGGCGTTTGAAGGGAAGCGGCTGGATGACGTGTGAGCGCCAGAGTCACGAAAGCGCGAGGACAGTACAAAACGATCGGATCAGGCTGGTTTGATGGCACGACGGACAGCGCGGCCAGAGGAGTAGGAGAGAATGGGCGGCAAGAATCCATACATTGAAGAGACAAAGTTCACGCCCGCGACGAAGAAGTATAAGGTCAGGTTTGTGAAGGAAGGAAAGACTGTCGAAATCGATCCGGAGAAAGTTCCTTACGGGCACGACGGCCTTCCGGGAAGCATTCTGGATATTTCGCAGGGCTATCACATGGGGCTGGATCACGCGTGCGGCGGCGTGTGTGCCTGCTCGACCTGCCACGTAATCGTGCACGAGGGGCTGGATTCGTGTAATGAAGCGACGGACGCGGAACTCGACCAGTTAGATGAGGCGCCGGGCGTGACGCCGAAGTCGCGCCTTGGTTGCCAATGTGTTCCGGACGGAACGAAGGAAATCGTGGTGGAAATTCCCGAGTGGAATAAGAACTACGCGAAGGAAGCAGAACATTAAGAATTCGCGGAGGCAGAATGCCGAATACATTTGATTGGGATAGCCCGGAAGAAATTGGCATCGAGCTGGCGGAAACCCATCCCGGTCTGGACCCGCTGACGGTGCGATTCACCGATTTGCTGAAGTATGTGACCGCGCTTCCCCGTTTTGTGGGCGACCCCAAGCTTTCGAATGAAGGAAAGCTGGAAGCGATCCAGATGGCCTGGCACGAGGAATTTCTGGAAAACCAAGCCTAACAACGCTCGCATTCGCGGCAGTGCAATCTAGGCCAAATTGACCCTCCAATCCGGCTCCCCCTTGCTGCATCGAATCCGCTCGTTGGGACCCACTTGCTATATTCTTGTCAGCGGCGTGCCATTTTGACGTGCCAGGAGCTTACGCAATGGAGACTGATCTGCGGTATCCGATCGGGAAATTTCATCGTCCGGGAGCACTTACGGATGACCAACGTAAGGAATTCATCGCGGTGATCGAAGATACGCCCACGCGCGTGCGCGCCGCGGTAAAGGGTTTGACGGAGCAGCAGCTGAATGCGCCGTATCGTCCTGGCGGATGGACGGTGCGGCAAGTGGTGCATCACGTACCGGACAGCCACATGAACGCCTACGTGCGTTTCAAGCTTGGGCTTACCGAGAACGAGCCGACGATCAAGCCCTACGAGGAAGCAAAGTGGGCGGAATTGGCGGACGCGAAAACGTCGGCGATCGAACCTTCGCTCGCGCTGCTGGAAAACCTGCACAAGCGCTGGGTGCTGTTGCTGCGGTCGCTGGGATCCACCGAGTGGGCGCGCAAGTTTCGCCATCCGGAGTGGGAGAAGCCGATGTCGCTCGACGATCAGCTCGCGCTATACGCCTGGCACGGCCGGCATCACGTGGCGCACATTACATCGCTGCGCGATCGCGAAGGATGGCAGTGAGAAAGCGGAAAATGGAAGCGAGAAATTGGGAAATAGGCTTCTCGAACATGGTCGTCGAAACGAGTGCGAACGGGAGACTTCACCATTTTCCATTTTTTCTTTTCTAATTGCGCTCTTGTTTCATTTTTTGCGTTGTTGTGAATTCAGGCGTTATTTCTGATAATCTAAACACGTTCTTGCGGCACTTCCCCTGTGGCGCTATGGTGCAACGGTTAGCACGCGGCCCTTTCAAGGCTGAAATACGGGTTCGATTCCCGTTAGCGCTACCAAAGATTTGTATCGCATGGATGTGAAGCCTCAAGCAACGCAGCAGTCCTCGCCGGTCCTCGATAGAAAACTTGGTTACCTCGTCTTGCGTTTCACGCTCGGTTTGAGCATTTTGATGCACGGCCTGGTGCGTCTGCCGCATCTGCAAGCGTTTGCCGACGGACTGGTGAAGATGTTCGGCGATACGCCTCTGCCCGCGATGCTGGTGCGCCCGTTCGGGTTTGGGCTTGTTTTCGTTGAGACCGCCGTTGGACTACTCGTTCTGCTGGGGCTATGGACTCAGGAAGCCTTGCTTGTCGGCTCTGCCGCGATGGCCGCGCTTATTTTCGGCAGCGCGCTCCACTCCGAATGGGACACGGTTGCCATCCAGCTTCTGTATGCCGCCATTTACGCCGCGCTCCTCGCCGCACGCGAGTACAACGCTTATTCGCTTGACGCCGTTCTGTGGCGCTAAGCCTGGCTTTTGCTGACTTAAAGTAGAGCGCTTCGCCAGTGGGCTCGCGATTTCGACCTTTCGTCGAATTCGAGTAAGCTGGAGCAGAACAAACGGCGGATCCAAGAGCAAATGGTGTGTGCCGGTAGAAAGTGGGAACAATGCACAAAGGAGAATCACAGTGGCGGATTTAATGAGGACTTCGAACCCGGCTTTGAACGCTAAGGCGTTTCAGGGCGAAGGCGTCGTCTTAGGCGAGGCGATGACTTTGAAGGGTACAGTAAACAAGACGGGGCTGTTGCTGATCTGCGTCATCGCGACAGCAGCCTGGACGTGGAATATTTTCATGCATTCGCAGAATCCCGAAGCAGTGATGGGGCTCGCTGCGATTGGGGGAATCGGCGGATTCATTTTCGCGCTGGTTACGATTTTCAAGAAAACGTGGGCGCCGGTGACCGCGCCAATTTATGCGCTGCTCGAAGGCCTGGTACTCGGCAGCGTGTCGGCGATACTCGAGTCGCGTTATCACGGAATTGCGATTCAGGCAGTCAGCTTGACGTTCGGCACGCTGGTGGTGCTGCTGCTCGCGTACCGCTCCGGACTAATCCCCGTAACGCAAAAGTTCAAGCTGGGTGTGATGGCGGCGACGGGCGGGATCGCGCTCTTCTATCTCGTGTCCATTGTGTTGGGGTTCTTCGGCGTTCACTTCACTACCATCAACGGGGCGGGTCCGATCGGGATCGCGTTCAGCGTGTTTGTGGTGATTGTGGCCGCACTGAATCTGGTGCTGGATTTTGATTTCATCGAAAGCGCCGTGGCCGCGGGGGCGCCCAAGTACATGGAGTGGTACGCGGCGTTCGGATTGATGGTCACGCTGATCTGGCTGTATTTCGAAATTTTGCGTTTGCTTAGCAAGCTGCGCGAACGCAACTGATGGTCGACCAACTCCCGCTGACTGCACGTTTCCGCCGCGCGCTCGTGTATGCGGCGCGTGTGCATGCTCGGCAATTCCGCAAGGGCACCACGCGTCCTTATATAGGGCATCTGCTCGGCGTGACGGCCATCGTACTGACGCACGGCTGCGACGAAGACGAAGCGATCGCGGCACTGCTGCACGATGCGGTGGAAGATCAAGGCGGAAAGCCGAGACTGCGCGAGATCCGTCGTAAATTCGGCGCGCGCGTGGCGCAAATCGTGGAAGGCTGTACCGATTCGGACGTCGAGCCGAAACCTCCCTGGCTGGAACGAAAAACGGAATACCTGCGCCAGTTGCGGCACGCGGATTCATCGGTGCGTTTGGTTTCGGCGGCGGATAAAGTTTATAACGCCCGGGAAACGCTTGAGGACCTTCGCACGCACCGCGCCGCGTTGTGGAAACGATTCAAAGGCGGCAAGCAGGGAACTTTGTGGTACTACCGCGAAGTAGGAAAGATTCTGCGGCGCAAAGGTCCCAAGGAACTGGCCGCCGAGTTGGACCGCGTCGCGCGGGAACTGACGCGAGCTGGGAGATCGCGGTCGAAGCGGTAGAGTTTCATCTTCATCATCGAATGTGCCGCAAGACGTAGTGTGTCCGTAACCCTCAAGATAACATCCACTTTATGCCGCGGTAGCCCGCCGCCAAATCGGTAACGTTATTACCCCGCCCGGTCCAGTTTGAAAGCAGCCACTTTTTGTAAATCGCCCTAAATTATTCAATCGTGGGGAATTAGCGAGGGACCACCCGTGGCCTGCCAAGTGCATTACATGTGCAGGAATACGAGGCTCGCCCGCCTTGCAAGGGCGATTCGAGGGTGTAAGCGTGAAAGAGCTGGCACTGACGAATAACGCAGGACGCCGTCGCGAGAACCGCGAGCGCGGATTTTCGATGGTGGAGTTGTGTGTGGTGGTCACCCTGATCCTGGTGATATCGGCGATCGCGATCACTTCGCTGCGGCCGGCGGTGCAAGACGCGAACTGCGATACGGCCATGCGGCAAGTGATCGGTCAATTGCGGCAGGCTCGCGAGTATGCGATCACCAACCGGCGATACGTGCAGATTACGTTTCCCGTGGTCGCAGGCCAACCCGAGATCGTCATGACTCAACGAAACGACTTGACGGTTGGAGCGGGCGGGTTGAACCCGGTGCTGAGCACGATTCCAATTCACGGCCCGGAAAGTTTTCTTGTCTTTCCGACCTTGCCGGATACGCCGGACGCAAACGGGAAGTCAGCAGCAATCGTATTCGAGGGTATCAACGGCGGACCGGTGGGCGGGATGTTGTTCCAAAGCGACGGTGAACTCGTGGACGGCGCAACATTTCAACCCATCAACGGTACGGTGTTCCTGGGCCTTGCGGGGCAAACCCCGACAGCGCGAGCTATTACGGTGCTGGGCGGCACGGGACGCGTGCACGCCTGGAAGATCTCGGGAACCACCTGGATGCTGTTCTGAAGGAGATTGGAACAATGTGGGAAGCGAAAAAACGACGCAAGGCGGCAGGATTCACGTTGATGGAGACGATGGTTGCGCTCGTGATCCTCGGCGTGGGAGTGCTGGGATTGGCGGCGATGTTGGCGAACGCGATCGCCTACATGCATGGCTCGCAAGACGATTTCATCGCGCAGCAGAAGGCGGAAGAAGCAGCGGAAGCAATCTATACCGCGAAATACACGAATAACGCGACCTTCGCGCAGCTCTCGAACAACACCGCCGGGAATCCTGCGGGACTTTTCATAGTCGGGCCGACACCGTTGCTCCAGCCGGGGCCGGACGGGTTAGTGGGGACGGTTGCGGATGCGGGACAGCCTCCGGCGTACATCGTCTATCCGGGGCCGGACAACAAATTGGGCACCGCGGACGACGTAAAGGTCGGCCTGGGAAACTTCACGCGAACAATCGCGATTTCGGCTGTACCGGGCTACACCAACAGTCTGAACCAGGTGGTGATCACGGTGAACTACAGGGCGGGCCGTTTCCAACGCGCCTACACGCTGACGACGTACGTTTCGGCATTCTAGAGCTGCGAGGAGCCAGGAATGAATCGGCAAAAGGGATTCTCACTGATTGAACTGCTGGTTTCGATGGCGATCGTCGTGGGCGTCGTTTCCACCGCCATCGGCGCGCTGTTGCAAGCGGAGCATGCAACAAAGCTCGTGGCTTATGAAGCAAACATGCAAGAGGGTCTTCGCGCCGGTATGCATTTCCTGGTCCGCGACCTGACGCAAGCGGGCGAGGGAATTCCACAGGGCGGTATTGAGCTGCCGTACAACGTGACCTCGAATATCAAGCGGCCCGGCACCGGCACGATTTTTCCCAATACTTACATCAAGCTGCCTGCTATCACCCCAGGCTATCAACAGGGACAATTCGCGACATCCATCAACCCCGCGACGAATGCGGTGCTGACGGGAGTGCAAACCGACCTCATTAACATCCTGTATGCGGACAACATTCTGCAAGACGCAGCCGGGAACTATCTCTATAGCTATCCGATCATCCAGGCCGCGCCATCGGCGCCGGTTTGTGCGGGTGCGATCGATCCGGCCGGCGCTTCCGTCACGCTAGCCGCAAACTGTTTCACGATGCCGGGCGTGGCGAACCCGATTACAACGGGCAACCTGATCATGTTCCACAACCAGAACGGAACAGCTCTTGAATACGTGACAAGCGTGGCCGGACAGAGAATCAATTTTGGCGCGGGGGATCCCGCGGGGCTGAACCAAACTGGAGATACGTTTGGAACGGTTGCGACACTGGCGACCACGCCAGGAAATTTTCCGCCAACGACCGTCACGCGGGTGTGGCTGGTCACCTACTACATTAACGTCGCGAATGCCCAGGATCCGCAACTGATACGACAGGTGAACTATCCGGGCTATCCGGCGGCCGCGCCGGTGAATCCGCCGCAGACCATCGCGGATGATATCGAGAACCTGGGCTTCAGCTACGACATCACCAGCTCCACCGATCCGGGGGGCACCTACCCGAACGGTCCCGGGAACGCTCCAGTGCCGATTCTGCCGGATACCCCCGATCAGATTCGCGCAGTGAACGTGTTTCTGGCGGGCCGGTCCGAGCAAATCTACAAGGCAGAGAATACGCCGACATTCTTGCGCAACAACTTGAGCACGCAGGTGAGCATTCGCAGCCTCTCGTTCACGAACCAGTTCACTACGTCTTCGAGCGCTACGGCCCCATGAGTGCCAAGTATCGAGGAACGATCCTGATTTGAGATTTCCAAGGAGATGCGCCGTGAGTACGCAAAGAGAAAAGGGCGTCGCGCTTATAACCGCTCTGCTGGTATTGATTCTGATATCCGCGATCATCGTCGGGATGAGCTGGATGGTGATGACGGATCAGCGGCTGGGCGGAAATAACCAGAGCCGCGAGCTGGCGTTTTATGGCGCAGAAGCCGGCATGGAAAAAATGACGACCGACGTGGCCAACACGTATGCCACCGCCGGTGCGCTCACTGCCGCTAACATCACGACCATCACGGGTGCTCCTCCGACCGGAATCGCCGGAATCACATACATGGATCCGGCGGGTGTTTCGACGTATCAGATTACGCCAGCGGTCCCAGTTTCGAACAACGCCACGATTTTGCCACCCAGCCCGTACGCGGGCATGCAGGGTTTGATCACCCCGTTTACCCTGACGGTGGCCGCACAGAACGCCGTGACGGGAGCAGAAGTGAAGCTCACGAGACAGGTGCAGGCCGTGTCCATTCCCGTATTTCAGTTCGGCATCTATTCCGACTCGGATTTGTCGTTCTTCAACGGCCCCTCGTTCGGTTTTGGCGGACGTACGCACACCAATGGAAACCTATGGCTCGCTCCGAATGATGGTCCTCTTTTCATGGGCGACAAGGTTACCGTCGTAGGACAGGTAATCCGTACCAACCTGGAAAATGGCTTCGCGGGGACTGCCGGAGGTACGTACGGCGGCAACGTTTCCATCGCGCTCTCACCGGATCCGACCATGGCCAACGAGCCTGGTGCTGCGCCCTATACGAACTCTTCGTGGCGCGAGTTGGCATTCACCGAAGGCAGCGTAACTGGCAACAGTTCGTATGGCAACGTGAGCACGACTCTGAACAACCCCATCTGGACCGGCACTGTTGTGCCCGCCTATAAGGGTCAGCTTCAGAATGGCGTGCCGGTTCTCAGTCTTACTTCGACCGCTCTTAGCGGAATTACAACGCCGATTTCGCTGGTTCGCCGCCCGGTGCCTGGTGAATTGCTGTCGGCGCCGGCCACGTTCAATCAGCGGCTTTTTTCCGAGGCAACAGTGCGAATCCTGATTGACGACTATCCGACTCCGACTACCGTGCCGGGTTCGATCGGCGCTTGCCATGGCGCTGACATGATGGTCCTCGACACCGTAACGAACGGAACAGATCCTACGGATCTGGCCACGCTCGGGATCAGTCCGCTGTCGCCGCTCGGTTTGACGTCGTTTGCAGGGGACGGTGCAGGTTGGTACACCGGCACGTTTCCGCTTCCTGTGTCAGGAGCTAACGCCACCTACACTCCCGTCTACACGACCCCCCAACCGGGATATTGGCTAAAGGCCGGATATCCGATCATCACGGGGTGCATCAAGATCGAATACCAGACGTTACCGGGTGGCGCGTGGGCTGATATCACGCGCGCGATACTGAACAAGGGTTTCATAGGGCGGAACATCAATCCGACCTTCAACGCAGCTGTCCCGTCCCCGAATCTGCTGGCTCTGCCGGCAGCGGAAGTAGCTGCGCAAGGTCCGAGCGGCGGCGGAGTCGCCACCATCGCGTGCACGGACCCCAGCCCCAACGCGATTATACGGTTCGCTCGCGTACGAGATAACCCGTCCACTGGGACAGCAGCAAACCCCTGTGCGAACGGGCTCATAACGGCGGCAAACCCTGGCACCGATTTCTGGCCGAATGTACTCTACGACACGCGCGAAGGAATCAATCGCGCAAGCAGCGCCACTGCACCCATTACGGCGCAAGGCGTGATGAATTATGTGGAGCTGGACGCGAAGAACCTGGTGAATTGGTTCACCGCAAACCAGGGCGCGCTGGGGCTCGACAACAACACCGGCTACACCATTTATTTCTCGGACCGCCGCGGGGAGCAGAAAGACCCAGCCACCGCGAACACGAAAACCGGTTCCTATGGCTATAACGATTTCGTGAACCCCAGCGATCCGGCGAACGGGTGCCCCAACGTCGTGCTTGACGCCGGAGAAGACCTTGAAGGAGACGGAGTCTTCCGTACCTATGGCGGAACCGAAGTAGCCCCAGTGCCTGTTCCGGCGAACTACATACTGTCAACTGCGAACATTGCCAACATGACGCCGAAGGGTGCTCTAATGTGGACCGGCGCAACCCCCACGACTGGAAACTTGGTCGGCGTCACGTACAAAGTTGGGGCGCCGGCGGTGACTTACTCCGGCGGACTCTTCGCCAACTCCAACTGCGCCGCGGCCAACTCCAATCGGCCGGATGTTACCTACGGCAACGCCCAGGAAGCACGGGAAAATCCTCCCGTGTTTTTCCGCCGCGCGCTGAAAATCGTGGACGGAGCTTCGTTGACGATCGGCACATCGTGCAACGGAACGGACGGACTGACAATCGTTGCGGAAAACCCCGTTTACATCCAAGGCGATTACAACGCGCCGGTGGACGATGGAACGTGGGGAGGCGTGAGCGTGGCGGCGGCAATCGAAGGCGACGCCGTGACGTTCTTATCCAACAACTGGAATGACGTGAATTCGTTTGCCTTTCCATACAACATAAACAACCGTGCAGCCAAGCCGACGGCGTACCGGGCCGCCATCATCTCCGGCAAGGGTGTTCCGTTCCCGTCCATTGCCGGTCAGGCACAGGACTTCGGCACGGACGGCGGTGTGCACAACTTCCTTCGCTTCCTCGAGAACTGGGGCGTTGTGTGCCACTACCGAGGTTCGATGGTGAGCTTCTATTACAACCGACAGGGAGTGGGTACGTACAAGGGCACGGGCGTTTACAATCCGCCCAGCCCTCGCGACTACTCGTTTGACACCAACTTCTCGTTGGCGCCGGCCTGCCTGCCGCCGCGAACTCCGTCGTTGCGGTCGGTGAATACGATCGGGTTCTCGCAGGAGATTCTGCCGACCCAGTAGAGACATAGCCACCCGCAGGGCACTTCAGCGGCTCCCGAT
>DATEVZ010000019.1:0-4778 GCA_035258265.1 Candidatus Acidiferrales bacterium
TCTGTATGGCCCGATGGTGGCCGCCGGTTTGGACAAAGGCGCGGGCGTGCCGGAAGGATACGAACCGGACAGCTTCATGCGAGCGCTCAGCGAAACAAAACAGGGCTGGCCGATTCCGCTGCCGGGCACAGAACCGATCATGCCCGGTTCGGCAGACGGCACGTTGGTGGGCGGTTGCCTCACGCTGATTGAAACCGCACTGGGAACACCCTGGGAACTAGATACGCACGGCGTGATCCTGGTCCTTGAAGATCGGGGGATGAAGCCGTGGCAAGTTGATCGCGCACTGATGCATTTGAAACAGGCGGGGAAGTTGCGGGGGGTTTCCGGCGTATTGCTCGGAGAATTTCCCGAGTGTGAGGGGCCAGCGGGAACTGAGACGGTGCTGGATGTCGCCCGCCGGATTTTGGGAACGATGGGATTTCCAATTGTCTGGGGCGCGGCCATCGGGCACACCAAACGTCCGATGCTGACGCTGCCGCTGGGAGTGCGCGCGCGTCTGAGGGCAGACGAACCATCGCGACTGGAAATCCTGGAGCCGGCATGCCGCGCCTAAGAATTTGGCGGCGTTCGGATCGCGGCAGTGAGGAGACCAAACATCTCAACGAAAACACATAGGATCGGCGAACACGTCCATCTGCTCGGAATCGCCGGTGCCGCCATGGCACCGGTCGCGGGGATGTTGCAAGAGCGCGGATTCCACGTTAGCGGCTCGGACGTGAACGTGTACCCGCCGGCCTCGACTTTGCTTGATTCGCTCGGCATCCGCTGGAACCAAGGATTCCGCGAAGAAAATCTGAAGCCTGCGCCGGACTTGTGCGTTGTGGGCAATGTGATCGCGCGCGGCAACCCGGAGATCGAATACATTCTCGATGAGAAATTGCCGTACTGCTCCATGCCGCAGCTGCTGGAGGAGTATTTCATTCCGCGGCACACTTCGATTGTCATCGCCGGGACACACGGAAAAACCACGACAACGGCGATGCTGGCATGGATTTTTCAAGTTGCCGGGCGCAAGCCGGACTTTCTGATTGGAGGAGTTGCTCCGAATTTCGGAGATCGCAGCTACGGACTAGGCGGCGGCGAGGAATTCATCATCGAAGGCGACGAATACGAAACCGCTTTCTTCGACCGTGGCCCAAAATTTCTTCACTACCATCCCGATGAGTTGATCCTTACCTCGCTCGAGTACGACCACGCCGACATTTATCCCGACCTTGCTTCCATCGCTCTGCAATTCCGCAGGCTAGTGAATCTTGTGCCGCGACGCGGAAAGGTTTTGATCTGGGGCGAAAGCCCCGAACTGCGAGAGACAGTGGCGAAGGCATTTTGCCCTGTGGAGACATTCGGGCTGACCTCCGAATGTGATTGGTGCGCGGGCGATATCCAGTGGCACGACGAAGCCACGGAATTTCGCGTGGCATTTCGCGGCAAGGAAGTAGCCCGCGTGCGCACGCCGGTGGCCGGCAAACACAATGTGCTCGACGCACTCGCGGCCATCGCAATCGCCTATGGCCGCGGCATCGAATGTGAGGCGATAGAGCGTGCCTTAGCGACCTTCGTAAGCGTCCGCAAACGCATGGAAATTAAAGGCGAGGAACATGGCGTGTTGGTAGTGGAAGACTTCGCGCATCATCCCACCGCCATTCGCATGACTCTAGAAGCGACGCGCACGCGCTGGCCGGGCCGCAAAATTTGGGCGGCCATTGAGCCCCGGTCCAACACGATGCGGCGCAAGATTTTTCAGGATGTGCTGCCGGATGCCCTGGCTATCGCTGACGAGATCGTGATTGGACCCGTGAGTCGCGCACAATTGTTGGAGGAAGTGGAGCGGCTTTCCCCCGAATCCATTGCGGAATCGCTCGTCAAACGCGGACGGCCGGCCAAGGCGTTCGAGTCGGCCGCGGCGATCGCGGATTATCTCGCGAGTCACGCGCACAGCGGCGACATGGTGATGGTGATGTCCAACGGCAGCTTCGACGGACTCAGCGGCAAACTTTTGGAGAAACTTAAATCACTCGAGGGAGCTCGTAGATGAATTCGGCCCTGCGGTTCGTTGTTGCCGTCATGGTATTGCTTTTCGCACGACCCGCAGCCGCCACGATTGGGTATCACATATCGCTGAAGAATCCGGAGCAGCACGAGTTTCACGTCTCGATGCAAGTCCCCGCGAGCGAGACGGACGACGAAATTATCTTGGCATTGCCAGCATGGAACGCTTTGTATCAGGTGCGAGATTTCGCTTATCGCGTGCGCAATGTCCGTGCAAACACGCCGAAGTCTCCTTCAAGTAATGCCCTAAGCGTGCAGAAACTGGACAAGCAGACTTGGAGAATATCGCTGCCGAATACTGCCTCACGCACCGCAGAGATCAACTACACGATCGAATGGGATGACCCCGGCCCCTTCAATTCGCAACTGGACGCTCACCACGCCTTCGTGAATTTCGCGGAAGTGCTGATGTACGTGCCAACTCGTCGCGCCGAGGAGACAGCGGTTCAGTTCGACGATGTGCCGCTGGGATGGCGCGTAGTGGCACAGCTGCCGGCAGGTCCCGCGGCCAATTCATTTAAGGCCGATAGCTACGACAAGCTCGTGGACGCACCCGCAGAACTTGGCAAATTCGATGAATTTGGTTTCGCGGAAGGGGGGGCGCATTTTCGCGTTGTTGTGGACGGGAAGGACTGGCGGCACGACCGGCTGCAAACCTATCTGCAGAGGATCACGAAGTACGAACTGCAACTCATGGGCGGTGCCCCATTCAGCGAATACACCTTCTTCTTCCACTTTGGACCGTATCCTGAAGTTGGCGGCGGCGGAATGGAGCACGCCAACTGCACGGCGATTGCGTCGTCATCGGTCGAGAGCGCGGGCGCAACAGCGGCGCACGAATTTTTTCATCTGTGGAACGTAAAACGCATACGCCCGCAGACGCTTGAGCCCGTGGATTACACCAAGGAAATGTACACGCGGGCGCTGTGGTTCGCCGAAGGCGTCACTAGCACGTACGGCGCGTACACTCTGGAACGCACGGGATTGTGGACGAAGGACCAATTCTACGGCGACCTCGCGGGTCAGATCAGCGAACTGGATTCGCGCCCTGCGCACACCTGGCAGAGCGTGGAAGAGTCGAGCCTCGACGCATGGCTCGAAAAATACGACGATTACCGCCAGCCGGACCGCAGCATTTCGTATTACAACAAGGGGCAGATCGACGGAGTGCTGTTGGACTTCGCGATTCGAGGCGCTACGGATAATCACAAGTCGCTCGACGACGTGATGCGTCGCATGAACGAAGTCTATGCGAAGCAGGGGCTCTTCTATAACGACTCGCAGGACGTCGAGGCCGCGGCCGAAGAAGTCGCCGGAGTAAAATTTGACGATTTTTTTCGCCGGTATGTCGCCGGCGCGGACGAAATTCCGTACCAGGATTTTTTCAGCGCTGCGGGGTTGGAGCTGAAAGTAGAAATGCACAAGAGCGCTGATCTGGGGTTTTGGACAACGGGCCACGGAGCAGGCGCTCCGGTAATAGTGTCGCAAGTCGTGCCGGGGACCTCGGCCCAGGCCGCCGGACTCAAGGCGGGCGACATGCTGGTCGCACTCAACGGACAGCCGGTGCCGCGTTATTTGCCGGGATGGCTGCACAATCGCTCGCCCGGAGAAAAGATCACTTTGCGCGTGCATCGGGACGATAACGATTTGGATATCAGCTTCGCGCTCGGTGCAAATGATTCGAAGCGATATTCGATTGCCGAAATGGCGTCGGTAGGTGAAAAACAGCGCCGCATCCGGGAAGGCTGGCTGAAGGGAACCACGGACTGAAGGACCGACTATTTTGCCTCGAAAGATTTTCGCTTCGCACGCGCCCGAGATTCAATGATTCGCACGATCGCCGTGATGCTTTACGTGCTGCCGGCGCTGGTATTCGTCCTGCCACTGCTGATTTTGTGGACACTCATAACCGGCGATGCGAACTTCATGTACGGGGCGTTCATCGGCGCCTTGCGGGTCACGATGCGTATCGCGGGGATTCACATCCGTGTGGAAGGAACCGAACACATTCCTCCGGGGGTTTGCGTTTTTGCCTCGAATCACGCCTCGAATATTGACCCCGTCGCGCTAGTGCCGAATATCCCGAGACGCGTCGCGCTGCTGGCAAAAAAGGAAGTTTTTAGCGTCCCGATACTCTCGAAAGCGCTGCACCTTGCCAGATTAGTTCCGGTGGACCGCGCGGACAGAGAAGCGGCGGCGGAAAGCGTAGATATTGCAGTCGAATATTTGAAGGAAGGCCTTTCCTTTTTGGTTTACCCGGAGGGAACGCGTAGCCCGGACGGCCACCTGCTGCCATTCAAGAAGGGAACTTTCGTGATGGCCATCCGCGCAGGCGTGCCGGTGGTGCCAGTGTCGCTGGCTGGAACGCAGCGGCTGATGCGCAAGGGCGATTGGACGCTGCACCCCGGTGAAGTCATTGTGCGCTACGGTCCGCCCGTTGATGCATCGGCGTATTCACCAGATCAGCGTGACGCGCTCCGCCAGCGCGTGCAGGATTTGGTTACGGCGGGGTTGCCGGAGGATCAAAAGCCAGTCACTGAAAAATAGTCCCCTACCGACGGCACTTTTTCGCTGTAGGTCAGCTTAAGTGGCGCTCAATTTCGCGACAGCCTCGCGTAGCTCTCGCAATTCCTTCTGCAGTTCTGGCAAACGATGGAAGACGGCCACCGATTTGCGCCAGGCAAGATTATCCATCGCGGGATACCCTGAATAGATCGCGTTTGCGG
>DATEVZ010000020.1:0-5583 GCA_035258265.1 Candidatus Acidiferrales bacterium
TAACCTTCGATAACATTTCGCCTTTCAGGCGGCGCACCATCATCTTTTCCGCAAAGCAGCTTCCACCGCGGTTATACTGCTCGGAACTGGAGTGGCGAATGGCTAGAGTGACGCCCATTGCGCTTATCCTTCTTACCCTGCTGGCCTCGCGCGCCCTGGCGCAGGAGCATCAGCATCTGAAGAGCGAAAAACTGGGCACGGTTCACTTTGCCACTTCGTGCAACGAAGCGGCGCAGCAGGAATTTGACCGGGCGGCAGCGCTGCTTCATTCCTTCCAGTTCAGCCGCGCCATTGAAGGATTCAACGCCGTGCTGGCGAAGGACGCGACGTGCGGAATCGCGTACTGGGGAATCGCGCTTAGCGATTGGAGCAATCCTTTCGCGCAGGAAATGAAAGACAAGAGCCAGCTGCAGGCAGGGCGAGAGAGCGCGGAACGCGGCAAGGCCGTAGGCGCAAAGACAGAGCGCGAACGCGCGTATCTCGCGGCAGCCGGCAAATTGTACGGCGACTACCAGAGCACGCCGCAACGAACACGTTTCCTCGCCTATCGCGACGCCATGGAGCAAGTGGCGGCGAAATATCCAGAGGACCATGAAGCGCAAATTTTCTACGCGCTGGCTCTCGCTGCTTCCCAAGATCCCGCGGACAAGACCTACGCCGGGCGGCTGAAGGCCGGAGCGATTCTAGAAAAATTATTCGCCGAGGAGCCGGCGCACCCAGGCCTGGCTCATTACATCATCCACACGTACGATGTGCCAACGCTCGCGTCGCGGGCGGTGCCGGCGGCGGAGCGCTACTCGAAAATTGCTCCTGATGCGCCGCATGCGCTACACATGCCGTCGCATACCTTCACTCGGACGGGTTACTGGCAAGAATCCATAGACAGCAACATTGCCGCGGCGGCCGCTGCCCGGCGCGAAGGTCAAACGGCCGAAGAGTTGCACTCGAGCGACTACGAAATTTACGCCTACTTGCAAACGGGGCAGGATCAAGCCGCCGAGCGGATAGTGAGTTCCCTGCCGGAGATCGCCGCGCGCTTCGATCACAACGTGGTGATAAGCGGGGCCGGCGGCCCGTCGGCTGGATATTTTGCGCTAGCCGCGATCCCGGCGCGCTACGCGCTGGAACGCCGCGAGTGGAAGGAAGCTGCGCTATCCACTCCGAAAGAGACGCCGTTTCCTTACACCGAAGCTATCACTTGGTTCGCCCGCGGATTAGGCGCCGCGCGACTGGGCCAAGCGGCGGCAGCAAACGAATCCGCGGCAGCGTTGCAGCAGATCCGCGAGCGGCTGTTGCAGGCGGGCGAAAACTACTGGGCGCAGCAGGTGGAAATTCAGCAACTTGAAGTTGCAGCCTGGGCGGCGTTCGCGGAAGGTAAAAAAGAAGAATCGCTGAAGCGGGCAAGGTCCGCGGCGGAACTGGAAGATGCCACGGATAAGAGCGCGGTGACGCCCGGGCCGCTCGCGCCGGCGCGCGAGCTACTAGGTGAAATGTTGCTGGAAATGAACGAGCCCGCGCAGGCGCTGACGCAATTCGAAGCAACGCTGGCAAAGGAACCGGGACGCTTCCGCGCGCTCTACGGCGCAGCGCGCGCCGCCCAACTCAGCGGAAATCACGATGCCAGCCAAAGATATTTTCGCGAGCTGCTGAAAGTCTGCAGCAATGCCGACAAACCAGGAAGACCCGAACTGATCGAGGCGCAACAAGCCCTTTCGCAAAATTAGTACGGCACTTTTTAATGTCTTCACCGGCACTCCCTTCCCTCACGCGCGAAGCAACACATCCCGCCCACGAAATGATCTAATTCGATCACTGGAAGTATTCGCAACTCGCTGCAGACGGATTCCGCTTTTAGCCGCGAATTGGGAGGCGTCGGCGAAGGCCTTGTCGCATTCGGCGGAAGTGTTAGGGTCGAACGAGGACCATAAAAATTTCGATCCGGCCGGGAATTGGCCCAACTTGGTTTTGAGGTCTTCAATGGAGTGCAGATCGTATTGAGCTACTGCGAAGCTTATCGGAGATCGTGCGGAACCTGTGGGGTTGCAGGCTATGGTGCGCGGCTGCTCGGACCAAACTTGCAGGTCTCAGTCGATATTCCGAGAAATATTCTGGCCTACGCCAACTGAAGTGATCAACCGTACCGCCCACGCCGCAGCGCTGAGCGCCCTTGTCGAAACGGAAAATGCGTACCGCTTTTATTTCGGCGTTTACGTGCGCAGCGTTAGCCGCTTCACGCCGATCTACATGGCCCTGATCGACCCGTTCCGCAAGCTGATCGTCTATCCGTCACTCCTTCGCGGCATCCGCGCCAAATGGAATAGAACTTTCGGCACGGCCTGACAACGGAACACCTTTTCATCGGAAGTTGCGGTAGCCGAAGAAGCAATCAGAGACACGTACGCATTCGGACTTGGCTTTGCAGGCTCGCAGCATTTGCGCTTCTCTTGGACCAATCGGGGTAGCTCGTTATCGCCCTCCGCCGATCTCCAGTATCGAGCCGGTTGTGTAGGAAGCTGCTGACGAAAGCAGCCACAGAACACCTTGAGCTATTTCGAGGGGTGTGCCGGGACGTCCCATGGGAATCGCAGGCGCCAAACGTTCCAACCGATCCGGTGCGCCGTTGGCGGCGTGAAGCTCAGTCTCAATCAATCCTGGTGCAACGGCGTTGACGCGAATTCCTTCAGTCGCGACCTCTCGCGCCAGCCCGATGGTGAAGCTGTTGATCGCTCCCTTGGACGCCGCATAGTGCACCCATTCGCCGGAGCCACCGGTGCGCGCGGCAAGCGACGAGATGTTCACGATCGAACCACCCGTTCCGCCGCGCCGCGTGGACATTCGCCGTACGGCTTCGCGTGAACAAAGCATCGTGCCCGCAACGTTGACGGCAAGGACTCGCGCAATCGCATCCGCGCGTAGCGCGTCAACACGGGAGAAGCCGCCCGTGACGCCAGCGTTGTTCACCAAGCCTCCGATCGGCCCGAACTCGCGCCCGGCCGCCTCGAAGACTTGCAGAATTTCCTCCTCGCGGCTTACATCGCCCTGGATCGCGATGGCTCGACCGCCGCTCGCGACGATCTCGCGAACCACGCCTTCGGCAGCGGCCCAATCCTTCGCAAAATTCAGCACGACCGGGAAACCGTGAGCGCCAACCAGTGACGCGATCACAGCTCCAATTCCGCGGCTCGCGCCAGTGACAATCACAGCTCGGCGGTCTCCGCCGCCCACCACTGATTTGTGCGCCTCGTCGTCCCGGCCCGCAGGATTGCTCATCGCCGCCATTCTAGCCGAACTTCAAGACCTTCCAGAAACGTGCGGGTGGGAATCGGATGTGTGAACAGGAGTCCGCAGATGAAGATCGCTCAAAGCACAGCTCACGACTAACACCCAGCCGGACATGTCCGATCACGCTACTTACCAGGAGGGGATTAATCTTTCATCTGCTTTGCATCCCCTGTTTAGCCGTTTCAAGTTTCGCTTCGAGCGCAGCCGCTTTTTCCATAGCCTCACGCAGAGTTCTGCGCCATTCGTCCGGCGAGTACGCTGGATCGCTGCCGCTGCGACGGCCCATTTCAATGCCGAAGGCGACCCCAGCAGAAAAAATCTCGACAATTTCCGGGTCCGCGATAACCCATGCTTCGCTGAGGCGACCCTCAGCTTTCCAACTCGCTGTCATTCTTGCTTGTTCGGCCTTGATTTCTGAGAAGCTGCGTCTGTCTACCATCTCCAAGCCTCCTGAGTCTTACTCGCAGTTTGGGAGGAATGGGCCGGCACGCCCACCTAACAAAGCGCGCGTTTGTTCAATCAGTACCGGGCATCACAAGCTGGTGACAATCGCCTGCCCGAAAGGATCCTGAACGGGTCCCGCCGCCGGCGAGACATTAATCAGCAGCTGGCTTTCGCGTGCCAAACCTAAAAAATGACGAATTCTTGTTCTGACATCTCTCCCGATCCGGCGCTATACTTGGATCACGCGACATGCTTTGTCGCCATCGGTGTTCCTGCCGAGAAGGAGGTGATCCAGTGAGGTACGGTTTACGTTGAAGCAGTAGAAGAGGCGCTTGTGACGTTACCGAGCGCCTCTTTCCTTTTTTCCCGCCATCCGAATTCCCTGTCCTAGAACAAATCTGTTCTGCGTCTATCCCTAACGAGTGTCCGGTCGCCCATGAGCTGGCGTTTTTCAGGGGTTAAACGCCAACCACGGAATATCCGGCGGGCAGCACGGCCAGGCCGCTATTTGGGAGTATCTGAGGGTGCTACCGGCGCTTGCGTGGGAGGAACGGCTTGTGTTTTCTGCGTCTCGTCGGAAACCACCTTGAAAGTGCCATTTGTATCGCGCACTTGAATGGTCTTAGTCTGCTGGGTACCGGAGGCGCCGTACTGCACGGTATATTTGGTTTTTGCGCGTACCTGCAATCCGTCAGTCGGATTACCTGGATTGGGCTGCTCAACCTGCTCGGCTGTTTTTCGGTCTGAATTCCCATTCCGCACGGTCGTGACTCGTTGCTTCAGATGAAGGCTGCCGTCCTGGGCTACTCCAGAAACAACCGTGGAATATGTCTCGACGGTATTGCTTATTTCTCCGGGAGCGGTTTCCGTCTCCTTACTAACGGTATGTGAAAACTCTGAAACCTCGCCCTCTGAATCAGGGCGGGACACGCGGTCCTCGACGGTTCGGTTGTTGCCGTCGTCCTTGATCGTTTTTTCCACTGCTTCACCCAATTGCCAGTTGCCGTTGGCACCCGGGTATAACGTCATAGTCTTTACCTCGACCTCGTCGCCAGCCTTGTGCTTTTGCGACTCTCGCGTTTGCACACTCGGAGTAAACCCGCCATTGCCGTCCGCCAGGTAAACCATCGTTCTTGTCTCCTGCGCGTCCGGACTCGTCTTCGTCGTATCCGCTACTTCACGAAGCGCGACCCGAAGATTTCCATTTGCGTCAGAACTCGAGGTGGTGCGTACCACATGAACATCGCCGCTCGCTGAGCCCCGCGCTTCCTCTTCCGTCACCTTCATCAGATACCTTTGTCCGTTCGCATCCCACCCGTAGGCGCGCACCACTGTGCGCGTCGTCGTGGCGTTTACCTGGGTGGTTTCCGTCTCGGTATCGGAACCGGGCTGGTAACGGCCGTCGGGCCCGAGCACTTCCACCCTCTGTTTATCCACACTCCGATTGCCTGATTTCGAGTGACTCTCCGTCGTTCGTAGCGGATTCGTGTTGTCCACGTGAGTTTGCGTGGTCGCCGTCCAGGACTCGTCGACACTCTTCGGTTGAGCATCTTGCGCTTGTGCGCGAGCGGCTGAGCCGACACACAGAATCACAGAAATCATCGGCGCGATCAAAAGTTTGGTCGGAGACGCGGTCACCTGACCTTCACTCTTAGACAACGCCATGTTATTGCTCCTTTGACTTGGTGCGGCGCCGCATTTTCGGCAAACGTCGATCCGAGATTCGCTCGATATTATACCGCTAAACTATGTCGTTCATTGCGGGACCGCCTGGCATCGAGGATTGTTTAGGTTCCGGTCTCAAAGAAGCCGCAGGACGCCCCTCTCATGGTTTGCTGCAACGTTCTCGCAAGATTT
>DATEVZ010000021.1:0-7274 GCA_035258265.1 Candidatus Acidiferrales bacterium
CGGTGCCGTTGTTTGAGATTCTCCGCTCATTTTATTGCGAAGGCAATTGCGGACGGCCCGCGTTGATCCATGCGGACATCCAATATGAACCGACGTCGGTGGAAGCATCCGAAAGCTGCCTAACGAGAATCGCGCCGGCGAGCGAGTAGAAGCGATCGTAATAGTCTTCCTTGTAATCGACGAGACCTTCGTGCGCGCGGCGGTCGGCGAGCAAGACGTTTTCCAGCCAGGAGTGCGCTGTCAGGCAGTCTTCAAACGCGTGGTCGGTTGGGTCGTGAATGAAGGCGGCTTCATTGGGCTTCACGAAGAAGAAAAGTTGATAGCGGTCAACGAGGCCGGTGGAGAACCTCTCGTTCACACCGGGCTGATTGGATAGCTTGCCTTCCAGGTTTACGGTGGTATTGAAAGGGTCATGCGCCGCGTTTACGTAGTGCGCCAGAATCGCGGCGGAAAGCCTCACCTGGCCCCAATCGTGGTCGTGGAATGCATCGGTAAGCTTCTTACTATACAAGCCAATTTGCCACGGGAGCAGACCGTATTGCTCGAGCGTGCGGCGATTGAATTTTGCGATGGCGGCATTGTACTCGCGAGGCAAAGCCAAGAATGGAAACTGGCCGTAGTGGTCGAGTTGGATAAAATCCGCGCGCCGGGTCGCCGTGGGGCCGGTGGATAAAGACTCGTCCGCGTTGGTCGCGTGCTGTACAAGAAACTGGCGGCTGTTGTAAAAAAAAGGCTGCATTTCCGGTGGAAGCGTGTCCACAGCTTTGTTGGTTACCAGCCGGTCGGCGGTTTCACCCCAGCCAAATGACGATGCCGTACCCAGGATGAGGATCCCCAGGCCAAGGACCAACGCGCCTTGCAGGTCACGACGCATTACGGCATTTTCCTCTTGCCGGCCTCCGCTTGCAAATTCGCGTCGGAGAGCTGGCTGTGCCGGCGGCCATAAAAATATTAAAAGCACAAGCCGATGAGGAGCCAGACGAAGAAACGAATCCAGTTCGTAATCGGCAAGCCAGCCATGAGCAGAAGGCAGGTCAGGATGGTGATGATAGGAGCCACGAGGCCGCCGGGGGCGCGAAATGCCCTCGGACGATCCGGTTCACGAAAACGGAGGATTAAGACGCCGCCGGCCACGAGCGCGAACGCAAACAGCGTACCGATATTCGAGAGGTCCGCAAGAGTTCCGATGTCGAGAAGGCCGGCAGGAATGCCTACCAGAAAGCCCGCGACAATCGTCGAGAAATCGGGAGTGCGAAAGCGCTTGTGGACGCGACTGAAAACGCCGGGAAGCAAACCGTCGCGAGACATTGCGAACCAGACGCGCGCCTGGCCGAGTTGAAAGACAAGCAGGGAAGAAATCATGCCCATCAGCGCGCCAAGGAGAACGATCAATTGGATATTTTTGAAGTGCAGGCGCTTGAGCGTGTTCACGACCGGCGCGGCGTCATCCAGAAGCGTTTGCCAGGGAACCAAACCAGTTAGCACTACGACGACGGCGATGTACAAGAGCGTGCAAATTACGAGCGTGGCGATGATGCCGATGGGTAAGTCGCGCTTCGGATTCTTACATTCTTCGGCAGCCGTCGAGACCGAATCGAACCCGATGTAGGTGAAGAAAATGATCGAGCCGCCGGTGAGGATTCCAGGCCAGCCATTTGGCGCGAAGGGGTGCCAGTTCGCGGGGTGCACATAGCGCGAAGCAAAAATCACGAATACCATGATGGCCGTGATCTTGAGCAGCACCATGATGTTATTGGTGTTCGCGGACTCGCGGATGCCGCGCACGAGAATGATCGTGAGCAGCATCACGATGATGAATGCGGGCCAATTGAATCCGAAGTGCCAGCCCGGATCGTAGAGAGGATTTCCCTGTAAATCGGAAAGGCCCGAGGGAAGGTATGCGGGCGTGATCCAGCGCAGATCGGGGTGAATTCCAAACCAATCGAGCAAATTGACCACATGCGCGGAGAATCCCACGCTGACGGCCATGTTGGAGACGGCGTACTCCAGGATTAAATCCCAGCCAATGATCCAGGCGATGAGTTCGCCCATGGTTGCGTAAGTGTAAGTGTAGGCGCTGCCGGCAATAGGAATCATCGCGGCCAGTTCGGCGTAGCACAGCGCCGCAAATGCGCAAACGATCCCAACCAGAACGAAGGACAATGCAATCGCGGGTCCGGCGCCGGGCCTGCCAAAGGACGCGGAGTGATAAATCAGATATTCGAGCAGTGGCGCGTTCAGGATGGACTTGAATTGCAGTTTTTGTCCAGCAATCGCGGTGCCGATGATGGTGAAAATTCCCGAGCCGATCACGGCGCCGATGCCGAGCGAAGTGAGGCTCAGCCAACCGAGGGATTTCTTGAGCTGCTTTTCGGGATTCTCCGAGTCGGAGATGAGTTGGTCGATATTCTTTCTGCGGAAAAGCTGTGCGCCCAATCGCCACCTTCCTCGTGCGAAAGCGACAAACTTTACCATGCGATAAGCTTCTGCGCAACTTCTTGTGACGGGTTCCGAGCGCTCCTGCCGAGGCCCGCCATCATCCTACAGCAGACGGGCTTGGTTATGATGTGCTTGCGCGATTCCAGGACGCGATCCGAAACAGCAGCTTACGCCAGTTGCAGGTTCGCGTACCGCTCGACGAGTTTCTTGGCGCCATAATCCTGAAAACTGACGGTCAACCGGCGCTCTTCGCCTTCGCCTTCGACTCCGATGATCGTGCCGACGCCATATTTGGAATGGCGTACGCGGGTGCCGATGAGCGGATCTTTTGATGCACCGCCGCGAGTCGGTCGCGCGGCTTGACCGTAAGGAGTGCGCCGCTTCTGGCGATATGCATAGCCGTCCGAGTGATCCGGATCGGGCTCATAGCGTCTTGTTTCGCCCGGCTCCGATTGCGAACCGATTGCGGCTTCGATCAGGTCGCCTGGAATTTCGGCGAGGAAGCGCGAGGGGAGCGAGGCGCGCAGACGCTCTTCACCGTAGCTGCGGCGATAGACGGCGCGCGACAGGAGAAGGGACTGCTTGGCCCGAGTCATACCGACGTAAAAGAGGCGGCGCTCTTCTTCGACTTCCGCGTTGCTGCCGAGGGAGCGGCCATGGGGCAGCAGGCCTTCCTCGAGGCCGGCGAGAAATACGCCGTCGAATTCGAGACCTTTGGCGCTGTGAAGGGTCATCAGCGAAACTGGAATGGTGTCGTCGTATTCATCGGCATCGCTGGCTAGAGCTGCGCTGTCCAGGATGTCTTCGAGAGCTTGGCCTTGCTCCGTGGCTTCGGCCATGGCGTTGGCAAGTTCGCGCAGATTTTCTGCGCGCGAGGAGTGTTCGAGATTATCCTGCTGCTCTACCCAATCGAGATAACCGCTGCTGCCCAGGACGCGTTCGATCAATTGTGCGGGCGGCAGATCCTTACATTCTGCCTGGAGGTCTTCGATCAATTTACAAAAGGAACGAAGTGCGCCGCTGAATTTCTTTCCGGTGAGGAATTCTCCGTTGCGAATGACTTCCCACAACGATTGGGAGGTTTCCCTGGCGCGTGCTTCGAGTGCGGCGACGGTAACGGCACCGATGCCGCGCGGCGGAACGTTTAGAACGCGAAGTAACGCTACGTCATCCTCAGGGTGAAAAATGAGGCGAACGTAGGCCAACGCGTTGCGAACCTCTGCGCGTTCGTAGAAGCTGAAGCCACCGACCACGCGGTAGCGAATTCCCAAGCGGCGCAGGACTTCTTCGAAAGACCGGGATTGCGCAGTGGTGCGATAGAGCACGGCGATCCGAGCGTCCGGGTCCTTGCGCACGATGGGAGATAGCTGGCCGCAGATATATTCCGCCTCCGCGAAGGCGTCCGGCGCCTCATAGAAACGCAAACGGCCTCCGGCACCCAAGGTGGCTTCCAGGGTCTTCCCGAGGCGATCGGAATTGTTTTTCACTACGGCGGCGGCAGCGTCAAGGATTGTCTGAGTCGAGCGATAATTTTCTTCCAGGCGAATAAGTTTCGCATCGGGGAAATCGTGCGTGAAGCGCTTCAAATTTCCAGCGCGGGCGCCGCGCCACGCGTAGATCGATTGATCTTCATCGCCCACCACGCAGACATTCTTGCGCTTTCCGGCCAGCAAGCGGACGAGCTCCTCTTGCGAACCGTTGGTATCCTGGAATTCGTCCACCATGATGTAGTGAAAACGGGAACTCCAGGCCGCCCGGACGTCAGGATGGTCGCGGAGCAAATCCACCGCGCGGAGCAGGAGATCGTCGAAATCGAGCGCTCCGGCTTTGCGGAGGATTTCATTGTAAACGCGGAAGACCTCGGCAGCATGCTTGCGCGATTCGTCGCGGGCCTCGGCGGCGCGGGCTGCCATGTCGTCGGGAGTGAGGCTGTGATTTTTTGCGTAGCTGATCTGGGCACGCATCGCGCGTGGCGGATAATCGTCGGTCGAAAGATCGCGCTGCGCGAGAGCGCGCTTTACGGCGGCGGTCTGGTCGTCGTCATCGTAAATCGCAAAATCACGCGGCAGGCCAAGGTGGTGGGCTTCGCGGCGGATCAGGCGGGCGCAAAAGGAGTGAAAGGTTGAGACCCAGACCTCCGAAGCATTGCGTCCCGTGGCGCGCAGCAGGTCGCTGATGCGCTCTTTCATCACGGCCGCTGCTTTGTTGGTGAATGTGACGGCGAGAATGGCGCCGCCCGGCACGCCCATTTCGATCAGGTGCGCGACGCGATAGGTGATGACGCGGGTCTTGCCTGTACCTGCGCCCGCCAAAACAAGCAGCGGTCCTTCAGTGGCGAGTACAGCTTCACGCTGGCGCTCGTTGAGTTGGTCGAGAAGAGTTGTGGGTGACGTGGAATTGTTCAAGTGCAAATTCTAACTGACCCGTTGCGATTGAGCAATTTTCGTCAGAACTCCGCCTTTTTTTGCGTCCCTTGGGAAGACGAAAGCGAAGCTTGCATCTGCCGCCATTTCTGATCCGCTAAGACCACGGACGTTTCTATCTGGCGTTCAGGCACAGTCCAATACCTTTTAAGCAGTTGATCCTTCTCCTGGTGGCCAACTAATTGGAAGCCATGTCGCTTGTAAAAGCGTATTGCCCAGACAGCATCTCTCCACGTACCGATCAAGACTGGCGTACTGGCTAGTTCCCGCAGGTGAGAGAGCAGGAACGCGCCAATCCCTCGTTTCTGGTTGGTGGTGCGGACGTAGGCGTGACGGATCAGGGTCACGTCCTGAACTGCCTGAATGCCCATGACGCCTAATAGGCTTCCAGCGTCCTCGTAGCCCCAGAACACGACGCCCTCGGAAATTTCATGCCGCAGTTGCTCCCGAGACATGTACGGGTCCGTCCAGCGATCGGCAGGGATGATCCCTTTATAGGCCTGCGCGCCGTCGTTGACGATGGTCCAGATCAGGTCAAAATCGCGGTCATCACAGCGGCGGATCATGAGCATTCAGGCTCCTTTGCTTGGAATCGTGCGATTCGTGCTGGCCGTTAGACGATGCTGCGCGAAATCGGTTTATCAGAGAAAGTGCGCTGCGGGCGAATCGGGCTGTCATACTCTGTTACAATCTTGTGATTTTCTCGGGGCGTTTTTCAAATATGAACCGCAACCACTTATTTGTTTGGCTGCAGGGGTTGCTCGCTACCATGGGCGGCAGCGGACTTTTTATGGTGACGTTCTTTGATTCATCGATTCTTGCGTTTCCATTTTTTCCCGACGCAGCGGTGATCCAACTTTGCCTCGTCAATCCTGCGCGCATGCCCTACTACGCGGCAATGGCGGCCCTCGGTTCTCTGTGTGGCTGCATTCTTTTGTACTTTCTGGCGAAAAAGGGTGGGGAAGCCTTTTTCCATCGGCATGCGCGCGGCAAGGCCGAGAAGATCAAAGAGTGGGTGGACAAGAATGGATTTCTAAGCGCGTTCATTCCCGCGGTTCTTCCGCCGCCGTTCCCGTTCAAGCCGTTTGTGCTGGCCGAGGGAGTTTTTCAAGTGCCGCCGCGGACATTCATCTTGGCGATTCTGCTTGGCAGAGGATTACGTTATGGCGCCGAAGGAATTCTGGCGGTTCGCTATGGAGACGCGACGTTGGGTTTATTGAAGACGCACGGCGCGGCGTTTGTGCTCGGTGTGATCGGGCTCGTTTTGGTGTTGTACGTCGTTACGCATTTCGTATTTCACGGCTCTTCCGCTAAATCGTCGTGACTGAGGGATCGATGCCGGTCTGAAGACCGCCGCCACGACGGGGCGCCACAGATCAGTGACTCGATGAACTCGCATAGAGGAGCTGCTGGCTGATTACCCTTAGGCTTGGATCCAACCGCACGATGGCGATGATGTTGTCCGGGCTGGCATCGTTCGGTGCGAAGCGGATGTCGCGCATGGACACTCGGTAGCCGCTATCGGATTGCTCCAGGGTGGCGAGTGGGAAACGGGCGTAGGCAAGCAAACGCTTCGCGGTTTGCGTTTTTTGTGCGGCGTCGAGTGCGGCGGAGGCTTGAGGCTTGTAATGCGTGGTGGTTCGGTCCGGGTCAAATTGCGGACCGGGGCCTAGCGAGATTTCCGCCTCCTGGATTGTGTTGTCGGTAGAGATTACTCCGCGCCAACGGAATGGTGATAGAGAAGTAGGGAAGGCTCCCACGGCCAGTGGCGGCGTTCCGTGATATTCCCTCGAGTTGAGCAGGTCAATCGCGCGGCTGTGGAGATCGGCTCTCGCGCAGAGATAAAGCAGAAAAAAGAGTATCGCAGTCACAGCAGCGCCTTGACCGCCGGGGCCTTTCTTTCGCTCTCCGATTTCCTCGCTGACCAGCCGCACAAGTTCCGGCAGGAAAATCCCCAGCACAAGAATGACTAAAATCCAGGGATCGAGATTCGTGAGGAAATCCCCGGCGATCCAACCATGGCCAAAAGGCCACAACAGCCTTACGCCGATTCCGCTAGCAACGTCGAGCAGCGCATGCGCAGCGGCTCCCGCCGCGCAGACTACGAATGCCGGCAGGAATCGCAGGGCTGCGGGCGTCGAGGCCGAGGCACTTTGCAGACGGTTGCGATCGAGCAGATAGAAAATTGCTGCGACTATAAAAGCGACGAAAGCGGAGCCGAGAAGCGAATGTAGAACGGCGCGGTGAAATCGGAGGAAAACGCTCGCGCCGCCGAAATAACTCAAGTAATCGAGATCGGCCGCGGTGCCGGAGATGATGAGCATCGCCGTGCCGAAGCGCGGCAAGTGTTTCTGACCGGCCCGCGCGAGCAGTAGTGACGTCAGCGCATGAGTGACCGGTTCCACGCTCCCG
>DATEVZ010000022.1:0-17346 GCA_035258265.1 Candidatus Acidiferrales bacterium
TGCCTTACAAAGTAGTGAAGGGGCCGCACGATGACGCGCGCGTGGAAATTTCCGGCAAGACGTACAGCCCGCCGGAAATCTCGGCCATGATTCTCCAAAAGTTGAAGAGCGCCGCGGAAGATTTCCTCGGCGAAAAGGTCACCAAAGTTGTGATCACGGTGCCGGCTTATTTCAACGACAGCCAACGCCAGGCCACCAAGCAGGCTGGCGAGATTGCCGGTATGGAAGTCCTGCGCATCATCAATGAGCCGACGGCGGCTGCGCTCGCATACGGCCTGGACAAGAAGAAGGACGAAACCATCGCCGTGTACGACCTAGGCGGTGGCACGTTCGACATTTCGATCCTGGAAGTCGGCGAAGGCGTCGTGGAAGTGAAGTCCACCAACGGCGACACGCATCTGGGCGGTGATGACATTGACCAGCGTGTGATGGAGTGGATCGTTGCAGAATTCAAGAAAGAGCAGGGCATTGACCTGAGCAAGGACCGCATGGCCATTCAGCGGCTGAAGGAAGCGGCGGAAAAGGCCAAGGTTGAACTGTCTCAATTGATGGAGACGGAAATCAATCTTCCTTTCGTCACTGCTGACGCGTCCGGTCCGAAGCACCTCGCGCTGAAATTAACGCGAGCCAAGCTCGAACAGTTGATGGAGGACTTGCTACAGCGGACCGTGGGTCCGGTGAAGCAGGCGTTGAGCGATGCGGGCGTCACGCCGGACAAAATCGACGAAGTGGTTCTGGTCGGCGGCTCGACGCGTATCCCGCGCGTGGTGGATATCGTCAAAGGCCTCTTCAACGGGAAAGAGCCTCATAAGGGCGTCAACCCCGACGAAGTCGTAGCCATCGGCGCGGCCATTCAAGGCGGCGTGCTGGCCGGCGAAGTGAAGGACATCCTGCTGTTGGACGTGACGCCGCTTTCACTGGGCGTTGAAACCTTAGGCGGCGTGATGACGACGCTAATCCCGCGCAACACGACGATTCCGACGCGCAAATCGGAAACGTTCTCAACTGCGGCGGATAATCAAACCTCCGTTGAGATTCACGTGCTGCAGGGCGAACGTCCGGTCGCCAGCGGCAACCGCTCCCTCGGGAAATTCCATCTGATTGGAATTCCGCCCGCACCGCGCGGCGTGCCGCAGGTCGAGGTGACCTTTGACATTGACGCCAACGGCATCTTGAACGTCTCGGCCAAAGACAACGCCACAAACAAAGAGCAGAAGATCACTATCACGGCTTCGACTGGTTTGAGCAAGGAAGAAGCCGAGCGCATGAAGAAGGAAGCTGACACGCATGCATCCGAGGACAAAGCGCGGCTGTCTGAAGTCGAGGCTCGCAATCGGCTCGACAACATGGTCTACCAGACGGAAAAGCTGGTTAAAGACAACCGCGAGAAACTTGCCGAGGCCGATGTGAAGGCTGCTGAGGCGGCGATCGAAGAAGCGCGGCGTGCTCAGGCCGAAGGCGGCGTCGACAAGTTGAACGCGGCCACCGACAGCTTGACCAAGGCTTCGCATCACATCGCTGAGACGATGTACAAGGCGCAGCAAGCCGCGGGCGCAGCGGCGGGCGGTGCGAGCGGCGGTGCAGATGGGCCGAGCGGCCAAGGCGGCGCCTCTGGCGGTCATGCTCCGGGTGGACAAGGCGACGTGGTGGATGCCGAGTTCGTGGACGTGGACGACTCGAAGAAGCCAAATTGAAGTCACCGAACGCGTGATTTCATCCTGGGGACTGGCAGTGCCAGTCCCCAGGATCTTCCAGATTGGGTCGTGACCGTGGGGGCGGGTCTGAGACCCGCCCCTACATTTATGTGCGGGATTTAACTCGCGCTAGAAATCGCTTTCATATGGCCACAACTACCAAACAAGATTATTACGAGCTTCTGGGTGTTTCCCGCAAGGCGCCGGTAAAGGAAATTCGCGCGGCTTATCGCAAACTCGCGCGCAAGTACCATCCCGATCTGAATCCCGGCGATAAGTCAGCCGAAGAAAAGTTCAAGCAGATTCAGGAAGCCTACGAAGTTCTTTCGGACACCAAGAAGCGCCAGATGTATGACCAGTTCGGGTTCAACGTGCCGGGCCCGGGCGGAGCACCGCCTCCCGGCGCCGGCGGTTACGCTGGTGGAGGCCCGCAGGACGTTCACTTCGATTTTGGCGGATTTGATTTCGGTGGCGCCGGCGAAGCAGGCGGCGGGACTAGTTTTCGCGATCTGTTCAGCCAGTTTTTCCGCGGGCAAAGTGCCGCGCAATCGGCGACCGAACGCGAGCCGGGCAGCGATCTCGAATTCCAGATCGAAATCACCTTTGCGGAAGCGATGCGCGGCGCTGTCAAAAAACTGAGTATCACGCGCCTGGACGTTTGCAACGTCTGCCACGGAACCGGAGTTGAGCCGGGCGACGAAAAAGTCTGCCCCACTTGCGGCGGTTCCGGCCACGTGACGCAGGTCAGCGGCAAAATGCGCTTTGAGGTTACCTGTGCGCGCTGCGGAGGCACCGGGCGTTTGCACACCGTGTGCCACAATTGCAGCGGCGAAGGGCGCGTGCCGCGCGTGGAATCGCTCGACGTGCGTATTCCCCCGGGCGCGCAGACTGGTTCGCGCGTGCGTGTCGCTGGGCGCGGCAACGCCGGGCTGCACGGCGGGCCTCCTGGCGATCTCTACTTCGTCATCAAGGTCCAGCCGCATCCATTTTTCGAACGCCGCGGCGACGATCTTTACACCGTGGTGCCAGTGACCGTGCCGGAAGCGTCGCTCGGCTCGAAAGTGGAAGTACCGACGATCGATGGCCGCGCGCAGGTGCGTATTCCACCTGGTACCGATAGCGGCAAGAAGCTACGGCTGCGCGAAAAAGGCGCTCCTTCGGCGCGAAACCCAGGCAAGCGCGGCGATCAAATCGTGGAAGTGCAGGTAGTGGTCCCGAAACCCGAAGACGAGCGCGTCCGCAATTTATTGAAAGAACTCGGCAAGATTGATCCGGAAGATCCGCGCCGCGAAATCTTTTCGCGCGCGGTAGTCTGAGGAGACGGCCCATGGCAGCGCGCCCCAGGAAAAAAGCGAAAGCGGGATACATGATCAGCGCGGTGGCCGAGCTGTACAAATTGCATCCGCAGACGCTGCGTCTGTACGAGCGCGTGGGGCTGCTGAAGCCGTCCCGCTCGCAGGGTAACACGCGGCTCTATACCGATCAGGATCTCGAGCGCCTGGAGATCATCCTGAACCTGACGCGCGAGCTGGGCGTGAACCTCGCCGGAATCGAAATCATCCTCAATATGCGCGACAAGATGAGCGAAATGCAGTCGCAGATGGAATCCTTCATTCATTTCGTGCGCAGCGAAATGGCGCGCGGCTTTAATGCCGGCGACGACCGCAAATTCCGCAATGCCATAGTGCGCTCCACACCCCGCCAAGCGATGCGCATCCATAAATAGCGACTGTTGGCGCTTGCCCCACGGCAAGATTCCACAATCGCCGCCGAAGTATGCATCGCCTCGAACATTGTGGAGTGCGGCGGCTTGCCGCCGCCTTGCGGAATGTAAGCGTTTCTCCCTAGTTCTTGGGCACGGCAAATCTGCCACAGTGGGCAAGCTTCGCATGCTCTAATCACGCCCAATCGTACGTTGCAAAAGCGGCGGCAAGCCGCCGCACTCTACGTGAATCACGCCGCGATGCAATTCTTCCGCACAGGAAACACCCTCGCTTTCCACAAGACGCGCTATTTGCACAGTGAAGTGACCTTGCGCGCGAATCCCACCACGCTTATTCTTCCAACATGGCGCGAGCGGATTGTCCCCATTGTGAAGGCAGCGGCTGGAGAGTCGTCGAGCGAACGACGGAAGGCGCGCAGGCGCTCGCCGCAGATCGTCCAGGTGCAGGAGCCGGCGAACCGAAAATGGTCTGGGCCGTTCCCTGCGATTGCACCTCGGGCGATCGCACCGAGCGGGCGCTGCAGCGCGCGCGCGTTCCGGAGCATTACCGTCATTGTGATTTCGAGAGCTATGAAACGGATAATGATGTTCGAGACGCAACGCCTAACCAACTCGCCGCTTGGAACCGGAATCGGGCCGAAGCAAAATTGATTGTGCAGGGTTTCGCGAGCGAGTTTCCAGTCGGCAGCGAGCACGGTTTGCTCTTAATGGGTCCGTGTGGCGTGGGCAAGACGCATCTGGCGGTTTCAGCGATGAAGTCCATTGTCCGGCGCGGACACAGCGGGCTTTTTTACGATTATCGAGAGTTACTTAAAGCCATTCAGGATAGCTACAACCCGGAAAGCCAGGTCACGGAAATGAGCGTCCTGGAACCGGTGCTGAAAGCGGAAATCTTAGTTCTTGATGACGTGGGTTCGAGCAAGCCATCCGCGTGGGCGTTGGAAACCGTCGGCCACGTGCTGAACACGCGCTACAACGAAAAGCGTGTCACGCTGCTCACTACGAATTTTCTGGATTCGGATGCCGCACCTAGCGGCTCCGTCACCAACCCGACTCCTGTCCGTGTGGCTGGTATGCGCTCGCCGACAATCGAGGATTCACTAACTGATCGCGTCGGCAAACGCATTCGCTCGCGCCTCTACGAAATGTGCCGCACGGTAGAAATTGTCGCTTTCGACTACCGCAAGGAAATTCGTCATGCCGGTCCCTCGCGTTAGCGGACGCTGTGTCGCGCTCCCGGTTCGTGTGCACCGATGAAACGCAATCTTCCGCTCATCAATCCGTAACACTAATTTCAACAATTACTTTCAATATAAACATTGGTTTTCCGCGATGGTTTGTTGACAACGCGCAAACCGCGCGGGTATCATCCTCGTGACAAGAACGTCTAGCGTGGGCGCTCTTTCCCCTTCTTTGCTCCAAACCCCAGTGGGTGGAGTAGCCGAGTTCTGATTCTCGGTAGCAGGGCACGAATCCGTACGGAGGCCGCTCCCCAATGTCACCCGAACACGATCCGAACATTCCTACCTCAACCGTTGAATCAAACCAAACAGACACTCCCGCCGAAAGTTCGGCCGCGGCATCCGAGCCGCATAACGGCTCTGCCGTGGGATCAACGTCAGGCTCTGGCGGAGCAGCAACTGCCGCCGTCCGTGCGCCCCAGTCCATCGCTCCAGAAGCGCGTGCCGTGGAACAATCCGAGCCCGTCGAAATGAACGCGAGTGCGCCCTTCGCGGCTCCGGAAATGCCATCTACCGTTGCGAACCCTGAAGCCGCCGACACTGCGGAAGTCACCGCTGCAAGCCAAGCTCCCGCATCTGGGGATGCCGTCGAAACGGCCGAAACAAACGAACACGGCGACGCCACGGAAACCACCGAGACGATGGACCAATTGATGGACCAGTTCGCCGTGCCCGAACCGGTCGCCGCCGAAGGCGAGATTTTCGACGGGCGCGTGCTCGCGGTCACCGACGCAGGCGTAATCGTGGACGTCGGCGGCAAATTCGAAGGACTCGTTCCCGCGCAGGAATTTGTGGACTCCGGCAGCCCGATTGAATTTGGCGCCGGGCAAACCATCGAAGTCGAGCGCTTGCATTCGCAGAAAGACGGCTACGTTCTGCTGTCGCATGTGCGCGCGCATCGCCGCCGCGTGTGGGAGCGCATCGAAAAATCCTATCGCGAGCACGCCACTATTCGGGGCAAAGTCACCGAGCGCATTAAGGGCGGCCTGGTGGTCGATATAGGGGTGCGTTCATTCTTGCCTGCGTCGCAGATCGAATTGCGACCAGTGCATGATCTGGACGGCTGGAAAGACAAGGACATCGAAGTTCGCGTTCTGAAACTCAATCGCAAACGCGGCAACGTGGTCGTCAGCCGCCGCGCCATTCTCGAAGAAGACCAGAAAGCCAAGCGCGATGCGCTGATGGCTTCGCTCTCCGAAGGCACCATCGTCACCGGCAAAGTGAAGAATGTCACCGATTACGGCGTTTTCGTCGACCTTGGCGGAATGGACGGCTTGCTCCACGTCAGCGATTTGGTTTGGGGACGCGTTCCGCATCCGTCCTCGATCGTCAAGGCCGGCGACGAACTGCAGGTGCAAATCCTGAAATTCGATAAGGACAAGCAGCGCATCTCGCTCGGCCGCAAACAATTGCTTCCCGATCCGTGGGCTACGGTTCCGGAGCGTTTCCCGGTCGGAACGCGCGTGCAGGGCAAGATCGTCGGAGTCACGGATTACGGCGCGTTCGTGCAGATCGAACCCGGAGTCGAGGGCCTGGTGCACGTCAGCGAAATGAGCTGGTCGAAGCGCACCAAGCATCCTTCGAAAATCGTGAAGGAAGGCGACGAAGTTGATGTCGTGGTCCTGGAAGTAAAGACGGATCAGCGCCGCATTTCCCTGGGATTGAAGCAAACTCTTCCCGACCCCTGGGATGCCGCTGCGGAAAAATATCCAGTGGGTACCGTCATCAATGGCCGCATCCGCAACCTCGCCGATTTTGGCGCGTTCGTCGAAATCGAAGAGGGCATGGAAGGCCTGATTCACATCAGCGACGTGAGCTGGACCGAGCGCATCAAGCATCCCAGCGAGAAATTCAAGAAGGGTGATTCGGTCGAAGCCAAAGTTCTGAAAGTGGATTCGCAAAACCGCCGCCTTTCGCTAGGAATCAAGCAATTGAAAGACATCTGGGCCAATTGGTTCGGCGGCCACAAAATCGGCGACATCATAAAAGGCAAAGTAGCGCGCACCACCGATTTCGGCGCTTTCGTCGAGCTGGCGGAAGGCATTGAAGGCCTCTGTCATGTCTCTGAAATCGAAGAGCGGCATCCCAAGGGCGATCGTGATAAGGAAAAGCCCGCCCGCGGCGCGCGCGTTACCGCGGTGCTCGCAGCCGGCAATGAATATGACTTCAAGATTTTGCGCCTCGAGCCCGAGCAGCACAAAATCAGCTTGAGTTATCGCGCCGCGCAGAAGCAAGTCGAGCGGCAGGAAATCGAAACATTCCGGTCGGCCACAGCCCGGCCGCAGAAGTCCTCGCCGAATGCGACCATCGGCGATGCCATCATGGCCAAGCGGCAGTCGTCATAGCTTGAGATTTGTCCGGGAACGCGGGGGCGACGCCCCGGGCAAAGCTCCCCTCTCAGCAGGAAAGTCATTTACGCCGTGGTAGATTGGTGATATGCAAGGAGATGCGGAGACCCGCCCCAGCCCGCACGAGGCCCAGTTCCGACCGAAATCTTAACGAGGAGGCTCTCACCCATGGCAGAGGCTGCCGGAGAGCACGACAATAAAGAACACACGATGACGAAGGCGGAACTCGTCGAAGAGGTCACGCGCGTCACCGAACTGCCACGCAAGGAATCTGAGGCCGTGGTCGAAACGATTTTCGAGAGCATCATCGCCGCGCTGCAGGCGGACGATAAAATCGAAATTCGTGGCTTCGGCAGTTTTCGCACCCGCCAGCGCCGCGGACGCACCGGGCGTAATCCCAAGACCGGCGCCAAAGTGGAAGTCCCGCCTAAGAAGATTCCCTACTTCAAGCCCAGCAAGGAATTGAAAGACTACGTGAACAATCCGCGTTCGGCCGGCGCACATGCCGGCGCACCCGACCACGGCGCTCAGAGTTGAGCAGGGGCTGAGCGGGATGGATTATTTGTGGACCCCCTGGCGGTATCGCTACATCGCGGACGCCAAAAAGGACGACGCCTGCATCTTCTGCGCGGCGCTCGCGGCCAACGATGACGCGAAGACTCTGATCGTTTTGCGCGGCCGCAAGAATTTCATCATCCTAAATTTGTATCCCTACACTTCCGGCCACGTCATGATCGTCCCGTACGCCCACGTCGCTGAGCTTTCCTCGGCCGATGCGGAAACCCTTTCAGAGACGATGATGCTCGCGCAGCGTGTACAGTCTGCGCTCGAAAAGATTTATCATCCGCAGGGCTATAATCTCGGAATGAATCTGGGCCGCGCCGCCGGCGCCGGCGTCACCGGCCACCTGCACATGCACGTCTTACCGCGCTGGGCGGGAGACTCGAACTTCATGACGGTTGTAGGCGAAACGCGCATCGAACCCGAAGATTTACCGACCACGTACGAGAAGCTCCGCAAAGCCCTGGCGAGTTGAACGCTTATGAATGCGGCTGATCGCGTCGCAAGACCCGCGGTTTAGACTAAGGCGCGAGTTGCGATACAATTTCGTCTGCAACTGGACGGATAAGAGCGCTTACCACCGCGCCCAATATCCAAAGAGATTCGTAGCGGCGGACTTTAGTCCGCCATCGTATTTTAGCGGGAGTGAAGTGTGAACCTGCAACTCACCGAAGAGCAGCTGCTGCTGCAGAAAAGCGTGCGGGAATTTGCCCAAGCCGAAGTGAAGCCACTGGCAAAGGAAAATGACGAGACCGGAAAATTTCCGCGCGGGCTAATACAGAAAGCCGCGGAGCTGGGTCTGACCGGCGTCGCCATCCCCGAAAGCGAAGGCGGCTCGGGAATGGACCACATCAGCTATGCGATCGTCATCGAGGAAATTTCGCGCGCGTGCGCTTCCACCGGCGTGATTCTCTCGGTGCAAAATTCGCTTTACTGCGATCCGATTCACCGCTTCGGCACCGACGAGCAGAAGAGGAAATTCCTGCTGCCGTTCGCGCGCGGCGAAAAAATCGGATGCTACGCCCTCACCGAGCCGCAAGCAGGCTCGAACGCGGCGGCGCTGGCCACGAAAGCCGTGCGCAAGGGCGACACGTACGTCATCAACGGCACCAAAGCCTGGATCACCAATGGCGGCTCAGCGGATGCGGCCATCGTCTACGTCAATACGCAGCCGGAAAAAGGCGAGAAGGGAATTACCGCGCTGGTCGTCGAGAAAGGAACGCCGGGATTTGCCGTCGGCAAGGAAGAAAAGAAGCTCGGCATTAATGCCACCGCATGCACCGAGCTTTCCTTCAGTGATTGCGAAGTTCCCGCAGGGAATCGCATCGGCGAAGAGGGCGAAGGATATAAAGTTGCGCTCTCGACTCTCGATGGCGGCCGCATCGGCATCGGCGCGCAAGCCACCGGAATCGCGCAAGGCGCTTTCGAGGCTGCCCTAAGCTACGCAAAGCAGCGCCAAGCCTTCGGCCATCCCATCGCCGATTTTCAGGCCATTCAGTTCATGCTCGCGGATATGTCCACGGAAATCGAAGCGGCTCGCTTGCTCGTCCTCCGTGCGGCCTGGAAACAAGATTCCGGCGCACGTTTTTCGATGGAAGCGGCCATCGCGAAACTTTTTGCCAGCGAGATGTCCACGCGCGTCGCGCATAAAGCGATTCAGATTCATGGCGGCTACGGCTACAGCCGCGAATACCCGGTCGAACGCGCCTACCGCGATGCGCGCATCACCGAAATTTACGAAGGCACCAGCGAGATTCAGCGCCTGGTCATCGCCGCTTGGGTCTTGAAGAGCTACTAACGGCCTCCGGAGCAGAGCAGGTCCCCCGTTTCGACTGTAACCTGAACTTAACATTTCCTTCTCTCAGTCGGTGCTAGGATGCCCATTTTCAGACCAGGGGAGGTCGAGAGTCATGACATCATCTGGATCTTTTCAGTGTGAAGTTGAGAAGTTGGGCGATGATCCGCGAGGGAATAAAGTGACCACGGTGAAGTGTCACGGCAGACTGATTAGCGAAACCGCCGGCGAGTTGAAAGAAGTAGTGAAGGCACTGCTCCCGGAAGGCGGTCGCATCGTCATCGACCTCGGCGATGTGAATTATCTCGATAGCTCCGGCCTGGGCGCCCTGGTTGGCCTGAAAGTGTCGGCCATCAAGCAAGGTCTGGTGCTATTGGAATTCGCTAAGATGACTCCCCGCGTGCTGGAACTGACGCGCATCAGCAACCTGGCTCAGATGTTGTCGACGTAGGCCGGCGGGCTACGTCGCATCTTTGATCTCCACCTGCACAGCACGAAATTCCACATCGCCCACATTTTTCACCGAATGAGGCGGCAGGGGCTCTAGCCACACGGGCGAATTCAGCGCATGCCCTACGGCAGACTGCGGCGTATCCATCAGCACGTTCCCCAGATCGTCAAACCGAACCAAATCGCTTGAAGCGAAGATGAACATCACGCTCGGCCAGCGATGAGTATGTAGGGGAGTGGAATCACCGGCCAAGATGCGCGTCTGCACCAGGCGGACGCGCTCGTTCTCAAAAAGTAGGGAATGGTTGGCCGCAGCGGCCACGAGTGCATCCAAGGAATCCGGCCACTCCCAAGCCTGCTTCGGGGCCGCCGAGAGCTCAGCACTCATCGGTTCTCCTTCGAGGTCGGGATTCCAGCGCTCAACTCAGCTGTGTCCGCTACCGCCGAGTTCGCGCACGATGTCTCCCACGAAAGTTTTCGCGTCGCCGAAAAGCATCAGCGTCTTGTCGAGGTAGTAGAGAGGATTATCGATCCCGGCGAAGCCCGGGCTCATGCTGCGCTTGATCACCATCACGGTGCGCGCCTTGTCCACATCCAGAATCGGCATTCCGTAAATCGGACTGCCGGCATCGCTGCGCGCGGCGGGATTCGTCACATCATTGGCACCGATCACCAGCGCCACGTCCGTCTGCGGAAACTCCGGATTGAGGTCATCCATATCCACGAGCTTGTCGTAAGGTATGTCCGCTTCCGCCAGCAGCACGTTCATGTGCCCCGGCATGCGTCCGGCCACAGGATGAATTCCGAATTTCACGTCTACGCCGCGCTTGGTCAGGGCGTCGTACAACTCGCGCACTTTGTGCTGCGCTTGCGCCACGGCCATGCCGTAACCCGGCACGATCACCACTTTGTTGGCCGCCGCGAGAATCGCCGCCGCTTCTTCGGGCGTCGCGCTGCGTACGGGCCTCGTTTCTTGTCCAGCCGCAGCCTTCGCAGCCTCCTGGCCGAACGCTCCGAACAACACGTTCGAAAACGAGCGGTTCATCGCTTTCGACATATTTACCGACAGGATGAACCCCGACGCCCCGTCGAGTGCGCCGGCAATAATCAGCAGCTTGCTATCGAGGACGAATCCCATCGCCGCGGCCGAAAGTCCCGCGTAAGAATTCAGCAGCGACATCACCGTAGGCATGTCCGCGCCGCCGATCGGAACAATCATCAGCACGCCGAACAGCAGGGGAATCGCCAGCATCAGCGGAAACAAATGCATGTGCTCGGGATGCTTTACAAGGACTGCAGCCACCGCCACGGCAATTGCCAGCACCGAGAGATTCACGAAATTCTGGCCCTTGTAGGTGATAGGCCGTTGCGGCAGTACTTCTTCCAGCTTTCCCGCCGCCATCAGGCTTCCCGTAAACGTCAGCGAACCGAGAATCACTTCCGCCGAAAGCACGGCCATCATGAACGGCGGCACACCCGGCGCGCGCAGGTAATATTCAGACGTGCCCACCAGCGTCACGCACAACGCGCCAAACGCATGGCTCAGCGCCGTCCGCTGCGGAACAGCCGTCATGTGCACCATGCCGAGCGGCACGCCGATGATGGACCCGAGCACCAGACCGACGGCGATCCAGCGGTAATCCACGATCCCGTGGTGCAGCAACGTGCCCACGATCGCGAGCAGCATGCCCGCTTCGCCGGCCCACACTCCCTGCCGCGCCGTGCTCGGCGAGCTCATCAATTTGAGAGACAAAATAAAAAGCACAGCGGCGGCGAGGTAGGTAGCCTGCAGGAGCAGATCTGAACCGGCGAAGGGCGTCATGATTTCGGCGTACGGCTGGTCTTGAACATTTTCAGCATGCGATCGGTAATCAGAAAGCCGCCGACGATATTGCTCGTCGCAGCAACGATTGCGAGCGTGCCGAGAATCGTCGCGAGCGTGCTCTTGCCTTCGCCCGCCAGAATAATCGCGCCAACGACTGCGATCGCATCGAGCGCATTCGTCAGCGACATCAGCGGCGTGTGCAGCAGCGGCGAGACGCGGCGGATCACTTCAAATCCAATGAACGCCGCCAGGATGAACACATAGAGATCCGTAATCAGGTCCGTCTGTACCATCAGTCTCCCGATCCGCCGGCGGTTGTAAGCGCCGGCAGCGACAGAAATTCACGCACCCGTTCATTCACGATTTCGCCGCCCCGCGTCAGCAAGGTGCTGCGCACGATCTCATCATCGAGTTTGAGCTGCAGTTTCCCGTCGTGCACCAGGTATTGCAGGAACGCCGTGATATTCCGCGCGTACATCTGGCTCGCGTGGTAGGGAACGGTGCTCGCGAGGTTAATTCGCCCGATCACCGTCACGCCGTTCGCCACAACTTTCTCGCCCGGCCGCGTCAGCTCGCAATTCCCGCCGCGCTCCGACGCCAAATCCACGATCACCGAGCCTGGCGCCATGCGCGCTACCATGTCGCGTGTCACCAGCACGGGCGACTTCTTGCCTGGAATCACCGCGGCCGTGATCACCACGTCGCTTTCCGACACCACGCGTCCGAGAAGCTCGCGCTGCCGGCGATAAAAGTCGTCGTCCTGGGCCTTCGCGTAGCCGCCGGCATCCTGCGCATCTTTCGCTTCGATGGGCAGCTCCACAAAACGCCCGCCCAGGCTCTGCACTTGTTCTTTTGCGGCCGGCCGCATGTCGTATGCGGAAATCACCGCACCCAATCGCTTCGCGGTGGCGATCGCTTGCAGTCCCGCGACTCCCGCGCCGATTACCAGCACGCGCGCCGGCGTAATCGTGCCCGCCGCGGTCGTCAACATCGGGAATATTCGCGGCAGCGTGTCGGCGGCAATCAGCACCGCCTTATATCCGCAGATCGTGCCCATTGAAGAGAGCGCATCCATTGCTTGCGCGCGCGTAGTGCGCGGCATCAATTCCACCGCAAACGACGTCACGCCCGTCGCCGCAATTTCCTGGATGGTTTGCAGGTCGCCGAGCGGCCGGAGAAAACCGATCAGCACTTGCCCGCGGCGAAAAAGCGGCAGGTCGGCCTTGCCCGTCTTGTCGTTCGAGCCGTGCGCCAAGACCTGCACGATAATGTCAGCAGTGCGAAACACTTCGGCGCGCTCCGCTACAATCTTCGCGCCCTTCGCCACGTAATCGGCATCCGGATAACCCGCTTCGAGCCCGGCTCCTGCCTCAACGATCACGTCCAGCCCGGATTTCGCAAGAGTCGGCACAACGGAGGGCACCAAAGCCACGCGCCGTTCCCCGGGAAAAGTTTCACGCGGTACGCCGACAATCATTCAGCACCCTCGATCCCGAATCGTCTGACAACGCGCGACAGCAGAGCTTTTCGCAACCCCCGGACCAATCATTTTATCTGCAATCACACAGAAGTCTACCGAACATCGTCCCGGCAGCGTGAGTGCTCCTTCCAATCTCCATACCGCGCATGGCCGAAAGGCGACGAACTGCGCCGCTTACTCAAATCATTGGCTCGCATTCGATCGCGCGATAGCTTCGGAGGATCGGGCAAATACTCCGGCGGAATAGGCAAGCTCACGAACTATAGGCAGACTAAACTTCTAATCATTAATCCGAGCGCTTCGTAATTGTCGCTGATAACCAGCACGAAGCCTCTCGAGGAGAAACGATGCAAAAGCGCAAACTTGGAAAAAGCAATTTAGAAGTCTCAGCTCTTGGCCTCGGCTGCATGGGCATGAGCTTCTCCTTCGGCCCGCCTAAAGACAAAAAGGAGATGATCTCTCTTCTCCACGCCGCGGTGGAGCGTGGCATCACATTCTTCGACACCGCCGAAGTTTACGGTCCGTTCACGAACGAAGAGCTCGTGGGCGAAGCTCTCGCTCCCTACCGTAACAAAGTGGTGATCGCCACCAAGTTCGGTTTCGATTTGAGCGGTAAGGATCATCGGCCGGGAGCGTTCAGCCAGAATAGTCAGCCCGAGCACATCAAGCAAGCCGTTGAGGGCTCCCTCAAGCGGCTTCGGGTCGAGAGCATTGACCTGCTCTATCAGCACCGCGTTGATCCGAACGTGCCGGTCGAAGACACGGCGGGAGCGGTGAAGGACCTGATTCAAGCCGGCAAGGTCAAGCACTTCGGCCTGTCGGAAGCGGCCCCCAAAACGATTCGTCGCGCCCACGCAGTCCAGCCAGTCACTGCGCTGCAGAGCGAGTACTCGCTGTGGTGGAGAGAGCCGGAGCAAAAAGTGATGCCCACGCTCGAGGAACTCGGAATCGGCTTCGTTCCCTTCAGCCCTCTGGGCAAGGGTTTCCTGACAGGCAAGATTGACGAAACCACGATCTTCGATAGCTCCGATTTCCGCAATACCGTTCCGCGTTTTAAGCCGGAAAACCGGAAAGCGAATCAGGCGATCGTTGATTTGATCAGCAAGATCGCACAACGCAAAAAGGCGACACCCGCTCAGATCGCCCTCGCTTGGTTATTTGCGCAGAAGCCGTGGATGGTTCCGATCCCCGGCACCACGAAGCTCGCGCGCCTCGACGAAAATATCGGAGCACTTTCGATCAACCTCACGGACGATGATCTCCGCGAAATCGAAAGCGCCTCGGCAAACATCAAAGTACAAGGAGCCCGCTACCCCGAACATCTCGAGCAAATGGTCGACCGCTGAGCAGCTAAGACCTCATCGAGGCCGGCACCAAAAGGAGTGAGCATGAGCAGAGAGATCCTGCCGCATCCCAAAAGGCGATCGGCGACTTCGCGCCCAAGCTGGCCGATTTGACCGACCGCGTCCTCTTCGGCGATGACTGGGAACGCCCCGAGCTTTCCAAACGTGACCGCGTCTCGCAACGGTTGCGGCGTTAGTTGCGGGTTGGCCCAGCGCAATGAGCGCCATCCAGGTTGCAAAAGAGGTATTCTCAAAGGCGTGAGAATCCAGGGCAAAACTGCTTTGCAGCGAGTGACCTACACGCTTCCAGGCTCAGACGAGCCGGACACGGCCGACCTGGCTCGTCTGATCGCCGCCTACGCCCCGCACGACGGCACTTTTGAGCTGGGCATCCCGGGTCTGCACGCCAGCCGCTTATCGCGAGCAAACAGGGGGTGCGTGCATGCCCTTCGATTGCCTTGCTTATCCATCGTCGCGCAAGGAGCGAAGACCGTCATCGTAGGCCAAGAAGTCTACGAGTACGACCCGGCGCGCATGCTCGTTTACTCCGTTGCGCTACCGGTTGCAGCGCAGGTCACGCGCGCCAGCCATGCCGAACCTTACCTCGCTCTCCGGCTCGATCTCGACCCGCACAAGATTGCCGAACTGGTCTTGAAGGTTTTTCCTCGCGGTGTGCCTCCCGTTCAAGAGCGCAGCGCCGTTTACATCACTCCGGTTGACGAGACCATTATCCAAGCCGCGACCAGGCTGATGGAGTGTCTCGCCCACCCCGGAGACGTCGATCTGCTCGCCCCACTTGCGGTGGACGAGATTTTGATCCGGCTGCTCCGCAGTCCCATTGGTCTTCGCGTCGCTCAAATGGGCTTTGCCGAATCCAGCGTGCACCGCGTCGCGAAAGCGATTTCCTGGCTCCGCGCCAATTTCTCGCAACCGATGAAAGTCGAAGAACTCGCCGAACTCGTGCACATGAGCGTTTCCTCCTTCCACGAGCACTTTAAATCCGTCACGTCGATGAGCCCGCTGCACTATCGCAAAGTGCTGCGTCTGCAGGAGGCGAGGCGCCTGATGCTGTCCGCAATGATGGACGCTGGCGCTGCAGGTCAGCGCGTGGGCTATTTAAGCGCGTCGCAGTTCAGCCGAGAATACAGCCGCTTCTTCGGCAGCGCCCCAACCGAAGACATCGCAAGATTGCGCAACGACTCGCGATCTTGGGTCTAACGTCTCGCGCGGCGAATCGTCGACCCGTTCAACTCCTCATTAACGATTGACGCCGAGCGCGAACGGCGTAAGCGCCTTGTCGTCAGGCTGTTACGGCTTTATCTCCGTTTTACCAACAAAGTACCTCCTCTGCATTGAACGAATCGCGGTTTCGAATGAAACTGCGCACGCACTGAGGAACAAAATGAAGAATTCAAGTGCAAAGATTACGGGAACAGAGGAGAAGAAAATGAGGATTGTGACTACTGTGAAGACTTCGATGATTACACTGGCGCTGGGATTTGCGTGTTTGCTGCCAGCAACGGCGCGCGCGCAGAGCGACATGTCCCCTGACGAATTCGCCTTTGCAGCCACGGAAACGACTGCTGCGCAGCCCGGGCACGCTGCCAGTGCGAAATTAACGAAGGCCGATTTTGAGGGCAAGGTTTCGCTGCCTTACGACGTGAAGTGCGGCGGCAAGAATTTGAAGGCGGGACATTACTTGCTCTCGGTGAAGTCTGAGAAGGGAAGCCGAGTGGTTACGATCAACGGAAGCGGGGAGAACGTGGACATCCACATGCGCCAAGTGTTAACGAATCGATGGGCCAGCCAGAGCGCATTGCTGGTGGGGAATTCGAGCGAAGGGCGCAGGCTGGAAGGCGTGTACGTAGAAGGCCTCAATGCAGTGCTATATCCAGACACGAATCCGGACGGAAGTTATGCCCGGACGGAACGGCTGCCGATCTCGTAGTGGAGTTGGCCCAGCCTAGTGCACGCCCCGTCAGCGCACGCGATGCTGACGGGGCGTTGGTGTTTTAGGTAGGCTCAGCTCACCACAATGGAGCTACTGTTTCTTCCTTGAATACCAGCGCCGGGCCGCCCTTATTCGAGCCCGTTGCACTACCAAATAGTGCTCCAGCCTTGAGCGCGTCCGGCTCGAGAAAATCAGCGTGCAGGAAGTCGGCGCAAGAACAAGCCTTAGATTCCGCGTGAAGCAGTAGTCGATCGTGTCGGGTTAGGTGCCTTATCACGCGCTATGTCAATCCAGCCCAAACGATTATTCTGAACTGTGACTGAAAATCTAGAGACACCTCCGACTACACCGCCGAAGACGCCGCCGACACCGCCTCGGAAAGTCACACTCCGAACTTTCGTTCGTTGGCTTCTGATCGGAGCGGCGCTTCTTTGGTCACTTGCTGCGCTGATTGTTGTGGCTGCCCGATGGATCGACCCACCGACCACCGCGGTGCACATGGAGCGCCGCTTGCAGGCATGGATTCACCGCACGCCGTATCACGAACGATACGAATTCGTTCCACTGAGCCGAATCTCTCGCGATTTCCAGCATGCCGTGATCGCCGCGGAAGACGCGCGCTTCTACCAGCATCACGGATTCGATTGGAACGCGATGGAAATCGCCGCTGAAGGCGATGTGGAAGGCGGCCGTATTCGCGGTGGGTCCACGATTACGCAGCAACTGGTAAAAAACCTGTTCTTCGGAACCGGCCGCTCCATCCTCCGCAAGGGCGCCGAGTTCACCCTGGTGCCGGTGGCCGAATTGATCCTCGGCAAGCAGCGCATTTTGGAACTCTATCTCAACGTGGTCGAATGGGGCCCTGGTGTTTATGGTGCGGAGTCGGCGTGCCGTTACTACTACCGAACCTCGGCTCGGAATATCGACCGACAACA
>DATEVZ010000023.1:0-13721 GCA_035258265.1 Candidatus Acidiferrales bacterium
TGGCTACGCTATAAGAATGAGCGAGACGGCTCCGACATATACCTCGGAATGAACCCCCTGAAACCCGAAGCCCATACGCGAACCAAGGACGACATCCAAGCGATCAAGCATCTCTATATCGACCTCGACCACGAGGGAACCAAATCCCTCGCGGCCATTCAGCAATCGGACCTTGTGCCTGCCCCGAGCTACGTCCTCAGCACGTCGCCCGACAAGTTTCAGGTGATATGGAAGGTAGAAGGAGTAACTCAAGAGCAAGCCGAAGCATTCCTGCATGCCTTGGCGCGGGAATTCGATGGCGATCCCGCGGCAACCGATTCGACAAGAGTGCTCCGTCTTCCGGGTTTCGCGAACAAAAAGTACGAAGAGGATTTTCAGGTAACAGTCCAAGCCTACGCAGACCGCAACTATCACGCACGAGATTTTAGACTTCGCACCGACCCAGTCGACTCTGGCCCAGGAAGATGGAATCCGTCTCGTGAGCGCACCGCATCGTCAGGCCCTCGCGAATTGAGCCAATCGGAGCGTGACTGGGCTTACGCTAAGCGCGCCCTGGCACGAGGACTCCCGCCCGAAGAGGTCATGCGCGACATTGCCGAGTTCCGGGCGCACGAGAAGTACGACCCCGACGACTATGCCCAGCGCACAGTTGCCAAGGCCCAAGCTGAACTCAATTCTCAGACATCTTCGCGCAGTGCGGGGACAGCCCCTGCGAACGAGGGCAACCGCGAGCCTAGCCACTAGCACAGAACCGGAACCACATGCCGCAATTTGACAGATTTTGAGCAGCCACGATGGAATCGAACAGACACTTGCTGTCAGCCGATGTCGTTGATACAGTCGCGAAAGCGACGCCAGAAAAGCGGAAGAGAGGCAAGAGCATGAGCCGCCGATCTGGTCAAAGTGGTTACATTGAAGTGAGAGGTAAATACTACGTGGTCAGGTTTTGGCAGGACGTACCGGGCCGAGAGGAACGAATGCATGCAAGCGAAAAGGTATGCCCGATCTCTGGACCTGGACGCCTGACCAAACCCGAGCGGGAAAGGAAAGCAAGAGAAATCATTGCCGCGAGCGGAGCAGATACACCAGAGCACCTTGCCAAAGCGGAGGGTGTTTCCCTTGGTGTGACGTTTCGTGAGCAAGCGGCATGGTGGATCGAGCACGTGCAACAACGAAAGCGCAAGCCCATTGCTCCCGCAACCGTTGAATGGTGGCAGGGTGCCCTTGATGTATGGATTCTTCCGAACCTTGGAGATGTTCCCCTGTCTTCGGTGGGGAATCTAGCTCTCAAGGGGCTGGTTGAAATAATGGTCAAGGCAGGCCTCTCACCTAAGACGGTCAACACCTACTCGCAGGTCGTCAAGTCGGTCATGGCTTCTGCCGTTAATGAGGAAGGCGAGCAGATCTTCCCTCGCAAATGGAACCACGAATTCGTCGACATGCCAGTGGTGGACAAGAGCAAGCAGAACACGCCCCACTTCACCAGCGAAGTAATCACTGGGATTCTCGCGTCTTCCAAAGGGTACAAGCAGATCTTTTGTGCCCTGCTTGGTGGAACGGGGCTCCGCGCTGGAGAAGCATTGGGGCTTGAAGTCGACAAGCACATCTCAGACGACTTCAGAACTCTGAACGTTCGCCAGAAAGTCCGCAGAGGAAAATTAGAGGACTTCCTCAAGACCGAGGGCGGGCGCAGAGACGTGGACCTCTGTCCTGTTCTAGCAGAGATGCTCAAGAAGTATGTGGGAAAGCGCACTTCCGGCTTCCTGTTCCACAACAAGAACGGGAATTCTTTCTCACAGACGAATCTCTTGAGACGTGGCTTGCACCCCGCCTTGAAAAAGTTGGGGCAACCGAAAGCGGGCTTTCATGCCTTCCGGCGTTTCCGTACGACGTGGCTCCGCAAAAACCGAACGCCAGAAGATCTCATTCGTTTCTGGCTCGGCCACGCGGACGAGTCCGTGACAGACGGCTACTCGAAGCTCCGCGAGGATCTGGAATACCGAAGAGAAGTGGCAGATAAAATCGGCTTGGGATTTGAGATTTCGCCTCAGACCCCTGATGTTGTACCTAATGTACCTAGTTTAGAGCTTGCCGTCGTGCAGCAAAACGCAGCGTAACTTTATGAATCGAGAGGGGAAATAATGGTCGGGGCGAAAGGATTTGAACCTTCGACCTCCTGGTCCCGAACCAGGCGCGCTAGCCAGGCTGCGCTACGCCCCGACCGTGTAGAGCATGAGTGTACGACAGTTTAAGCTACCTAGCTTCCATCCGCAACGTGCGCTCCGTGCGCGCGACCGTGTTCTGCACCGGCAATTCGTGGCACAGCCACTCTTGGCTGCGCGCCACCGTAAGCTCAGCAAACTCAAAAATCAAGCGTTGACGCGACCGGCTTTGCCACAGAGTAAAGGACTACCGGCACGCCGCGATGAGTCGATTCCCGCTCATACTTCATCCCCAGCTTTTCCATGATGTGCGTGGACGCCACATTTTCCCGCATAGCGATGGAGACAATCCGTTCAAGCCTCGCGCGCTCGAATCCATCTCGCAGAGCCTCACGTGCCGCTTCCGTCGCGAGACCTTTGCCCCACCAAGCGCGCGCAAGCCACCAACCAATCTCAATCTCCGTCGTTGCGTCGAGCGGCTGCAGCCCGCAGAACCCGATCATCTCGCCTGTCTCTTTATGGATGAGCTTCCAGAAGCAAAATCCGAATTTGCTGAAATGAGCGACCTGCCTCGCCGCCCATTCGCGGATGCGTTCTTCCGGCCAAGGCTCGCCATTCGAAATGTAACGCACCACTTCTGGATCAGTCGCAATAGGGCGCAACAGCAGCCAGTCGTCCGGCTGCCACGGCATCAGACGCAGTCTCGTTGTTTCGAGCATGGGAAATTTGAACTGGAAGTTAAGCCGACTGCGCGTGTGGCTTCGCGGCTTCGGGCAGGCGAATCAGTTTCGCTTCAGTGATGGAAGGGATTGCGCGAATTTGTTGCACCACAGTGCCATCCACGTTTCCGTCGAGCCTCACCAGAGCGAGCGCATCAGCACCCTGTTCCGGTTTACGTCGCCCGAGTGCAAAAGTAGCAATGTTCACGCCCAGATTGCCCAGAGCCGTGCCGATCTTTCCAATTACACCCGGGACGTCGCGGTTTCGCGTCAGCAGCAAAGTGCCTTCGAGCGGCGCTTCCAGTCCAATGCCATCCATCAGCAAGATTCGCGGTGAACCGTCCTGCGCCACCATGCCTTCCACCGTGAGCTCGTGTCCGCCGTTCGCCGCCGCAACTTCCAGGGTATTGGGAAACCCGCGCTCGCGCCGCCGCGTGGTTTCTTCCACAATCAATCCGCGCGCCGCCGCCGCTTGCGACGCATTTACGAGATTTACCTTTTCATCCAGCACGATATTCAATATCCCAATCAACACCGCGCTGCGAATCACATGCGAACCCAGCTCTGCGGCTTCGCCCGCATAACGAATGTGGATCCGGCTGAAACTGGCCGAAGACGCAGCTTGCGCCACAAACGCGCCGAGCCGTTCACCGAGTTCCAGATAGGGCCGCAAGCGGCGGTATTGTTCTTCCGAAAGCGCCGGCATGTTCACCGCATTGCGAATCAATCCTTCCGCAAGATAATCGCGCACTTGCTGCGCGATCAAAGTTCCCACTTCCTCTTGCGCCTCGGCCGTCGAACCCGCGATGTGTGGCGTTGCAATCAAATTCGGCAGTCCAATGAGCGGCGAATTCTTCGGCGGCTCCTGCGCAAACGTATCCACCGCCGCGCCGGCCAAATGTCCGGAGCGCAATGCCTCCGCCAGCGCCGCTTCGTCAATTAATTCTCCGCGCGCGCAATTGATCAGCCGCGCGCCTTTCTTCATTTGGGCCAGCGCCGCGGCATCAATCATCTTTTCGGTCGCCGGACTCAGCGCTGTGTGCAGTGAAATCACGTCCGAGCGCTTCAGCAAATCCTCAAACGGAATCAGCGCCACTTCCAATTCTCGCGCCGCCGCCGGCGTCACGTAAGGATCGAAGGCCAGCACATTCATCTCTAGCGCCCGTGCCCGCCGCGCCACTTCCGATCCCACGCGGCCCAGACCGACGAGCCCCAGCGTTTTTCCGCGCAATTCCATTCCCGACGAGGATTTTTCCCATCGCCCCGCGTGAATCGCAGCATTCGATTGCGGCACGCCGCGCGCCAGCCCCAACAGCAGCGCGAACGTATGCTCCGCGACGCTCACCGCATTCCCGCCGGGCGTATTCATCACCAGCACGCCGCGACGGGTGGCTGCGTCCATGTCCACATTGTCAACGCCAACTCCCGCGCGGCCCACCACGCGTAGTTTTTCCGCCCGATCGAGCAATTCCCGACTCACTTTCGTCGCGCTGCGCACCACCAACCCGTCAGCATTCGTGATTTCGTCCGGGAGCACAGCGGCCGTCGGCAACACGATTTCCCATCCCGTTTCGCGCAGAAGCGCAATTCCGCGTTCACTTATCTTGTCCGCAACGACAATTTTCATTTAAAGAAGCGTAGCGGCTCACTCCCACTCTGTCAAATGCGATATGCAAATCCGTCGAATCACATTTCGCGCCCGCAACGCGCCGCGAAACGAAATCGGTGTGCTATTCTGGTCCGCAAATCGGGGGACAACGAATGGGATACATTGACCGCATCCAGAGCGACTTGACCGCTGCCATGAAAGAAAAGGACGAGCTGCGCCTCAGCGTCCTGCGCATGGTCAAAAGCGCGCTCAAGCTCAAAGAAATTGACAAAATGCGCCCACTCGACGATATGGAGTCCCTGCAGGTCCTGCAAACGCTGGTCAAGCAGCGCAAGGAATCCGTCGAGCAGTTCACACAGGGCGGGCGCCAGGATCTCGCCGATAAAGAGGCCAAGGAAATAAAAATTATCGAACAGTATTTGCCCGCCGCTCCCAGCGATGACGAAATGCGCCGCGCCATCGAAGAAGCCATCTCCGAATCCGGCGCCGACTCGCTGAAACAGATGGGCGCGGTGGTAAAAGCCGCCCGCGCGAAGCTCGAAGGCAAAGCCGTGGACGGCAAAGCGCTCAGCGATAAAGTCCGCGAGCGCCTCACCGAAAAAGCCGCAGGCAAGCCGTAGCGGCACTGCCTACCGGTCGGCGTCTTGCGGGCTCTTTTGGATCAGCCAACCGGATGTCTCACTGGATCAGGAGAAAACGATGCGAAACGCGTTACGGGTCTTTGCGCTCTTGGTTCTGACGGCGCTTATTTGTGTCGGCACGGTGTCGCGAGACGCAACCGCGGCGGGCGCTGAGTCTGCTCCCGAATCGCAAATTCGCGCGCTGATCGAGATGCAGGCCGACGCATGGAACCGCGGCGATATCGACACATTCATGACCGCGTATTGGAAATCAGATGAAACCGCCTTCGTCAGCGCCAGCGGCATGACGCCCGGCTGGCAAGCGGTCCTCGATCGCTATCACAAAAATTATCCCGATCGCGCAGCGATGGGCCACCTGACGTTTTCCAATCTGGAAATTCACCTACTCTGCGCAGACGCCGCCTTCGCTATCGGCCAATTCCAGCTACAGCGCGAAAACGACAAGCCTGCCGGGATTTTCACTCTCGACTTCAAAAAATTTCCAGAGGGCTGGCGCATCGTCGTTGACCACACTACGGCCTTCCCCGCCACAGCCCACTGAGACCTAGGAATTTCTCTGCGTTTCTGCGGTGGAGCCCAGGTGTTCCCCAATCACCGCTTTTCAGCCATAATAAACCGCATCGAAATGTCGAGCATTCTCCCTAGCCCCAAAGGAGCACCCCTTTGCGCGCGGTAATCACCGGCGGCGCCGGATTCCTCGGTTCGCATCTCTGTGAACTAATGCTGGAAAAAGGCTGGGACGTTCTCTGCTTGGACAATCTCGTCACCGGCAGCGACTCCAACATTTCGCACTTGCTGCCGCACCCCAAATTCCGCTTCGCGCGCCAAGACGTTTCTCGTTACATCGAAGTGCCTGGACCCGTCGAAGCCGTGCTCCATTTCGCTTCGCCGGCCAGCCCGCCGGATTATCTGAAATATCCCATTCAGACCCTGAAAGTCGGCGCGCTCGGCACGCACAACTCGCTCGGCCTTGCCATGGCCAAGCAAGCCCGCTATCTGCTGGCTTCCACGTCCGAATGTTACGGCGATCCGCAGGTAAGTCCGCAGCCGGAAAGTTATTGGGGCCACGTGAATCCCGTCGGCCCGCGCGGCGTGTACGACGAATCGAAGCGCTACGCCGAAGCCATGACCATGGCCTATCACCGCTATCATGGCCTCGACACTCACATCGTGCGCATCTTCAATACCTACGGCCCGCGCATGCGCTTGAACGATGGACGCGCGCTTCCCAATTTCTTGTATCAGGCGCTCGTCGGCGAACCCATTACCGTTTACGGCGACGGCAAGCAAACCCGCAGCTTCTGCTATGTTTCCGATCTTCTCGCCGGCATTTACAAGCTGCTCGAATCAAACGAGCACGAACCCACCAACATCGGCAATCCGCAGGAAATCACCATACTGGAGTTTGCCGAACGCGTCCGCAAGCTGGTAGGCGCCAAGACTCCCATCGTCTTTCACCCGCTGCCGCAAGACGATCCCAAGCAGCGCTGCCCAGACATAACGAAAGCCAAGCGCCTGCTGAATTGGGAGCCAAAAGTAAAATTGGATGACGGCCTACAACGCACCTACGAATATTTCCGCGAAAAAGTCTCTCAATCCGCCCCAACAAAATAAACCGTCCCGCCCCATCGACATGGCAATGGTCCCCTTGTCGATGGCTTAAGACATACCCGAATGGCCTGCGAGATCATTTTGGAGTGCGGCGGCTTGCCGCCGCCTTTCAAACTGAAGATTCCAAGTCGAAACGCGCAAGCAAGGCTTGCGTCGCGCCAATCATACAACTCAATCCGGCCGCCCCATCGAATAATACTCGAACCCGCGGCTCTTCATTTCCGACGCCGTAAGCAAATTGCGCCCATCTAAAATCAGCGGACGCGTCATCGAATCGCGAATGCGGTCCCAATCGAGCTTGCGAAATTGTTCCCACTCCGTTGCGATGAGCAATGCTTCCGCGCCCTCCGCAGCCTCGTAAGCGGTTTTTCCGTACTGAATCTGCGGCAGTACCGGCTGCGCTTTTTTCATAGCCTCGGGATCGAAGGCGCGAATACTCGCGCCCTCTGCGAGCAACGCTTGGATCAAATCGATCGCGGGCGCGAAGCGGATGTCGTCTGTATTCGGTTTGAACGCCAGGCCCAGCACCCCCAGCTGTTTACCTTTGACAACCCACAACGCCGTGCGGATTTTTCCCACGAAATGATCAATCCGCTTCTTATTGATTTTCTCCGCCTCTTTCAACATGGAAAAATCCACTCCGGACTTCTCCGCCAGGTGCACGAACGCCTGCAAATCTTTCGGCAAGCAGAATCCGCCGAATCCCAGGCCGGGGCGGAAAAAACTCGTCCCAATGCGCGGGTCCATACCCACTGCGCGCACCACTTCTCCGATGTCGGCGCCGAGCCGCTCCGCCAAATCAGCGACCATATTTGCGTAGGAAATCTTCACTGCCAAGAACGAATTCGATGCGTGCTTGATCAGCTCCGCGCTATTGATCGTCGTGACCAGCCACGCCGGGTAAGGCAGATCCGGGCACGCCGGCGCATGCACCGGACACTTGAATTTCCGTTCCAACACTGGCCGATAAATATCCTTTAGCTGGCGCTCCGCCGTTTCGTCTTCCACGCCGACGACGATGCGGTCGGGATGCAAGAAATCCTCGACGGCCGTTCCCTCGCGCAAGAATTCCGGATTCGACGCCACACGAAACGTCACACCGCTCTTGCGCCCGTACACCGAAAGCGCGCGCTTCAATTCCTGTCCTGTTTGTGCCGGCACCGTACTTTTTTCGATCACCAGCTTTGGCGTCCGCGATTCGGTGGCCACCGCGCGCGCCACGTGGTCAATGGCGCTCAAATCCGCGCTGCCGTTGGGGAGCGGCGGCGTGCCAACACAGATAAAAATCGCCTCGCTCGCCTGAATCGTTTCGCCCGAATTGACGCGAAAACTCAGCCGGCCTTCCTTGCGCGCCTCCGCGATCACTGCGTCGAGCCCCGGCTCATAAATTGGTAGCTTTCCGGAATTGAGCGTCTTCAGCTTTTCCGCGTCGCTGTCGGTACAAATCACTTCGTGGCCCAGGCCTGCCAGACACCCGCCCGTAACCAGTCCCACGTAACCTGCGCCAATCACTGAAATCTTCAAGGTCTAACTCCCATTAGTAGAACGGATTACAATCAAAAATGCTGACAATTCAATTTTACACATAGAACTGACACCCGCAAGAATCTTGGCCAACACATTCAACCTGCAACGCGCCTATTGTGCATGGGGCCTTACCGGCAATCCCGCCCACAGATTCAGCAAGCCCAGGAATTCTCGCACCACAGCCAACGCATCTCGCGTGTTTCCCCACCAGCGATTGGATTCAAACGGATCGCCTGGCGCGGACCGAACGATCAAACGTGGATCGTGGCCAACTAATTTCGCCCACAGCCCTTTCAGGCGCCGCGTATGTTCCGGCGAAGTCACGATGATAGCTGAATGTTTTCCTGTCCGCCGCATTTCCCGCGATATTTCACTCACTTCATCCTGCGTATTGATGATGATGTCCGGCAGAATTTCAATCGCCGAATCCGGCACACCCTGGCGGATAAGGATTTCGCGGTTGTATTCTTCTTCGCCGACGTAATGAACGCCCAGCGCGGCAAGATCCTGCTGTGGTCCTTCGGGACGGCTAACCCACACCTCTGGCGCGTAGCCCGACTTGAAAATATTGGCTGCGCCGTTGGCGCGATAGGGCAAGCCACCGCTCAAAACGACGATCACATCGCCCTTTTGTAACGGGTCTTCGCGTACAAGCCAATAACCGGCGTCGCGGAAGGCGATTGCGCCGATCGCGAACGCCAGCAACGCAATCAGTAGAAACACCCATCGTCGGGGGCGCCTGTGACCCACGCTATTCGCCGACGTATCCAAAGCCGCCATCGCCTATCTTTTCTCCAGCAGGAAGTTCCCAACGACTAGCGCATCGGCTCCGGAGCAAAAATAGCTCCGTACCGCATCGCGCGGCGTCACCACCAGTGGTTCGCCGAATAAATTGAAAGACGTGTTCACCAGTATCGGCGCCGGAGCGTTCTGTCCCGCATCATTCAGCAGCTTCCAGAAAAGCGGGTTGTCGGTCGAGCGCACCACCTGCAAGCGCACAAGATTCCCCGGCAAGAGAAATCCTGGCGGCAGATCCGCCAGCAATTGTCGCCCTTTTTCGTTGGCCGCCGCCATCGTGGTGAGGAAACGCCCATTCGCCGAACAGCAAAAATATTCGGCGCAACGTTCTTCGGGAATCGCCAGAGCGAAAGGACGGAACGATTCGCGATGCTTCACGTAATCGTTCAAATTTTCTTTCACGTAGGGAGCCCACGGCGAAGCCAGGAGGCTGCGATTCCCCAGCGCGCGTGGACCGAATTCCGCCGCACCCTGAAACCATGCCACAATTTTTCCCCCGTGGAGCAGTCGCACGGTTTCAGTGAGTTTTCGTTCTTCCGAATCGCACCAGCGATACGTCGCCTTGCAATTATCGAGCACGCTTTTGATTTCCGCATTCGAATACGCCGGTCCCCAATACGGTGCGGGCATAGGCGCAACTCTTCCACGTTCAAGTTCCCGATGCCAAACCACCCACGCCGCTCCGAGCGCCGTGCCTTCGTTCCCGGCGGCCGGCTGCACAAAAACATTTTCGAACCCCGCACCACCTTCGATCGCGGCCACCAGCAATGGATTCAGAAACAATCCGCCCGCTAAACACAACGATCGCGGCTGAAATTTGCTGCGCAAGGCCGCCAGCCACTCGCACAAAATCGTCTCGCACGCCTTCTGCAAACTCGCCGCGATATTTGCGCGCGTGGAGTCATCTACAATCTCGGGCGTACCTGTAATTCCCACGTGCCGATAGAACTCGCGCGTAAACGCGAGCTCCGCTGCAAATTCGCGCCGAAAATATCTCGAACTCAGTCGCGGCGCGCCCCCCGCAGAACCTCGTAGCATCGTGAGAAATGAATCCGCGAATACAGGTTGGCCCGCCAGGCTCAGCCACTGCGTCTTGTGTTCATCAACGTGCGAGCGAAACCCCAGCAGCTTGGTCACCTGCGAATAAGCCCATGCCAGCGAATGTGGAATTGCGATAGATGCCACTTCGCGAATGTGTTTGCCTTCGCCAAGTCCGACGAATCCTGCACGCCCGTCCCCCCGCTCGTCGAGCGAAACAATCAGGGCCTTCTCCAATGCCGACGCGTAAAACGCGCTCGCCGCGTGGCACAAATGATGATCGAGCGATTCCAGGCGTCCCGCCGGCGCGCCCGCCATCTGTTTCACGATGCAAAAATTATTCAGCTCGCGGCCTAGCTCGCCGAAAACCTTATTTAAAAAGTATCCACTCGAAACGGGACCAAACGGCGCTACTCGCGCGCGATACCATGCCTGCCGCCTCCACGCCCGCATGGGATCACTCGCAATTGCCACATGCGAAACATCGCGCCACAAGATTCCGGCGTGCTCCAGACAAAAATGAATCGCCGCACGCGGAATTCCTTCCACGCTACGCGTGCGCGTGAGTTTGCCTTCTTCGATTGCAGCTATTACGCCGGAATCACTGATCAGAGCGGCTGCGGAGTCGTGTGCCATCGCGGATAAGCCGAGGATGTGCATGCTAAGAGGCCGTGGTCATCGCGGGAGTGAGCCAGCCGCGTGCAGTTGGGTGCTGGTTGCGCTGGATGAAATGGCAACACGAGGATGCCCACGCCACAGGAAACACAGAACAGGCGCGCGTAGTCACGCTTCACCTACGCGCGCGGCCGGCTCAACGAGCGGCCGCCTGTCAGCAATCCCCGCAGTCCCAGAAGAATCAAGCGAGGCTGGCTGAGGCAAACGCGCCAGAGAATCTTCCACGCTTCGTCGCGGGAATATTCGCTTAAAGACTGCTTCGCCGGATCGTTCAGCAGATCTACGAGCTCGCTGTAATCATCCTGCTGAAAATCGTGCAGCGAACGCCGCAGCAGCAAATGCAAATCCAGCTCGCGGCGCAATCGCCGCAATGCGCGGCTCGATCCGCCGTTCAAAATCGCTTCCGCAACGCCCAGCGCGCCGCGAAATCCCGTAACAATCCCGCCAACCGTCGTCACCTTCACCTGCGCGGCCGCGTCGCCGACCAAATACACCGAGCCGTGCCCCACTTGCCGCCGCACCGGCACCCAGCCCGTGTACACCGGAATGCGAGCGCCCTGAAATTCGATCGGCTCGAGTCCACGCTTCTCCAAAAAATTTTCGAGATGCTTGCGCGTTTCGGGGCCCGTCTCGCCAATCAATCCCAGCGCACCGCGCGTAGGCGATTCCGGAATCAGCCAATAGAAATAAGGCGTGTCCTGCGGTACGAACCAGACGCGCGCGGTGTCCGGCGCCATGTCTTTTGGCAGCGGCACAATCGCCTGAACCAGCGGCACGGTTTCGAGAGGCGACCATCCGGCCGCGCGCGCCACGCGGCTCGCCGCGCCGTCTCCACCGATAATCGTATCGGCGTGAACTTCTTCGCGGCTGCCGTCGTTGCAGCGCTCTACTTCAAAAACCAGCCCGCGGCCGTTCGAGTGGAGCGAATGGAACCGGCGGCCCAGCTCCAATCCCGCGCCCGCGCGTTGCGCCTCTTCCGCGAGGCCTTGAATCAAAGCGCGGCGTTCGATGATCAGATCCGGCTGCTTCAGCTCGAAAGTCGCCGAGCGCCCGTCAGTGAAAAGTTCGAAGCGCCTAATTTCGTTGACGATGCTGCCTTCCGCCGCGCGTCCCAGCAGCGCGCGCATGCGGTTGGTGACGATCAGCGTCCGCTCTGGATGGTCCAGCGTTTCGATGCGCTCGAAGACACGCACCGGCACGCCCTGGCGCGCCAACACCGTTGCGCTCAGCAGTCCTGCAGCGGAGCCGCCCACCACCGCAACGCTTTGGCTAGCTGTGCGAGATTTCGACGCGGAAATATTTTTCGATTCGCGTGATTCGAGCGCCATCTTGTTGTTGAGCAGTCTGCCCTGTGCGAACGTGCAACTATGAGTGCCGAAAAATCTAGCCTATGAATGCAAAGCCATGGCCGACGGTTGCCTCGGGCACATCACGAGCCCCCACAGGGAGCGAGCATCCCAAGAACCGGGCTAGAAGTATATCCCAGCGAGTCACCGGCACCAAAGAGGAACCCCGGTTGCGAGAAGTTGTTGCGCGATTGCGAATTGCGGCGAGTTTCCGTTCGATGCGTTGCGCGAGCGAAGATGCAAGCGGTGCCCGCGAACTGACACGGGGGCGGGACAAAACGCACATTGGCGTTTTTGTTCCGGTTAGGAACTCTTTTGGCGTTTGTTTTCATGGTCTTGGCCGTTTTCTGAATGGAGGTGTGTTCCGGGTAAGCTTTTGCGCGGAGCCTTGCGCCGGGGCGCGGACTCAGACCTTGCGCGGCGCGTGCCTTTTGGTTCGTTCAGCGGTGCGGCGGAAAGCACGGGCACGACGTCCCGTGCCCTTACGCCCGGCTCCGAGGGTTGATCGTCGCGCGAGCCGTCTGCCAGATCATCGGCGGAGGCGGCCCGTAGATTACGTACTGCGTTCGAGGGGCTTCGAACCAGCGGCCCTTGGCGTCCAGCTGAGCGTAGAGGCGGGCGGCACGAATAATTACGTCGAAGGAGTCGGGAGTGCAAATGTCAACGCACTCCATGACGGATTCAAGAACGCAGCCCATCTCTTGCTTGCGGCGCTGGAACAGTCCAGCAGCGTGGACGTGGCGGTAGAGCGAGGTGCGGCCGCCAATCTGGTATTCCTTGACGATTTGCTCCGGGTTGCGCCAGCGGATGAAGTCGGCTTCGATGGCGTCGCGCGCTGCTGAACGTTGCTACTGCCGCGCGCCGGGATTTTCTGGAACCGGCAGGTTGATCTCGCGGACTGGGCGGTCTAGTTCACCTGGCGTGGCTGGGAGGTCGAGGCCATCGGTTAGGAGCAGACCTTGCAGGGTGGCGGCGTTGATCCAGACATTCTCTAGCGTGGCGATGTAGCCGGATTCTAGTTGGAAGAGCGTTCTTTGCGCGATGAGCACCTGGGGATAGGCGGCCGCGCCCTCATTATATTTCTCCAGATAAAGTTCGTAGGCCTGGCGCGCATCCAGAAGCGTGCTGGCGTGGTAACGATCGGCGACGGCGCGCGAGCTGGCGTAATCCTGCAAAACCGGCGCGGCCATTTGCCGCAGCACCAGCGCCACGCGCTGCACTTCGGCGGCGGCGCGTTCGCGATCGGCTTCGGCGGCCTGGATATTGCCCTGATTGCGATTGAAGATCGGCACGTTCACGCCGATTTCGGCGAAGAATTCGGAACCGACGGATTGCGGCTGCGAGGCGCCAAGCTGTTCGAGGTCATAGGCGTACCCACCGCGCAAAAATAAATCCGGGATGGTCTCGCGGCGGGCGCGGATGAGTTCCGCGTCGGCGCGCGTGACGCCGAGCTGCGCGATTTTCACCGCGGGACTTTCGCGCAAGATGGTTTGCAGGATTTGTTCCGCGTTCAGTGGGGGCAAGTCTTCGAGATTGCCGGCGAGGCGCGTTAGGGGGAGTTCGGGCTGGCCGACGACGGCAGCCAGCACGCGCCA
>DATEVZ010000024.1:0-5140 GCA_035258265.1 Candidatus Acidiferrales bacterium
GCAGCGCCCAGTGCAAAACTCGGGGCCGAGTAGGTCGCTAATCCTTTCTCGTGAGACTCTCACATTCTCTACTTCATGCCGGTTTATCCCGGCGCACAGGACTTTCACCTCCAAGCTATCGGACATGCTCGGCACACAATAAAAAGCAACAGCCCCGGTTTTGGCCGGGGCTGTTGGACATATTCACCCTGCGGAGGTGGTTATGGTTAGTCGCCGGCTACTGCGGCTTCCGCTTCGGTCGTCTCGACCTTGGGAGCGCCATTGCCGTTTGAGTGGCCCTTGCTGTTGCCATTGGCTGGGGCGATCTGCACTGGCTTGACGTTTGCGCCGGGGACCGCGCTCAAAATCTGCTGCATCGAGCCGATCTGAACGACGGGTTCACTGGACTTCTTCAGCACCAGCTCTTCGTAAATCTTGCGGACCTTGGCAGCTTCTTCGAGCGCTTTCTTGCGGCGAATGCGGTCTTCTTCTGCCGCGGTCAGCGGGATATCGTGCTCGAGGTGGCGAACGCGCGCGGCGTCTTCGGAGTCAATCCGCAGCGAGTGCTCGTAGCTCTCCAGATTGACTTTCTTGCCCTTCGCGAAGATGTCATGCTTGCCGTGCTCTTTGTACCACTGCGCGACGGTCGCGTTCTTGTGCATGTTCTCGATGATTTTGCGCCAGCCCACACCGGTGTTGTACGCGCAGAAGGAAATTTCGCCCTGCTGCGTGGCGTAGGGGATGATGCACATTTCGGTGCGGCGGAAATCGTAATTGAAAAGATCCTGGAACCACATGCCGGCGATGAAAAGGAAGTTCCAGGGATCTTCAGTGCGGCGCTTCATAGCATCTTCGTACGTGCGATCCGGGTTGGACTTTCCGTACTTCACATCGGCATTTTTCGAAAGCGCCCAGGTCTTATCGAACTTCATCCACAGGTCTTTCAATCGCAAACTCGGCGGCGCCTGGAAGGGGCTGTAATTCTTGAGCAGCGCCAGGGCCATCATGAAGTTCGAAAAATTCTTGCTGCGGGCTGCGTCGGTGATTGCCAAGACGTCCTTGGTCAATCCCTGTGCATTGAGGAAGCGCGGAACCGGCGCCCACTCTTTGGTTTCCTTGTTGATCATCAGCGCTGTGCCGACGCCGCAGTTCGGGTGGCAGCCGCAGGAGAGCGAACCCCACTGCGAATCGGGACCGTGCACGAGATCGGAGAAGCCTGCAAACGTGCTGATGAAGGAAATCGGGAACCAATCGCGCGTGGGCTCGACTTTGCCCACCTGCGCGCTGACGTCTTTCGCCAGGTGCGAAAGCGTGTAGCGCTGGCGGATGCGGCGCTCGGGAGTGATTTCCTCGTCGCGTCCTGTGAATGAAACGGGCTGGAAGGAGACAAAGGAAATTTTCTTGGGGTTTTCCATCGCGAACTTCACGATCGGTCCGACTTGATCGTTGTTGACGTTGTTGATGATGGTGGTGACCAGCACGATTTCGATGCCGGCTTCGTGCATGTTCTCGATGGCGCGGAGTTTCACGTCAAACAGGTTGCCGACCTGGCGATGGCTGTTGGCATCGTTGCCGATGCCGTCGAATTGCAGATACGCGTAACGCATGCCGGCTTCGAAGGCCTGTTTGCAGAACTCCTTGCTCTTGGCGAATTCGATTCCGTTGGTGGCTGCCTGCACGCTGTTGTAGCCGACTTTGCGCGCGAAACGCACCGCATCGAGGAAACGCGGATGCATCGTTGGTTCGCCGCCGGAGAACTGCACGGACATCTGGCGACGAGGCTTGATCTTGGTGGCGTTCTCCAGAATTTCCTGGATTTCCTCCCAGCTCAGTTCGTGGACGTAGCCGACCTGGTTCGCGTCCATGAAGCAGGGATCGCACATCATGTTGCAGCGGTTGGTAAGGTCTACGGTAAGGACGGAGCCGCGTCCATGGCGTACGGTGCTGGAGCCGTGACGATGCAGGCCTTCGTCGTTATGCGCCGGGATGTCGCGGCCCGGGAAATTCTTTTCGATCCACTCAAGGAATTTTGAGTCCACAGCCATTAAGTCTTCGTACTTTCCATGGATGGGGCATTCCTTGACCATCCAGACCTGACCGTCGCGCTCGATGATCTGTGCTTTGATTTCGCCGACTTTTTCGTGGACCAAATCGGTCCAGTCCTTCGTGCCGTTCAGAATCAGATCGCGCGCTTCGCGCACACAATCCGGACAAAGAGAATCCGTGGTGCGCGGCCAACCGAGCGTGGGCTTCGATTTCTCCCAAGACTTCAGCAGCGGCTTATCGGACCATTTCGGGGTGAAGGAAGGATTCGGGTTATGCTTGTTGAAAAATTGAATCGTGTTGTAAGTGACCGCTGCGGTCTTGCACAGCGCCCAATCAAACGACTTCCAAACTTTCGTGCCTACCGAACTCGGCATAATTGCACCTTTCCCTTTCGAGCTTCGCCTCTGAATAGGCTGGTAAATCAACTAGGCTGATGAATCCCCCGGAGCCCTGAACCCCAGCGGGCGTACGCACGCGCCCGCAAACGGTTACAGTACGTGAGTTTGCATGGTTTGCCGGGGTGCGTCTAGGAAGGTGCGCTTAAGGGTACATTTTCGGGGTTAAACGGTACCCCGCTGCAGGCAACGGGGAGGGTACTAGGGCGCCGAAGGCCGCCGCCCCGCTCGCAGCGCGGGAGCCCGCGGTTCATTCAGATGGCGCTGCATTTGACGTTTGAGATAACGATCAGCATTTGAGTGGGCGGCTCAAAGCCGCTCCTCGGCGCAACAGGTCCGACGCCTTGCGGTGGCGCGGCGCATCACTCACTAACGCGGGTCAATCAAGATTCAGGGGCGTACGCAGGACACCTATGGCGAAGTGGGCGAGGTGCGGGGCGTCGTCGTCTAGCTGGATCCAGCGGACTACGCAGTGGTCTTTCAGGTATTGCGACACTTTTGCTTCACCGATACCTAGATGCTCGGCGAGTTTCGTCTTCAGGCCGCTATCGAAGGCGGGACGCCCACCGCGTGCAACTTTCGTGACACTGCGTCCGCTGCCACGCGCGAGGTTTCCCAAGCCGACGCGCAGCGTCTGGCAAGCTTCCACGTAGTAGGAAGTGATCTGATCCGAGTCGGAGAGCAGGAACACGCCGGGGCCTGCAGGCGCGGATTCAAGCTCGTCGAGACGATGCAGCGGGCTGGCAACCAGCCTGCGCAGCATGGACTCAAGCTTGGACATGCGCGAAGCCAGGGCGGGATCGCCCGCGCGTCCATGCGCGGTGCGTTCGGAAGGCAACATGGGAGCGGACGGTTCGACCTCCGCCTTGCTGCTACGCGCGCTGCGGTCTGACTCGTGCTGCGCCGCTGAAGCGGCTGGCGCGGGTTCGAAAGGTTCAGCGCGAGGAGCGGGACTCGGGCTTTGCGTGCGGGGTGCCTGGGCGCGTGATTGCGCCGCCGCAGAAGGCGCCGCGGAAACCGAACCGGCATTGGTAAAGGCTTGCGAAGGCAAGCCAGGAGCAGGCGCACCTTTGCGCCTGCGGCCCCTGCCACCGCGACGTCCCCGTCGGCGTTTTTTCTTGCCCGTCGCGTCGCCCGCATCTGCTGTCCCGGCTGCTTCGTGAGACTCTACTCCGAAGGAAGCCGTGGCGCCTGTTTCGCCTTCGTCGGACACCTGTTCCGACCTAGTTTCTCCCAGGGCGAGGCGCGCTTGCGCTTCGCCCGGATCGTGGGAATGGGCGCTAGCAGGACTCGATGCGGATTCATCTGCGTGTTGCGTGGGGAGATTCGGCTCCGCGCTCGGCTTAGCTCCCGGTGCGGGCAACGGCGCGCCCAGGCGCGTCAACGCTTCTTCTGCTTTTTTCTTCCAGTCCGCGCGGCGGAAACGCTCCGCGGCGATCGTGAACCACTTCACGGCGTCCTCATTTCGTTCGGCTTTCTCTTCGACAACCCCGAGCTCCCAGGCGACCATCGCGTCGTGGGTGCGTTGATACAGCTCGGAAAGTTTCGCTTTTGCGTCGGCGCTGTTCTTCGCTTTGCGAATACGCGCCTGAATTTGCCGCCAGTCAGCCATGGCGGGCATTGTAACAGCCGATTATAGGATAGGCCAACGAAAGGAATGTTGCGCCCGTGCGCCTTAAATGCTCGGTTGATGGCATCATTGCGAAATGGATTTGGATGCACGGACGCGATGGATTTGCGAGCAGGCGCGCGGGCTGGGGTTTGATTTGTGCGGCGTGGCGCCGGCGCACGCTTTCGAAGAGTTGGCGATGTACTCAACGTGGCTGGACCGCGGGTATGCAGGCGAAATGGATTATCTAGGCGACCCGCGGCGCTCCGATCCGCGAGCGGTGCTGGAGGGAGCGCGAAGCCTGATTGTCGTGGCGCTAAATTACAATTCCGCGCAGCCGTATTCCACCGAGCAGGCCGGGATGCAGATTGATGATTCGCCGCGCGGATGGATCTCGCGTTACGCGTGGGGCCACGATTACCACGAGGTGCTGCGCGAAAAGCTGAACGCGCTGGTGGCCCGGATGCGCGAACAGTGGCGCGAGCCGTTCCAGGCGCGTGCCTACGTGGACACCGGGCCGGTCGTCGAACGCGTGGCAGCGAAACACGCGGGGCTTGGCTGGCTGGCGAAGAATACGTGTCTGATCAACGAGGAGCTTGGCTCGTGGCTGTTTCTTGGCGTGATTGTCACTACGTTGGAACTGGCGCCTTCGCTCGCACCAGGCGAGCCGCCCGCTGCCGATTTGTGTGGGAACTGCAGGTTGTGTCTCGATGCTTGCCCCACGCAAGCGTTTGCCGCGCCGTACCTGCTGGATGCACGGAAATGCATCTCTTACCTCACAATTGAGCTGCGCGAAGCGATTGCGGAGGAAATGCGGGCAGCGATGGGCAACGCAGTGATTGGCTGCGACATCTGCCAGGACGTCTGCCCGTGGAATCGCAAGTCGCCCGTGACGCAGATCACGACATTTCAGCCGCGGCGTGTTGAGGCGAAAAGCGGAAGCGGAAAAGAGAAAATGGAAAATGGCGCAACGTTGTTGGCGCCGGAGCTGGAATGGCTGGCCGCACTTTCGCAGGAAGAATTCAGCAGGATTTTTCGCGGCAGCGCAATCAAGCGCGCGAAGTGGCGTGGGCTGGTGCGCAACGCTTGCGTCGCGCTCGGAAATTCGCGT
>DATEVZ010000025.1:0-11522 GCA_035258265.1 Candidatus Acidiferrales bacterium
CTGACTACGTAACCCTTTCAACGCAAACAACCAACGCGTCCAAGGGCGAAGGAATCGCCGGGACGCCAAAGTATGTTGCCAATGCCACGCTTACAGCCGCGACGAACACCGGCAACGAAGGATATCCGAATGGCAGCTTCGCACGTGGAGCTCCGGGTAACGCGGCTGGTGGCGCGACAGACGCTCACCCAACTGCAAATGACCAGAACGACGGCGGCGGAGGCGGCGCGAACGGTGGCAGCGGAGGCACCGGCGGTTTTGGGTGGAACAGTGCAGGTCTTGAGGGTGGCTTCGGCGGCAAAGCTTTCCCTGCGACGACCAGTGCGATCCTGATGGGCGGCGGTGGTGGCGCCGGAACCACGAATAACGGTTCGTTCTGGAATCCGAGCACAGATACCGGCGGCAGCACTTCGAATACCTGCTCTACTCCATGTACTGGAATCAATAGCAGCGGCACGGCTGGCGGCGGAATCGTAATCATTCACACCGGCTCGGTCGTGGGCACCGGAGCGATAACATCAAACGGCCAAGCAGCTCTCGAAACCGAGAACGATGGAGGAGGGGGCGGCGGAGGGGGCGGCACGGTACTGGTGTTTGCAAACAGCGGCGGCTTGACCGGGTTGACGGCAAGCGTGGTGGGCGGGAACGGCGGCGTCACTTGGCCGGAGCAGGCCCCCGGCGCCTTCCCTGGAAACCGGCATGGACCCGGCGCCGGTGGCGGTGGGGGCGTGATTTTCACTTCGTCGTCGCCGGGAGCGGTCAACGTCAGTGGCGGTATTCCAGGCTGGACTACGCTCGCCAACGATCCGTACGGCGCTACCAGCGGACAGCCAGGAGTTTCCGCAATTGCCTTGGCCATCACAGAAACGCCCGGGACGCAATCAGGTGCCTATTGCGCGGGCGCCGATTTGGCGGTCACAAATGCCGGAACGCCAAACCCGGTGATTCCTGGAAACACCATTACCTACACGCAGACGGTGACCAACAACGGTCCGCTGGATGCGATTAATGCTTCGTTCGGTGAAGCAATCCCTGGTAACACGACATTCCAATCACTGACTGCTGCCGCGGGCTGGATATGCCTGACCCCCGCTGTCGGCGCGTCTGGAAACATCAGCTGTACGAATCCTGATGTTGCGAATGGTGCGTCGGGCACCTTCACGTTGATCGTGCAAGTCTCCCCCGCAACCGTGAGTGGCACGCAAATAACGGACACGGATTTGGTCTCATCCGGATCAAGCGATCCGCATCTTGCGAATAACACAGCGACGGTGGTAACGCTCGTTGCTGCGGCGAACACAGCGAACATCGTGGTTACCAATTCCGCCGCCCCGAACCCAGTGCAAGCTGGCAACAATATCACCTACACCATAACGGTGACGAACGATGGGCCTTCCTCGGCGACGACGGTGACATTTAACGATGCGATTCCTACCAACACCACGTTTGTCTCATTCATGCAGACCGGAACAGCGTGGAGCTGCCCAACTCCAGGCTCAGGCGGTAAGGTAACTTGCACGATTGGCACGCTGGCCTCCGGCGCGACGACGACATTCACGCTGGTGGTTAATGTGGCGTCCGGGACGGCGTCGGGCACAATCATTTCCGATACTGCCACCACGTCCACGTCGACTCCGGATTCGAATCCAGGGAGCAACAGCGCGACGGTGAACGTCACTGTCGCGTCCGCGGGTCAATATGACTTGAGCGTGACGAAGACGGGCTCGCCGAATCCAGTTACGCCTGGGAACAACATCACGTACCTCCTGAACTTCGCGAACAACGGCCCGAACTCGGTGACGAACGTAACTTACAATGACACGGTGCCGACGGGCACCACGTTCGTTTCGTTGGCCATTCCTGCTGGAGTGACTTGTCCGACCCTTCCAGCCGCTGGTGGGACCGGTGCGATCAGTTGTTGCCCAGGTAGTGCCGGAGTTTGTTCTGGCGCCGCGGTTGCTTCGGGCGCCACTGCGCAATTCTCGCTGGTGGTGAAGACAAATTCCGGCACGGCCGGCACGACCATTATGAACACTGCGAGCATCGCTCCGACGACGAATGACGTGAACACCACGAACAACTCGTCGACGGTCAGCACTGTCGTGGCTTCGCCGTCGCAAGCCGACGTCGCCATCCTGAAGACGGCATCGCCCGAGCCCGTGGATCAAGGCGCGACGCTAACTTACACACTGCAGGTGAGGAACAATGGTCCGGCGGTGGCGCAAGCAGTGGCGGTATCGGACCCGTTGCCGAGCGCGGTGAGTTTCGTTTCGGTGTCCACCACACAGGGAACTTGCTCGCAGAGCGGTGGAACGGTCAGTTGCAATCTGGGTTCGCTAAGCGTGGGCGGCCTGGCAATCATCACGATTAGTACCACGGCGCAGACGTTTAGCTCATCATCGCTGGCGGCGAATACGGCGACGGTGAGCGCAACGACCAGCGACCCGAACCTTTCAAACAATATCTCGTCCACGCTTTCGACGATTCAAGCGCCCACGGCAGTGCAGATATCGTCCTTCCAGGCGCGCCCGATAGCGGGCGGCGGCGTGGTACTGGAATGGCGGACGCGCGAGGAAATTCGCAATCTTGGCTTCCACGTTTACCGCCAGGATGCACAGGGACAGCATCGCCTGAATCCTTCGCTGATTGCTGGCGGAGCGCTCTTCTTGCGCGGTGCGCAGCCGCAGCATACGGCAAAAACCTATCAGTGGGTTGATCCTGACGGCGGGCCGGGATCGTCATATGTGCTGGAAGACGTTGATCTGGGCGGCGGGCGAAGCACGCACGGTCCGGTGAGCGCCGATTCGACGATTTCCGAGGCCGCGCCAGTGGCGCAAGCGGCCCTGCTGAGCCGGCTGACGCGGTCGTTGGCATCGTCTACACCGGGTTCGTTGGCGACCCCGTGGCGTCCGGGGGCGCGCTTGCCGCTGCCGCGACCGGTGCCGCCACGAGGTCCGCTTAGTCCTGTGACGTCGGAAGTGTCGAGCGCATATCTCGATGGATTGCCTGCAGCGAAAATTTCCATCAACGCGGAAGGCTGGTATGTGGTCACGCGAGCGCAGCTAGCGGCTGCGGGTTTTGCTCTTGGCGGTGATACCCGCAGGTTGCAACTTTTTGCGGAAGGCGTTGAGCAGCCGATTGCGATCATTGGCAAGCAAACCGGACCAATTACTGCGGGTGATGCCATCGCATTCTATGGAACCGGGATGGACACGCCGTTTTCGGGTACACGCGTTTATTGGCTGATTCGAGGCTCGCAGCCGGGCAAGCGGATTCCGGAGTCGGCGTCCGAGAGCTCGGGTGCCTCCAGCTTGCAGAGCTTTTTGTCGACGGCCACCTTGGAACAGCGCACGACTTATTTTGCGGCACTGCTCAACGGGCCGAATGCGGATAATTTCTTCGGCGCATTGATCAACACGGATCCAGTGGACCAAGATCTGACGGTCAATCATTACGATCCGACCTCGAGCATTGCGGCGCAACTGTCAGTGACGTTGCAAGGGGTGACGACCGGGCAGGCCCATAGCGTGAGTGTTGCGCTGAATGGCTCCGCGGTGGGAGTCCTGAATTTCAACGACCAGGAAAATTACACCAGCACATTCCCTGTGGAACTAGGAATGATTCACGAGGGCACGAACACGGTCACGCTGACGGCTTTGAACGGCGACAACGACACGAGTTTGGTGCAGACCATCACGCTGCAGTACCCGCACAGCTACGTGGCGGATTCGAACTGGCTGCAGGCCACGGCGCCGGCCGGCGTGAACTTGAAAATCAAGGGCTTCGGCAACTCGCAGATCCAGGTGTATGACATCACCGATCCGTTGAATATCGTGCAGCTCGGCGGCTCCGTGAATATGGACAACTCCGCGTGGGATATCACCGTCACGGTGCCGGGTTCGGCTTCTTCGTGGGGCGCGCAACGGATGCTGCTGGCTTTTTCGGCCGATCAGATCTGTTCGCCGGCCGCGATCGCCTACCATCCACCCAGCACGCTGCTGGAGCAGCGTGGCGGCGCAGATTCGATCATCATCACGCATTCGGATTTTGTGTCGAGCGCGACGCCTCTGCTGAGCCTGCGTAAGTCGCAGGGGCTGGACACCACGCTGGTCACGGTGGATCAACTCTTCGACGCTTTCAATTACGGCGAGCGCAGTCCGTTCGCGTTGCGCGCTTATCTCTATGATGCAGTCACTGAGTGGCGCGAGAGGCCGCAGTCCGTGCTGCTGCTCGGAGACGCCTCGCTCGATCCGCGAAACTACCTCGGCCTGGGCGATTTCGATTTCGTACCCACGCGGATCATCGAAACGGCCGCGTTCAAGACGGCTTCCGACGATTGGCTCACCGATTTCCAGGAGACTGGCGTCGCCACCATACCAACCGGCCGCATTCCGGCGCGCACGCCCGCCGAGGCTGCGCTGGTAGTTTCTAAAATTGTGAATTACGAACAAGGTGGTTCCACGGGCAGTTGGACCCACCAGGCGCTGGTGGTGGCCGACCAGAACATAGGCGTGGATTTCTCCACCGAAGCAGAAATGGCGAACGCGCTGCTGCCGTCTTCCGTGATAACCACAAAAATTCTGGCGGATGGGCAGGCTCCCGGCGTGGTTTCCCAGCAAATTCTTGACGCCGTAAACAACGGAGTCTTGCTGGTCAATTACACCGGACACGGGTCCGAGGAACAATGGTCGTTCGCAGACTTGCTAGACAATACATCGGTCGCCGCGCTGACCAATGGCGGGCGGTTGCCGGTATTCTTGCTGATGGACTGCCTGAACGGGTTCTTCCACGACGTGTACGCGACGAGCCTCTCGACTTCGCTGCTGATGGCTCCCAATGGCGGAGCGGTGGCCGTGTGGGCGTCCTCTGGTTTCACCACGGCGCCGCCGCAGGCGTCCATGGACCAGGCGCTATTGCGGACCTTGGCCGCGAATCCATCCGAGCCCCTCGGCCAGGCTATCTTGGCGGCCAAGTCCAAGATCACGGATCCGGACGTGCGGCGCACGTGGATTCTGTTTGGTGATCCCGCGATGGTCGTTGCGTTCCCCAACACATCTCCCGCGCACCGCAACCACCGCTAATCAAGCGCGAAGCCGCGCCTCATCGCACCAGCGAGGGCGATCAACAGCCTGGTTTCGAGTTCAAGGCCCCGCAGCGCGATGTCACAAATCAATGAGAGAAATTGGACGCGTCAGGCATACAATCCAGGCTAGATCGCCAAATGGCAGACTTCGCGAGTTTCGCAAAACGGGGCGGGGGCGCGGTATTGACGTTGTTTGTGGTTGTGTACGCGTCCGACTACGCTTTGCTGCGATACAGGATGGGCAAGCATAGTGGCGCCGACGGGCTGGGGACGGTAACGTCTTACTACGGAACAGCACTGAAAGACGGCAAGATGGAGATTTTCACGGATCAACCTCTGACAGAAACCTGCGTTCATTCTATTTTCCCTCATTCGGGCTTGCGGCCTTGCTGGTACGCCAGCCGCAATAATGTGAAGCCGATCGGATAGATGCGTACTGAGCAACATGCCCTGGCGCGAGTGGTGACCCCTTAAGCGCGGCTAGTAGACCCAGATCAGCGGCGCCGCTTGCTTGGACGGCGGATGGGCGTCTCGGCGTTCGCCGCCGTTTGGAGTAGCTGCAGAAGCGCTTGCGCGTCGCGCGTTAGCGCGCGGTGGCGCGGGTAGATCACGTCCAGGTTGCGGCGCAGCGGCTCGACGTTGGTGATCTCGACCGCGACAAGCTTTCCCCGGTGGAGTTCCCGCGAGACAGCGATCTGCGGCAGGAAACTCAGCCCCAGTTTGCGTTCAACCATGCGCTTCGCCGCTTCGATTGTCTCGACCTCCAGCACTGTATTGGGTAGCTGACCGGCGCGGCGAAAGAGTCCCTGACTTAACGTCCAATCGCTCGATCCACGGTCGAAGAAAATCAGGGGCATGGACTCGACGTCCTCCAAGCGCACGCGGCGCTTGCGGGCTGCGGGATGATTGGGATGTCCAACGAGAATCAAGGGATCGTCGCGCAGCGTCATGGTCTCCACTTCCGGATGATTCAGCGACCGAGCCACGCCAATTTCAGCTTCGCCATCCAAGACCATTTTCAGCACCTGCAGGGAAGTGCCAGAGCGCAGGCTGACCATCACTTTAGGATTGGCGGCCTGGTAGTCCTTGATGACATCCGGCAGAAAGTAGGTACAAACCGAAAGCGCGGCCGCGATTCGTAATGCGCCGCCAACGGATGGTTGCATTTCGTGAATGGCTTGCCGTGCCCGGGCCACGTCGCGCAAGAGTTGTTCCGCGTGCGGCCGCAAAGCCTTTCCGGCCGGCGAAACAGAGAGGCCGCCGTGCACACGGGAGAAGAGCTTAACGCCGAGCGAATCTTCCAGTGCACGAACGCGCGCGCTGACGGCAGGCTGGCTCACGCGCAGAGCCGCCGCCGCGCGATGGAAACCGCCGTAGGTGACCACTGCAAGGAACGTCTCGATCTGGTCAATTTCCATTGCGCATTTCTCCGTTGAGGTCCCTCGTTTATTCTCCACCGGGCGTCACCACCCGAACCAATGGCTGTCCAGTACTACGAGTCCTACCCGGAAAGCCCTATAGTCCCTTAGGACTGCCTGATAACAGTATTCTATCAAGACGATAATGACAATCAGTTTGACTGATTAAGCATTCCATTCCACACTTACCTCACCAATTCGCGAATGGGTCGGTCCAGCCAAGATTCCAAAGCGAAGTTCAATCTCTTCACGATCGAGGTCGCACGAATGAGCACCCATAACGGCAATCATCGCAATCTGGAACATTCCTGGAAGACCGACCTGAGGTGGGAAGGCATTACGCGCCCGTATTCCGCGAAAGAGGTGGAACAGTTACGCGGCTCCGTACACATCGAGCACACGCTGGCTCGTTTGGGCGCCGAACGTCTGTGGCAATTGTTACAAGACGATCTGTATGTTGCGGCGCTCGGAGCTCTTACAGGCAATCAAGCCGTACAGCAAGTGGCTGCGGGCCTGAAGGCGATTTACATGAGCGGGTGGCAAGTCGCGGCCGATGCCAATGACGCCGGGCAGATGTATCCTGACCAAAGCTTGTATCCGGCCGATAGCGTTCCAAACGCCGTGCGGAAGATCAATCAGGCCCTCGCGCGCGCGGACCAAATTCATCATGCGGAAGGGAAGAACGGAATTCACTGGTTCGCGCCGATCATCGCGGACGCCGAAGCCGGGTTTGGCGGCAATCTGAACGCGTTTGAATTGATGAAAGCGATGATCGAAGCCGGCGCGGCGTGCGTGCACTTTGAAGATCAATTGTCGTCCGCGAAAAAGTGCGGACACCTGGGCGGTAAGGTCTTGGTGCCGGCCACTGAAGCGATTCAAAAATTAATCGCGGCGCGCCTCGCGGCCGATGTGATGGGTGTGCCGACACTGATCATGGCACGCACCGACGCCGATAGTGCGAATTTGCTCACGAGCGACATTGACCCGCGCGATCGCAAGTTCTTGACAGGCGAGCGCACCAGCGAAGGATACTTCAAAATACGCGGCGGTCTGGAATCGGCCATCGCGCGAGGTCTGGCCTATGCGCCGTATTCCGACTTGCTCTGGTGTGAAACTTCAAAACCGGACTTGGCCGAAGCGCGGCAGTTTGCGGAAGCGATTCACGCAAAATATCCGAACAAAATGCTGGCCTATAACTGCTCGCCTTCGTTCAATTGGAAAAAGAATCTAGACGACTCGACGATCGCGAAGTTCCAGGGCGAACTGGCTAAGATGGGTTACAAATTCCAGTTCATCACTCTAGCGGGCTTCCACGCGCTGAATTTGGCCATGTATGAACTCGCTCGGAACTACAAAGACGCGGGCATGACCGCCTACTGCCGCTTGCAGGAGAAGGAATTCGCCAGCGAGAAGCAGTTTGGCTATGACGCGGTGAAGCACCAACGCTTTGTGGGGACCGGGTACTTCGACACCGTGCAGCAAGTCATCACGGGAGGTGCAGCTTCAACGACTGCCCTGGCAGGGTCAACTGAAACTGCGCAGTTTCACGAGTCCAAGGCTCATCATCCGCGAAACGAGACGAAGGAGATGCGGCAGGCGGCTTCGGCTGATTAGTTTGCGGCGGCGGAAGTCAAAATCAAAAGAATTAACAGAGGGTACGGAGTAAAGGCAGAGGTCACGGAGAAAACACGTAATAGCAAAAGGGGCAGATTGTAAGAGGCGGGCTCATCGAGTCCGCCCCTTTTTTTCTGTGAGCCGCCAAATTAACTAGTCAGCCGCGTGCACTTTTTCAGCGCGGCCGATTATTTCCTGAATATCCAGCCCCAGCCCTTTGGCCACGCCCGTGCCGTACGCAGGATCAGCTTTGTAGAAGTGCTGGATCTGAAGCTCCTGGATACGGCGTGGGACAGCCCCAAGGCTTCCCACAATGTTGCTGATGAGGCGGTCCTTGGCGTCCTGCTTCATCAAGCGAAACAGATTGCCCGGCTGCGTGTAATAGTCGGAATCGAGCCGGTGATTGTGGCGATCCACGGTGCCGGAAACTTCCTTGGGACGTTCGCGGAATTTCGGATCCTCAGTCGGCCCATTGAAGCTGTTCGGCTCGTAGTTCGGTTGCGCGCCGTAGTTCCCATCGAAGCGCATCGCGCCGTCGCGATTGTAGGTGTGGAAAGGACACTGCGGCTTATTCACCGGGAGGGAATCGTAGTTGACGCCCAGGCGGTAACGGTGCGCGTCAGGATAAGAAATCAAGCGAGCTTGCAGCATTTTGTCCGGCGAAAACCCCATCCCCGGCACGACGTTGCGTGGCTCGAAGGCGGCCTGCTCTACTTCCGCGAAATAGTTTTCGGGATTGCGATCGAGCACCAACTCACCGACTTCGTGGAGCGGGTAATCTTTGTGCGGCCACACTTTGGTAAGGTCGAAAGGATTGATGTGGTAAGTCTCGGCTTCTCTTTCCGGCATGATTTGCACCGAGACGCGCCACTGGGGGAAATCGCCCTTGGCGATGGCCTCAAAAAGGTCGCGTTGCGCGTAGTCCGGATCAATTCCACGCTGTGCGCTGGCCGCTTCGCCGGTGAAATTCTTGATGCCTTGCTTGGTCTTGAAATGCCATTTCACGTAAAAGAGCTCGTTCTTGGCATTGATCAGGCTGAAAGTGTGGCTGCTGAAACCGTCCATATGGCGATACCCGTCGGGCGTACCGCGATCGGAAAAGAGAATCGTGACTTGGTGCAGCGATTCCGGCGATAGCGACCAGAAATCCCACATCATCGTGGGTGACTTTAAGTTCGTTTGCGGATCGCGCTTCTGCGTGTGAATGAAATCGCCAAACTTCAACGGATCGCGGATGAAGAAGACGGGTGTGTTGTTGCCGGTCATGTCCCAATTGCCCTCTTCGGTGTAGAACTTCAGGGCGAACCCACGCGGATCGCGCTCAGTATCAGCGGAACCTTTTTCGCCGCCTACCGTCGAGAAGCGAATGAACGTAGGCGTCTTCTTGCCCACGGCGGAGAAAAGCTTCGCCGTGGTGTATTTCGTGATTTCGTTGCTGGTGCAGACGAAGTAGCCGTGCGCACCGGAGCCTTTGGCGTGCACCACGCGCTCCGGGATGCGCTCGCGGTTGAAGTGCGCCATCTTCTCGAATAGCAGAAAGTCTTCGAAAACGACGGGGCCGCGCGGCCCGACCGTCAGCGAATTTTGATTGTCACCTACCGGACGTCCTGCGTCGGTGGTCATTACCTCGTGCTTCGGCTTTTTCTCGTCCATGCTGTCTCCTTGTTGGGGAGGGCGTCTTCAGCTGCCCGAATGCAAAGGGTAGCGTGCGGAGTACGATAGGAGAAATACTTTATTCGTCTCCGACTGATAGGTATCATCTATTGGTGGCGTCGCGCACGCCCAGGAGCAAAATAATGGAAGTGCATCAACTCAGATATTTTTGCGCAGTCGCCCGGGCAGGAAATTTCACCCGCGCAGCAGCACACGAGCATGTGGCCCAGCCGTCTTTGTCCCAGCAAATCCAGAAAATGGAGCAAGAGCTTGGCGCCAAGCTTTTCGATCGTCTGGGGCGGGGTGTGAGGCTGACCGCGTTCGGGCAGGCGTTCTTGCCGCGCGCGCAGGGAATCTTGCGCGAATTGGGTGAAGCGGCTTCGGAAATCCAGCAAATGGCGGGCTCGGAATCCGGGACGATTGTTTTTGGTTCGATTCCCACTATCGCGCCCTATTTCTTGCCGCGGCGCGTTTCGCGTTTCCTGAAGAAGTATCCGCAGGTGCGTCTGGAGATGGTGGAGGAAATTACGCCGGTCCTGCTGGCTCGCCTGCAGGAAGGCACGATGGATATGGCGCTCGTGGCTCTGCCCATTGCGGGGACGGAATTCGTGTGCAAGGAAATTTTGAAAGAACGCATGTACCTGGTGGTGCCGAAGGAGCACCGGCTGGCAGGCGAAAAATCGACACCCCTGAAAGAAGCGGAAGCGGATCCGTTCTTGCTTTTGAAGGAGGGGCACTGCTTCAGAGAGTCGGTGGTGTCCGCGTGCCAGAGCTCGCGAACGAAATTAAACGTGGTGTTCGAGACCGGCCAATTCTCCTCGATTTTGGCGATGGTTTCGGCGGGGATGGGAATTTCAGTGGTGCCGGAAATGGCAGTTGAAAATGTGAAGGGTTGCCGATTTGTTCCGCTAGCGGATGACGCCGCTTTCAGGCGCATTGGCGTGATCTGGATGCGTAATCATTTTCAGACGCGGGCCGAAGGGGAGCTGCTCGAGCATCTGACTAAGTCGGAGAATGGAGCGGCAGTTCGAGTTTGAGTCAGGGCCACCGTGTTCCCGTGCGGAGCGCGGTCACAATCTTAGTTGTAGTGATGGCTTGACCAACGTGGCGCTGAGTGTGGTCGGCGATATGGACGAGCAAGCCGCCGACGGTCGTGGGTAACTGCTTCTTGCCGACGTAGCGAGGTTCGTCCGAGCGTGCAGGATCGATTTGAGCGATGCGCGTGGCGCATTTCGCGAGAGTAGTGTTCAGTTCCGTGAACACATCGTGTCTAGTCGCGTCAGGGGTGAGCTCGTTGTTCAACGCGGTGAGTTGTTCTTCATTCAACTGGTTTCCTTCGGCATAGGTGAGCAGGCGATCCACGCTGCGCGCGATGTGCCGTATGTGGAAGGCGATGGGCGCGACGTCCGCCGGCCGCGCGTTTAGCTGTTCGTCATTCAGATTGCCGCACCAGCGAGTCAGATCTTCCTTGGCGAGTTCGAGGGCATGCAGCACAGCCCTCGGTACCGGCGATATTTCCGTCAACGTGCCGCGCAGCCAGGGCTCGGGTTGTGTCGTTTCGCTCATGGTCTGTCTCTCCACCCAGTACGCTACCCGAAATTCGGTGGTGGTCAAATGGCGGCGCGCATCGAATTGATAGCGTTGGAAGAACTGGGTAGCGGAATTCCGTGACGAGTTGAGGCTTACCGCGCCTTCACGGCGGGCGCTTTGGCGTCGATGGTCTTTGCATCTGCTGCCTTGGCTCCTGACGCAGG
>DATEVZ010000026.1:0-4976 GCA_035258265.1 Candidatus Acidiferrales bacterium
TCGCCGCGACGATTGCTGGCGCGATTACCTGGGTAGCGCGCATGGGATTCTGGTTTGGCGGTGGTGGTGACGATCGCAATCGCGGCAGTGGAATCGTGGGGATCCTGATGTTATTTCTCGCGCCGCTCGCGGCGCTGTTGCTGCAACTGGGGATTTCGCGCCAGCGCGAATATCAAGCGGACGCCTCGGGCGTTAAGATGGTCGGCCATGCCAATGGTCTGATCAGCGCACTGGAAAAACTCGGCGCTTACAACAAGAGGATCCCTATGGACATTGCGCCCACTACGTCCGCGCTGATGATCGTGCAACCGCTCAGCGCTCGCCAAATGTTCTCGAGCCTTTTCAGCACGCATCCGCCGCTGGATGATCGTATTGCCGCACTGCGCAACATGACCATCACACGCGAAGGTTAAAACGCCCGCGTAGTCCGCGATGCCAGTTGCAGGACTAGTACTTCACCGTCGCAACGCTCACCTGTAGTGCCGAAGCGCGTCCACCACGCATAATTGTTACGGAGACGTAAAAATTGCGTGGCGAAATACACAATTAACCTCAGTTTTTCATCCGACGTAGGACCAATAAGTTACCTATTATCATCGTTTTACGGGAGGGCAAGGCTACGCCCCAGATTTGGTTCTGTGCGTGCTTTTACCCCTGCGCAAGGGATTTCTCGGAGGAGAAAGACATGAGTGACGAACGGCAAGACGTAGTGATCGCAGACGAAGCTACAGCACCCCGCTGGGTCGGCATCGTCGTGGTTGCTCTGGCGGTTGTCTCACTGGTGGCTCTAGGCGCCGGCTGGACCGCCTCGACTCGCTCGAAGCAGCTCGAACAGTCTCTGGCTGCACAAACGCAGCAATTCAAGCAGAACGACGACGTGATCAGCCAGCGTTTGGCGAAGGCCGAGGACACGAATGCGCAGCTACAGGGCGAGCTCAGCGTCGTAACCGACAAAATGAAATTGACCGAAGGCGAACTTGCGAAGGCGCGCTTTCAGGCCAAGAAGATCAAAGAAGATGACGCCAAGGAACTAGCCGAGATGCAGAACCAGACCAACGCTCAGCTTGCGACCAAGGCTAGCGTTGATGACGTCAGCAAACTCGGCACGGACGTCAACGGCGTAAAGACCGACTTGGACACTGAAAAGAACAACCTGCAAATGGCCCGCGGCGAATTTGGCACGTTGATCGCGCGGAACCATGACGAAGTGGAAGAGCTTCGCCGCCTCGGTGAGCGCGACTACTACGAGTTCACGATCGACAAGAAGAACTCGCGCGAGAAAGTCGGTAACCTCATGGTCGAACTCCACGCCACGAACCTCAAGAGGAGCCAGTATGGCGTCACGATCTTTGTTGACGACCAGCGCCACGACAAGAAGAACCTGACGGCCAACGAGCCACTCTATTTCTTCCAGAGTGGTGCGCGTGCACCTCTTGAGTTTGTCGTGAACCAGGTGGGCAAGGACAAAATCAGCGGATACCTGAGCGTGCCGAAGGCAAACGCAACTCACGCACAGGCTTCTACGTCTGGCGGTAACTAAAGTCCGTAACTGAACGAGCCGCGTGCTGGCGGGGCGCGGCTCGCGATTCACCGCAGCGCCAAAAGGGGGCGTTCACCGAACGCCCCCTTTTTTATTGTCCGGCGTCAATTCCAGCAGGAATGCGATTGGAGTAGGCCAGTGGCTTATCGGCTTAGGGAAGGGATCTGTACTTCCGGGGCTAAAGCCCCGAAAAAAAAGTAGATTCCAGCGGAGATGAAGCCCCGCCCTTCCAATTCTGCGCGAACCCTTACTCGGCTTTTTTCAATGCGCGGTTCTTGCGGCTCAGAAATTTCTTTGCGAGGGCGGGCAGTTTATCGTGCGGCAGCTTTCCTTGTTCGTACAATTTCATCTTCGCCTTGGCCGTCTTGCGGCGTCGCCGCTGCCTCTTCTGCGCCACATATCTCTTGTCGTAAGACATCCATTTCCTCCCGTTTAGGTGCGTTTCTGATTGTAGCGGACTAGGAAAAGGATGCAAGGCTCGACGCTGATTTTAGGCTCCACTTCGAGTAGCATGGATTCGCCATGACGGCCACCGCGATCTATGCCAGCCACATCCTCACACCACAAGAACAATTCACCGACTGCGTTATCGTAGTCGAAGCTGGACGCATCACCGGCATCGGGCATCGCGACGAAGTTCACATTCCGCCGGGCGCGAAGGACTACGTCGCCTCCGGCATGACCGTGATTCCGGGCTTTGTGGACGTGCACATTCACGGCGCGGGAGGCCATGACGTGATGGAGGCGAGGCCGGACGCGCTCGATCGCATTACTTCCACGGTCGCGCGCTTCGGAACCACTTCCATCGTGGCGACTACCGTAACCGCACCGGTCGAAGAAACGTGCCGCAGCCTTGAAGGTATCGCGCAGTACATTCGCAGCCACGAGAACGCCGCGGACAGTACGCGCTTTGGCGCCGAAATTCTGGGCATGCATCTGGAAGGGCCGTTCATCAACAAGGCGCGCCGGGGCGTCCATCCCGTGGAATCCATCGCGCAGCCTTCAGTCGAGGCCCTCGAGAAATTTCGAGCGGCTGCAGGGGGACTTGTCCGCATCCTCACGGTGGCCCCGGAGCTTCCCGGCGCACTGGAACTGATTGCAGCAGCCGTCGCGGATGGCTTGGTGGTCGCGGTGGGGCACACCGACGCGGATTACGCGCAGGCGCGGGCTGCGATTAAAGCCGGAGCGCGCCACGCGGTTCACGTTTACAACGCGATGCGTCCGTTTACGCACCGCGATCCCGGAGTGGTCAGCGCCATCCTTACCGACACCGAAGTAACTGCCGAAATTATCGCCGATGGCGTGCATGTCGCTGGGCCGGCCATTCAGGTGCTGCTCGGCACCAAGGGCTTCGATACTGTGCTGCTGGTGAGCGATGGCACCGCCGCCACGGGAATGCGCGATGGCAACTACCGCCTGGGAAATTTTGAAGTTACGGTGAAGGATGGAGTGTGCCGCAATTCGGAAGGCAAGCTGGCTGGCAGCACCTTAACCCTGGATCGCGCGCTTCGCTACATCGTTGAACTAGGCGTGCCCTTCGTGGATGCTGTGCGGATGGCGACGATTCTGCCAGCGCGGCGCCTCGGCCTAGCAGGAAAGAAAGGCATCCTAGCCATAGGCGCCGATGCAGACCTCGTAGTCTTGACGCCGGATCTTCACGTGGCAGGCGTAATGACCCGCGGCGTGGGACTTACCTGACATCAGCTCGCTTGCACAGTGGAGAATTCGCCTATATCTCGAAGGCAAGGAAGGCATGGAGACTGGAAGGATCACGCTACCGAACCCGCCTCGCCCTTGCCGGACACGGTTGGTTCATGAGGCGATCACTCGACTAATCGCGAGTGTCTGTCTCGATTTTTGGACGCGAAGAAAGTAAGTGCGATTACTTGTTTAGCGGGATTTTCAGTTCGTCGGCGAGCTTGTGGGGGTCGAACGGGCTGAGCGAAAAGTAGCGGCCTTCGATGCCAATCGTTGGCACTTTGCGCTTGCCATTGTTTACCTGGAGGACGATGGCTTCGGCAGCCGCATCGTCGTCAATATTGACCTCGCGGAATGGTATTCCGCGTTCGCGCAGGAAGCATTTCGCGCGACGGCAATCACAGCACCAGGTGTTGGAATAAACGGTTATTTCAGCCATGTAGCTTTCTACTTTTGTAGCACAAACATTGGATGCAACGAATAGTCCGCGGATTCAGATGTGCCGAATCGGAAATAACCTGTAGATCATTACGCAGCAGCGTGCTCCGTCTCGCGTGAGCCTGTGCGAACGGTTCCCGAGCCGCTCCGGGAAGCCGCCTGCAAACGAACTTCAGCGCGCTGAATCGCGGCATTCGACCGATCCCAGTCCGCTTCGGTGGAACCGGCCTTCGGTAAATCGGCTTTCGCTCGATCCAGCGCGGCGCGGGCGCGCGCCACATCGATTTCCTCGGCCCGCTCTGCGGTTTCCGCCAACACGATCACGCGGTCCGGCAGCACTTCCGCGTAGCCGTGCATCACTGTCAGCAAGCGCGTCTCGCCGCCTTTGTGGTAGGTCAGGATGCCGACGCCCAGCTCGGTGATCAGCGGCGCGTGCCCGGGCAGAATGCCTAGATAGCCGTCTTTCCCGGGCATTTCGAGCGAGTCCACCTCTTCGCTCAAGATGTGCCGCTCGGGCGTCACCACTTGCAGCTCGATTTTTTCCGGCAAAGTCGCCATCGCTTTAGTTTCGCCCGTTGAGCGCGCAGCCTCGAACTACGCTGCCGCTCCCGCCACCATCTTCTCGGCTTTCTCGCGCACTTCCTCGATCGTGCCGACCATGTAAAACGCCTGCTCCGGCAAATCGTCGTGCTTACCTTCGACGATTTCCTTGAAGCCACGCACGGTGTCTGCAATCTTTACGTACTTGCCTTCCAGCCCGGTGAACTGCTCGGCCACGAACATGGGTTGCGAGAGGAATTTTTCGATTTTACGCGCGCGCGTGACTGTTTGTTTATCGTCGTCGGAAAGTTCTTCGATGCCCAGAATCGCGATGATGTCCTGCAATTCCTTGTAGCGTTGCAGCACGGATTTCACTGACCGAGCCACGTTGTAATGTTCCTGCCCGACGATGCGCGGATCCAAAATGCGCGAGAAGCTGGCCAGCGGATCGACGGCCGGATAAATTCCGCGCTCGACGATCTGTCGGCTCAAGTTGGTGGTCGCGTCTAGGTGCGCGAACGTTGCGGCCGGCGCCGGATCGGTGTAATCGTCGGCAGGCACGTAAATCGCCTGCACCGAAGTGATCGACCCGTTCTTGGTCGAGGTGATGCGCTCCTGCAGTTCGCCGATTTCCGTGTTCAGGTTGGGCTGATATCCCACGGCGGAGGGCATGCGGCCCAGCAGCGCCGATACTTCGGACCCCGCTTGCACGAACCGGAAAATATTGTCGATGAAGAGCAGCACGTCCAATTTTTCTTCG
>DATEVZ010000027.1:0-4824 GCA_035258265.1 Candidatus Acidiferrales bacterium
CTGCGCGAAGCCGCCATGGCCCTGGGCGCCAGCCAGTGGAAGACGATCGTCACTGTGGTGCTTCCAGCCGCGAGCGGGGGCATTCTGACGGGCATGCTGCTGGCTCTGGCGCGCGTAGCAGGCGAGACTGCGCCCTTGCTGTTCACCGCCTTCAGCAATCGCTATTGGAGCCAGGGTTGGGGGCAGCCGATCGCCTCGCTGCCAGTCATGATTTATACCTACGCGATTGCGCCCTATGACGACTGGCACCGTCAGGCTTGGGCTGCGGGGCTGGTTCTTTTGGGTTTAGTTCTTGTATCTAATTTGGGCGCGCGGTTTATACTCGCGCGCACTAAGGCCATCTAGTAAAAGGCAGGATTCAACCGTGAGTGGTGCACCTCAATCCGCGCTATCAGCAAGAGCACTGAGAGATCCAGCGCCTATGGAAAAAACGACGTCACCAACGACCGAGCAGTCGCTGCGTCTGAAGATTTCGAACCTGAATTTTTTCTATGGTCCGAAGCAGGCCGTCTTTGGCCTAAGTCTAGATATTCCGATAAACCGTATCACTGCGCTGATTGGGCCTTCCGGTTGCGGCAAGTCCACGTTTCTACGAACTCTGAACCGCATGAACGAAACCATTCGCAATACGCGAGTGGAAGGGGCAGTCCTTCTCGATGGGCAGGACATTCACGGAATGGATGTAGTGGGACTGCGGCGGCGAGTCGGCATGGTCTTCCAGCGGCCTAATCCGTTTCCGAAATCCATCTACGAGAACGTTGCCTACGGGTTGCGAATCAATGGATACAAGGGACGACTCGACGACCTCGTCGAGAAAAGCCTGCGGCGCGCGGCGTTGTGGGAAGAAGTGAAAGATTACCTCAAGAAATCGGCCTTCGCGCTCTCCGGCGGTCAGCAGCAGCGCCTGTGCATCGCCCGTGCTCTGGCGGTGGATCCGGAAGTGCTCCTGCTCGATGAGCCCTGCTCGGCGCTCGATCCGGTGACCACCGCCAAAATCGAAGAGCTCATGTTCCAATTAAAAGACAGCTGCACCATGGCGATTGTGACGCACAATATGCAGCAAGCGGCTCGCGCCAGCGACTACACGGCGTTCATGCTTGATGGAAAACTGATCGAGCACAGCGAAACGTCCAAGCTATTTACCACGCCGAAGGATCCGCGCACAGAGGCGTACATCACCGGCCGCTTCGGATGAGATGCTATCCGTTTCCGCGGCCGCCCGGGACAGATTTGATTTTGTCACGCTGACCTGTGGAGCACGCCCCGGATTTTGCAATTGCAGCGGCGCACTTTAGTGCGCCACCGATGTCACGGCGACAATTCTAGCCACTCTGAAGATCGCCGGTACGATGACGTTGATTTCGCAATTGCGGCGCGAGTTCCGCATGCAGTGAAGTAGTGGAAGGACTGAGGAACCATGGAACGACATTTCGATCGCGATCTCGAAGAACTGAAGCAGCGGCTGCTGTGGATGGGGAGCCTCGCCGAGCGCGCGGTCCATCAAGCCGTCCATGCCGTCCTGGACGCCGAAGAACACCTCGCGGAAACCGTGCTCTCCGAGGAAGACGCGATCAACGAAATGCAGATCGAAATTGACGAGCGCGTCCAGCGACTGCTCGCCCTGCAGCAGCCCATGGCCGCCGACCTGCGCTTTCTCCTCGCTGTTTCGCGCATCAATGGCGACCTCGAACGCATCGGCGACCAAGCCGTGAATATCGCGCAATCTGCCATGCGCATCCTGCGGCACCCTCAGGTGAAGCCGTATGTGGACCTGCCCCGCATGAGCGAACTAGCCGAAGCCATGGTGCGCGACAGCCTGAACGCCCTCGTGCGCGCCGATCAAGACCTCGCACAAAGCGTGCTGCGCCGCGACGATCAAGTGGACCGCCTGCGCGATCAACTTTTCCGCGAGCTGCTCACCTACATGATGGAAGATTCTGCGCAGGTGTTCGCCGCCTTCGAACTGATCCTCGTGGCCAAGAATCTTGAACGCATCGGCGACCACGCCACCAACATAGCCGAAGACGTAATCTACTTCGTAGCAGGCCGCGACGTGCGCCATCCGGCCCTCGACCGCCGCTAAGCTTCCTGGGGAAACAGCCTGGTGGAATTGTTAACTGTCTTAAATTCGCGCGAGCGCCGTCGCTTCGTCTTCCGCTAAATCCAAGATTGAATCCAAACGCACCATTTTCAGCAACATCATCACCCGCTTGTTAGCCGCAAAATAAGTGGCCTTGCCCCCGGCCCGCTTCAAAGTGGTGAAAGCCCGCACCAGCGCGCCAATGCCGGAGCTATCCAGTTCGGTCACCCCCGCCAGATTGACGGCTATATGCATGGATCCGTTGTCAATCAGTTGCTGCACCTGATTGCGGAACGCTTCCTCGGCGTCGCCGAGCTTCAACGGTCCATCCAGATCCAAAATCGTCGCACGTCCCGCTTTGCGGATGCCGATATTCACGTGTCCCTCGCTGCGCTGTGCAAAGCTAACCGAATTGCGCCCGCCAATCAAGGGGATGAGCGAAAGTCCTCTAGCGCAATGGCAAGTTCTTGCACACCGCGACGGATCTCCCGCGCATCCACGGCGGCAAAGCCCAACTGCAATCCGTCGCGGATCAGCCGTCCGCGGCTGTACCAATCCAGCCGGATCACTTCCACACCGCGCTTAGCTGCGGCATTCGTCGCATCTTCCCCGCTCACGCCGTTGCTCAACCACCCCACCGTCTGCAATCCAGCCTCTATGTTCGAAATTTCGAGCAACCCCGCTAGCTTCTGCCGCGCGCTTTCCAGCAGAACGGACAATCGCTCCGCATATACTTCTCGCATGCGCCGCAGATGGCGCCCGAAATGTCCTTCGGTGATGAAATCGCAAAGCACCGCCTGCTCCGGCAGCGGCGCATGACGGCTCGTCACTGATATCGCTGCCGAGAAGTAATCCAGCAGGTTCAGCGGAATTACCAGGTATCCCAGCCGCAACGATGGAAACATCACTTTGCTGAAGCTCCCCGCAAAGAGCACCCGTCCATTGCGATCGAGCCCTTGCATCGCCGGCACGGGACGCCCCGAATAGCGATACTCGCTGTCGTAATCATCCTCAAAAATCAGCGCGCCGGATTTCCGCGCCCATTCGAGCAGTTCCAGCCGTCGCGCCAGGCTCATCGTAATTCCCAGCGGAAACTGGTGCCCGGGAGTCACGTATACCAGCCGCGCTCCGCGCAAACGTGCGTCCCGCAACTCCATGCCTTCGTCGTCCACGCGCGCCGCGCTGATTTTCGCGCCGACCGCTTCGAAAACGATCGCCGCGCCCGGATATCCGGGATCCTCCATGCATACGCGGTCGCCGGGATTCAGAAAAAGCCGCGCCACCAAGTCAAGCGCTTCCTGTACGCCCGCAACAATCGCAACCTGTTCCGGCACGCACTTCACTCCGCGCGAAACTCCCAGATAATCGGCCACCGCCTCGCGCAGCGGACCGTATCCCTTCGCGTCACAGCCCACCAAAAGACTCGCTGGAGCACTCCGCCAGCGCCGAGCCACGAGCTGCGCCCACAGAGTTGTCGGGAATAAATCCACGGCCGGCAGGTTCGCGCGAAATGCGCGGCTGCGACGAATTTCATACCCCGGAAATAGGCTCACCCGTCGCGCGTATTCCGACCCATGCCGCTGCTGATCGCGTCTTGTGGGCGCCGTCAGGCTCGTCTTGCGGACGACTTGCAGCAAATCATCCGGCAAGACCTTGCTCACGTAGGTTCCAGACCCCACGCTCCCTTGAACATAACCCTCGGACTTCAATTGCTCGAACGCGCTGACGATGGTGCCACGCGAAAGTCCATATTGTTGGGCGAGATCGCGCGTCGCAGGCACCTGCGTTCCCGGTCGCAGCCGGCCCTCCAGAATTTCGGCTCGAAGTACGGAGTACAGCCAGCGATACGCTGGGGTGCCGAAATCCCGCGGCGGAAGAGTCAACCTAAAGGCAGTCGCCCGCTTCGTCATCGTTTGGGCATCGGCTTCGCCATCCCCGCATCCCTTCAACAAAGTGGTACAGAGAGAATATTCTAAGTGGACCTTCCTTGATGGTCCACTATTATTTATCTTACTCGCACGGAGGAACTGGCGATGAATGTACCTACCAAGTGGGCCGCTCTGCTAGCCGCTACCTTATTCTTCACAGCGGCCGCCGGAAGCTACGCACTCTGCGGGCAGGCGCAGTCCAACGCATCGCAAGCCAAAAGCGCGGAGCAATCGCGCGTAATCTTGGCCCAGACTTTGCCACAGCTCGATGGCCGCGACCTCAAGGCCACAGTGGTCGAAGTTACTTACGCGCCCGGCGGGTCTTCCACTCCGCACAGTCACCCTTGCCCGGTCATTGTCTACGTGGTCGAGGGCGCACTGCGCGCGCAAGTTAGGGGCGAGCCCGAATCCACCTACCAGGCCGGTGAAAGTTTCTACGAACCTCCCAACGGCGTTCATCAAGTTTCCGCCAACGCCAGCCAAACAGAACCTGTAAAATTCCTCGCCTATTTCGTTTGCGACCACGAAACGCCGCTCAGCGTCCCGCCACCCGACCGCAAACTAGCAGGAGGCAAACAACAATGAGCAACGCTCCAACAGCTTCCCCAACAGTCGAATCGCGCGAAGCAGCGAAAGCGAGTCGCGCGCAAACTTTCGAGCATCTGGGCGTTCTTTACGCCCGCATCGCCCTGGGCGCGGCATTTCTCTCCGGCATCGCCGATCGCTTCGGCCTCTACACCGGCCGCAACGTCGGCTACGGCAACTTCGCGGGCTTTGTCGACTACACGGCCAAAGTAAATTCCTTCATGCCGGCAT